>RFSE01000034.1 GCA_009924135.1 Pseudomonadota bacterium | reverse complement strand
TTCGGGGCGCTTCAGGAAAGTTTGCGGGCGATTCCGTGGCGCGGCGGCGAATACAGGAGTCAAATTCTGAAACAGGGCGTTTTTTGACGGTCTGCTAGGGGTTCCAAAAGCAGATCGCTGCCGTTCCAGAGGAGTGTTGAGAAGCCATGATTCAAAATCGGACCAACGGTAATCCATATGGAAGGAAGCCGCCCAAAGGCAGAAGTCGGGGCGCGGTGGCGGCACATGATCTGAGTTTGACCGGGCAAAGCTGTTTCGCGCCAGGTGCAAGTGGCCTGTCTCAGTGGACCTACGGTTCACGCCGTCGCCCGGATTTGTGTCCCAACTTTGCCCGTGTAATCAAGGGTGTGCGATGAAAGGGATTGCAGGTTTGCGATGCGGAGATTTCATCCAGAGAACGGAGAAGTTCACTTGTGCTTGTGATGATCGGAAGCAAGTTGGGTAGTCCGTGGCGGATGTTGGGCCCGTGGTGCTGCGGACGAAATCATGACGACCTCATTGTCATCCGACCAACCGACGTTTGCGCTCCGACGGCTGCCCGAAGGCACCGTGGAGGTGGCGTTTCGCGGGGCTTTTCCTCACCCGCACTGGCTCGCCTATCTGCTGCGCGGATTGACCGACCGGCAGGTTTCCCTCGTTTCCGGTCGGGCGGTGCAGAATGATGCGCTGGGCTGGGAGGCGCGGGTGGTGCTGGATTTCCAGCGGAGTCAACTCCGGCCAGACCAGGTGGATTACCTCGCATTGGCTCTTCAGCGTCCGGCAATAACGGCGTTCACCACGCCACAATTGAGCACCTTCACGATTGTGCGGCGAAAGGACCTGCAACTGGGTTTGCATCTTGAAGCGCCAGATCAGGTCGGCTTCCTGGGCGGGCTGCTGACCCGCGTTTCCTCCCTGGGGTTGTTCCCTTCGGAGATGGAAATAGCGACGGTGGGCGGGTGCATCAAGGACCGCATCGTCCTGCGTGGCATCATGACCAAGGCCCCAACGGAGATGGTGCAGAAGTCCCTGGAAGCAATATGTCGGCTGATGGCCGTGCCGGCGGTGACACCGGCGACGGCAGCCCGCGTGGGAGCTGCATATTAATCCAGCTAAGTGACAGCGCCGACCTCCACCGTCTGAGAACTCAAAATCATGAAGCAAGCCGATTTCCCATGAACATGCCCCAACGATGTTGTTAATCGGTCGATCATCTCAGGCTCGCCTGCCGAAACCATTTCCATGGCCGTATTTAAAGAAGTAGTTAAGCCGGAACTCCGAACTTGATCTGGATGGCGAAGCCCAGTCGTGAGCCAGCCTTCCAGGGTAACGCGCAGCTTACGGCCTACAACGTGTGTCCGCTGCCAGCGAGAGTGCACGTCGGGGTGGCAGATACCGTGGTGCCTTCGGTGTAGGAGCCACCACCAGGACAGGTGCCGCCGCCCGGCAGCACGGAGCCTTTCAAGTAACCCAGCAAAGTCGTGTCCGAAAATGCGTAGGTGTCCGTGGCCTGCTTCTTATTCTCCAAGGCCCACTGCTGGACGGCCCCATCGATTTGTTTCAGGTTGGCAATGCAGGAATTTTTCTGCGCGGTGGCGCGCGCCTTGACAAAGTTCGGTATGGCGATGGCCGCCAGCAGCCCGATGATGGCCACCACGATCATGATTTCGACGAGGGTGAAACCGGAACGACGGGAGAGAGTCTTCATAGGGGGTATGTTGTTATGAACCAAGATTAAGTCGCAGGAGACCGAGGTGTTTACTGACTACGTCCGAAGGTGTAAGCACTGGGCGTGCCATTACGTTCCATGCGAATCTGGGCTTCCGGTCGGGGATTTCCTGAAAAGTGGCAAGGAGGTTATCCGGTGAGAGCAGTTTGTTATCTGGTAAGTATTTTGCCTCCCGTGCTTTCAATCCGCGCTGTCTGAGCAATCCTGCTGGCGTTCAACTTTGGAAATTCTGCTGGGCAAACCGCCGTTTCCCCGTAGATTCCGGCCCCATGTTCGACGCGGTCAAAGCCCAGTTGGTAGCCACAGCCGAGAAACTCTCCCAGTTGCGGAGGTTTCTTTGACTTGCCGGGCGCGCAGAAGCGCATTGCGGAGCTAGACTCCGTGATGTCGCAGGATGATTTTTGGAACAACCGCGAGCAGGCGCAGAAGTCCATCGATGAGGCCAATGCCCTCCGCAAGAAGGTGGACCCTTTGGTCGCCGCCGAGAAGCAGCTCGAGGACTTCCACATGATGGTGGAGCTGGGCGAGGCCGAACCGCCCGAGGCCCAGCCCGCCGTGCTCGCCGAACTCACGCGCGACGTCACGAAGTTCGCCGCCGACTTGGATGCGCTCGAACTGCGTTTCCTCCTCAAAGGGCCGCACGATAAAAACGGCTGCATCCTCAGCATCAACGCCGGTGCCGGCGGTACCGAGGCGCAGGACTGGGCGAACATGCTCCTGCGCATGTATCAGCGCTGGGCCGAACTGCGGGGCTGGAAGGCCGAGGTCACCGATATTCTTCAAGGCGATGTGGCGGGCATCAAGAGCGCCACCATGACCATCGAGGGCGAGAACGCCTATGGCTTCGCCAAGGCCGAGCGCGGCGTGCATCGCCTCGTGCGCATTTCGCCGTTCGACTCGAATCAGCGGCGCCACACGAGCTTCGCCAGTGTGGACGTGATCGCGGAGATCGAGGAGGCAGGAGAGATTGTCATCAATCCCATCGACCTCCAGACGGACACCTTCCGCTCCGGCGGCAAGGGCGGCCAGAACGTGAACAAGGTCGAGACCGCCGTCCGCATCACCCACGTGCCCACGGGCATCATCGTCGCATCACAGGGGCAACGCTCGCAGCACCAGAACCGTGCCACCTGTATGAAGATGCTGCTGGCCAAGCTCTACGCGTTGCGCGAGGACCAGCAGAAGTCCGAGATGGAACGCTTCTATGGCGAGAAGGGTGCGATTGGTTTCGGCCAGCAGATTCGCAGCTACGTCTTCCAGCCCTACCGCATGGTGAAGGACCTCCGCACCGGCGTGCAGACCAGCAACGTGCAGGCCGTCATGGACGGCGCGCTGGACGACTACGTCAACGGCTGGCTCCGCGCCGGCTGTCCCGCCAAGCGGATGCAGGGCGTGAAGGATGAGGAGGAGTAGGCAGTAATTAGTTATTAGTCAGCCCATGACATCCGGCGCACCCTTTTGCCACTAATCACTCAGCACTAGTTACTTTGTCCATCCTCGACACCATCGTCGCCCAAAAGCGGCTCGAAATCGCCCGGCTCCCGGATGAACCCGTGACGGTCGCCGAGTTGCAAAGCGCACTGAAGCAGCGCGGGCTGCGCGATTTCTTCGGCGCGCTGCGTCAGCCTCGCTGCGGCGACGTCGCGCTCATCGCCGAGGTGAAGAAGGCATCGCCGTCAAAGGGCATTATCCGCGCGGACTTCGATCCGGTGAAAATTGCCTTGGAATATCAGGCCGCCGGGGCGAGCTGCCTTTCGGTGCTCACCGACGAGAAGTTCTTCCAAGGCTCGCTGGATTACCTCGCTGCCATCCGGGCCGCCGTGGACCTGCCGCTGCTGCGCAAGGACTTCATCATTGATGCCCGGCAGATTCGTGAGGCGGTGCAGTGGGGTGCGGATGCCATCCTGCTGATCGTCGCGATCCTCGATGACCAGCAGCTCCGTGAGTTCCACCAGCTTGCTACCGAGGCCGGTCTGGCGGCGTTGGTGGAAGTGCATGACGAAGCCGAGCTGGATCGCGCGCTTGCTGCCGGGGCGAAGCTCATCGGCGTAAACAACCGCGACCTCAAAACTTTCACCGTGGACATGGCCACCACGGAACGCATCGCCGCCCGGCTCTTCTCCAGCGCGAATTCCAACGCACTGCTCGTGGCCGAAAGCGGCATCCACACCCGGGCCGATGTGCTGCGGCTCAAGCGCGCTGGGGCCCGCGCGATTCTTGTCGGCGAATCGCTCATGCGCGAGGCCGACCTCGCCGTGAAAGCGCGGGAGTTGTTAGGCGTCTGAGTTTTCCCTAAGCTGCCGCCATGAAACAGCCCTTGCGCGTTCTCGTAGTCGAAGACTCCGAGTTTGACGCCAAGATGCTCGTCCGCCTGCTGGACCGGGGCGGCTACGCCACGAGCTACGAGCGCGTCCAGACCGCCGATGCCATGGCTGCGGCGCTGGCGAACAAGCAGTGGGACCTCGTCCTCTCAGATTACAACCTGCCCGGCTTCAACGCCACGCTCGCGCTGCAGCTCCTCCAGGCCACCAAGCTCGACATCCCCTTCATCATCGTTTCCGGCGGCATCGGCGAAGACATCGCCGTCGCCTCCATGAAGTCCGGGGCAAACGACTACCTGATGAAGGGCAACCTCGCCCGGCTTGTGCCCGCCGTGGAACGTGAGCTGCGCGACGCCGCCGTCCGTCAGGCCCGCCACAAGGCCGAGAACGAACTGCGTGAGAGTGAACAGCGCTACCGTCTGCTCTGGGAGACGGCCACGGATGCCATCCTGTTGATGGATACCAACAGCGCGATTCTTTTTGCGAATCCGGCCGTCCAGATGATTTTCGGCTACTCGCCCAGCGAACTGCTTGGAAGAAATTTTGCCATGCTGTTGCCGGAGAAGCTCCGCGAGACTTCCGACACCACGTTCCAGCGGCAAGGTCCATTGGTCACCACCGCCCAGCGTCGCACGCTCGAAACCACCGGCCTCAAGAAGGACGGGTCCGAAGTCCTGCTCGAACTCGCCTTCAACGACATGGAGCTGGGTGGCCAGCGGCTGTTCGTGGCGTTCATCCGCGACATCACCGAGCGCGAGCGCAACCGCCGTGTGTTGCTTGAAAACGCCGAGCAATTCCGGGTGGCGCGGGAGATTCAACAGCATCTGTTCCCGAAGGTGGCACCGCACCTGCCGGGCTTCGACGTGGCCGGGGCATCCTTTCCGGCGGCGGCGGCGGGCGGGGACTATTTTGATTTTGTTCCCATGGCCGAGAACGGCCTTGGTCTCGTGGTCGGGGATGTGACGGGCCACGGCATTGGTCCCGCGCTGCTCATGGCCGAGACGCGTGCTTATGTGCGCATTGCAGGATTGAACCGTGCTGATCCTGCGGAGGTGCTTACGCGCACCAACATCGCCCTGGCCGAGGACATTGGCTCGGAACGGTTCGTAACTCTCTTCCTCGGACGGCTCGACGCCCAGCAGCGCCTGCTGACCTACGTGAGCGCCGGGCATCCGCCGGGCTTCGTGCTCGCCCCTGATGGCAGCGTGCGGATGGAGCTGCGCCGCACCGGTGTGCCGCTGGGCATCCGCGCCACGACTGAATATCGCAGCTTGCCGCCCATTGTATTGCATCCGGGCGAACTCGTCCTGCTGCTGACCGACGGCATCGAGGAGGCCATGGGGCCAGATGAGGAAATGTTTGGCACGGACCGGATGCTGGACGTGCTGCGTGCGAACCGCGACCAGTCGGCGGCGCGGATCGTGGATGCACTTTATCTGGCGGTGCGCGATTTCTGCAAAGGTGCCGAACAGCAGGATGACGTGACGGTGATCGTGCTCAAGGTGCTGTGAACGTCCTTTTCCCGACCGCCCTTCAGCTCGGCGCACGTCTTGGACTGCGCCGGCAGAGCGCAGCGGCGACGGCGCTTTCCCTTCCCGCAGAGCGGAGGTGCGTCTCTGTCGAAACCTTGCGATGAATCGCTTCGCCCAAGCTCTCACCCACCACGGCCTCGCGCTCCGCCGCGAGTCGTTGCGCACGCTGCAAATCAATGTCGGCCGCCAGTGCAACCAGACCTGCCGGCATTGCCACGTGGACGCCGCGCCGTGGCGCACGGAGATGATGGACGCCCCAACGGCGCGGCGCATCGCCGACTGGATTCACGAGCACCGGCCGGCGGTTGTGGACATCACGGGTGGGGCTCCGGAGTTGAGTGAGCACTTCCGCTTTCTCGTGGAGACCGCCCGTGCCAGTGACTGCCATGTCATTGACCGCAACAATCTTACGATCATCGAGACCGAATCCTTCGCCTGGCTGCCGGAGTTTTTCGCCGCCAACGCAGTAGAAGTCATTGCGTCGCTGCCGTGTTATCTGGAGGAGAACGTCAACGCCCAGCGCGGTGATGGCGTGTTTGAGAAAAGCATCCGGGCGCTCCGCAGGCTGAACAGCGTTGGCTATGGCACGCGGTTGCCGTTGAATCTGGTTTACAACCCGCTTGGCCCGAAACTGCCGCCACCGCAGGCGGAACTGGAGGCGGACTACAAGGTGGAGCTGCGCGCCCGTTACGGCATCGAATTCACGCACCTCTTCACCATCACCAACCAGCCCATCGCACGGTTTGCCGAGGATTTGCGGTCGCGCGGCGAATGGGACGCCTATCTCGAACTGCTTGCCAACGCCTTCAACCCGGCGACCGTGGACGGGCTCATGTGCCGCAGCACGCTGAGTGTCGGCTGGCTCGGCGAACTGTATGACTGCGACTTCAACCAGATGCTTGGGATGGGGGTGAATGCGGAATCCAACGGCGGGCCGCTTCGTCTTTGGGACGTGTCGCCGGCGGAACTGGCCGGCCGAGCCATCCGAACCGGCGACCATTGTTTGGCTTGCACCGCTGGTGCGGGCAGCAGTTGCGGCGGCGCTTTGGCCGCCGCTTGAGCCCCGCTTTTTACATTCTCATTTTCCCCCGTCATCACCTAGTCTCTGCGCGTGGCTCGTAAGGACAACTCGGAAGAGAAGGAGCAACCGCAACCCCGCGGGGAAGGCGGCATTCTCGGCTTGGTGCTGCTGGCCGGGGCCGTGCTCCTGCTGCTGGCGCAGTTTTCGTTTGATAAGAACGACGTGGCGCTGAACACCGCCGAGCCGAATGTTGAAATTCACAACCTTATCGGGCGGCTGGGCGCGCATGTGGCCAACACCGGCTTTTTCGCCTTTGGCGCGGCCGCGTACTTGTTTCCCCCGCTGCTGGTGCTCGTCGGCCTGGTGCCGTTCGTTGAGGTGCTGCAACACCTGCGGCGCCGGTGGCCGTGGTGCCTAATCTTGCTGCTGTGTCTCACGGGAGTGTTCGACCTGACCGCCGGAGTCTTCGACCGCATCATCCTGGCCATCAACGCGCCTTGGCCGGGTGGAGCTGTGGGGCATTGGTTGAACCAGTATCTCTTCAAACACTTTCTGGGCACGCTCGGTGCCACGCTCGTGTTTCTCACCCTTTACCTAGTCGGCCTGTTCTACCTCACAAATTTTGCCTTGCTGGACTGGGTGCATGGGCTGTTCCAGCGTGGGGATAATGCTCTGGCCAGTGACGCTGACGCGACTCCGGAGGAACTTGCGCTGGAGAAGCGTTCCAAGGAATTGGAGAAGGAAGCCAAGCGGTTGAAGGAAGATTTGGAAAAGGCTAGCAAGGCCCGGGCTGCGAAGGCCAGCGAACCGGCGGCCGCGCCCGAGAAGCCCGCCGAGAAACCGGCCGAAAAGGCCGCCGACAAGGTCGCCGACAAGGCCCCCGAGAAGCCCGGTCTGGAAATCGGCGCGGACGGCAAGCCCATCCCTGCGCCGCTCATTCGCGACCTGAGCGTGCCGCAGCCCAAGCCCGGTGCGGACCTCTCCGCCAAGGCCAAGCGCAAGGAGCCAGCCAAGCCGGCGGATGATTGGAGTCCGGGCGAGGGCAGCAAACCCGCCGAGGACGCGATCATCATCAAAGCGGAGGAAGTCGTTGCCGCCACCACGAAGGATATTCTCGGCAAGGACAACTCGCTGGCCAGGAAGACTGAAAAGCCGGTCAAAAACGACCTGCCGGTTGAGCCTGAAAAGGTTGCCGCTCCGGCCCTGGTCGCCCCTGGTGAACCGTTGGTGCATGTCGCCGATGCGCTGGCCGCCGCCGTGGCCGAGCCGCCCAAATTGGTGGAGGAAACGAAACCCGCAGACGTTCCACCCGCTATTTTCGACAACAGCGGCGGCGCGCCGCGTCCGCGCCCCCGGCCGCAGCCGAAGAAGCCCAAGCCGGTGACGGTGGCAAGCGTGCCGCTGATTGGCAATTACCAGCTCCCGCCGCTGGATTTCCTCCAGCATCCGGACATGACTGTGAAGCCCACGGAGTCCAAGGAGGACCTGATGGCCAATGCGCAGTTGATGCGCAACACCCTTGCGCAGTTCGACATCGAGGTCGCGATGGGCGACATCACCAAGGGCCCCACCATCACGCGCTACGAGCTGCATCCGGCACCGGGCGTGAAGCTCGAGAAGATCACCGCGCTCACGAACAACATTGCTGCCGCGCTCAAGGCCGAGCGCATCCACATCCTTGCGCCTGTGCCGGGCAAGTCCTCCGTCGGCATCGAAGTGCCGAACCGCATCAAGACCAAGGTCATCATGCGGGACCTGCTTGAGTCGGATGAATGGAAGAACACCAAGGCGCGCATCCCGCTCGCGCTGGGCAAGGATGTTTACGGTACGCCGGTGATCGCGGACCTCGCGGAGATGCCGCATGTGCTCATCGCCGGCAGTACCGGTTCCGGCAAGTCCGTCTGCATCAACTCCATCGTTGCCTCGCTGCTCTACAAGTTCTCGCCCGACCAGCTCCGCTTCGTGATGATCGATCCCAAGGTCGTCGAGTTGCAGCAGTACAATGCCCTGCCGCACCTCGTCGTCCCCGTCGTCACTGATCCCAAGAAGGTCATCCTCGCCTTGCGTTGGGTGGTCAACGAGATGGAGAAGCGTTACCAGATTTTCGCCCGCGTCGGGGTCCGTAACATCAGATCGTTCAACGACCGGCCCAAGGACAAGCCCCTGCCGCAGCAGGAGTTGGAACTGCCCTTGTCGTCAGTGAAGGAAAAAGTTGAAGCGGGTGCGGATGGTTTTGCCGTGCAGATCGACGAGCAGATCGTCGTCCCGCGCGATGAGGACATCATCATTCCCGAGAAGCTCAGCTACATCGTCTGCATCATCGACGAACTTGCGGACCTGATGCTCGTCGCCCCGGCGGACGTGGAAATGTGCATCGCCCGCATCACGCAGATGGCCCGCGCGGCGGGCATCCACTGCATTGTCGCCACGCAGCGCCCGTCCGTGGACGTGATCACTGGCGTCATCAAGGCCAACATCCCGGCGCGCATCGCCTTCCAGGTTGCGAGCAAGGTGGACTCACGCACGATTCTGGATGCGATGGGTGCAGACAAGCTGCTGGGCAAGGGCGACATGCTCTATTTGCCACCCGGTTCCGCCCGGCTCATCCGCGCGCAGGGCGTGCTGATCACCGACGAGGAAATCAACGAGTGCGTGGACTTCATCGCGAAGCAGAATACGGACAAGACCAACTTCTACGACACAGAGATTCATAACGCCTTGCAGAAGGCCCCGAGCACCGTCGCCCAGCCCTTCGACGCCGAGGAGGGTGAAGGTGCGGACGAGGAACTCATCGAGCAGTGCGTGGAAGTCATCCGCAGCGAGCAGAAGGCCAGCGTCTCCCTGCTGCAACGCCGGCTCAAGATCGGCTACGGCCGCGCCGCGCGCATCATGGACGTGCTCGAAGAGCGTGGCTACGTCGGTCCCAGCAAGGGAGCCGAGCCGCGCGACATCCTTATCGACCTCGATGGCGAAGGGCATGACGGCGGGGGGCAGGAGCTGGTGTGACGGGTGAACAGCTTGCCGCCGCAACTTGATGTACTGACGAATCAGGGGTACATGTTAAAGCAATGAAAGCCCTAACCTTGGAAGATGCGTTGAACAAGCAGAAGTTCATCCCGTTTGACTTGGTCCTGAATAACGCCCGCGTCAATCCCGTGAAACATCCCGAATGCGTCATGTTCAACGAGGTCAAGACCGTCGCTGTCGTAGCCGATGGGGAGCACCTGCACATTGTGGACCTGGACCATGTGAGCAAAATCTCGATCCCCGCCCGGCTGGCAAAGGCGGCTTAATCTGCACCTCCGTTGAACAAATTCCTCCGAGCTGAATCGAACCACCACCTATGAAGAAACTGTTGTTCACCCTCGCCACGGTCTGCGGGCTGGGCTTGCCCGCTTTCGCCGCTGACCTTAACTGGTTCACCGACTTCGCCAAGGCCAAGGCGCAGGCCAAGGCCGAGGGCAAACTGGTGATGCTCGACTTCACCGGTTCAGACTTCTGCCCCCCGTGCATTCGACTGGCCAAGGAAGTGTTTCCCACCAAGGAGTTCAGCGAGTACGCGAAGAAACATCTCGTCCTCATGGAGGTTGATTTTCCCGCGAAGAAGAAGCAGGCACCGGAGCTGAAGGCTGCCAACGATGCTCTGTACAAGGAGTACAAAGTCGATGGCTACCCGACGCTCCTGATCGTCACCCCGGAAGGCAAAAGTCTCGGCGAGGTGGAGTTTGACCTGGCGGGTGGCAAAGCCAAAGACGTGATCGCGGCCATCGAGAAGCTCACGAAAAAAGCCAAGCCCTGACATGAGCCGCTGCGCCTGGGCACGTACGGATCTTTCCATCCCCTATCACGACCGTGAGTGGGGCGTGCCGGTACATGATGACCGCGTGCTCTTCGAGTTCTTGAACCTCGAAGGCGCTCAAGCCGGCCTGAGCTGGGAAACCATCCTCAAGAAGCGCGAAACCTACCGCGCCGCGTTCGACCAGTGGGACGCGCGGAAGATCGCTGGATATGACGCCGCCAAGGTCGCGGCGTTGCTCGCCGATCCGGGCATTGTGCGCAATCGTCTGAAGGTGGCGGCCACGATTAAAAACGCGCAGGCCTTTCTCGCGGTGCAAAAAGAGTTCGGCACGTTTGACCAGTATCTGTGGCAGTTCGTCGGCGGGCAGCCGATCCAAAACCGCCGTGCGAGCATGAAGGATATTCCCCCGCGCACCGCCGAGTCCGATGCAATGAGCAAGGCGTTGCTCCAGCGGGGCTTCAAGTTCGTGGGCTCCACCATTTGTTACGCGCTGATGCAGGCGGTGGGCATGGTGAACGACCATTGCATGGACTGCCCGCGCTGGCGCGAGCTGGGAGGCCGCCGGTGAACTTCAACATGGACACGCTCTGGGCCTCGATGCTCTGGGGTGCCGTCGGCAGCGGTTTTTTCATTTACGGCAAGAAGCAGAGCAGGGTGGTGCCCATGGTCGGTGGGCTGGGGATCATCGGTGCGACTTACTTCTGCGAATCGGCGTTGGTGATGTCGATTGTGTGCGTCGCGCTCATTGCCGGCATCTGGTGGGCGACGCAGCGCGGCGTGTGGGATGAGTAATTCCAGTTTGAGGAAATAGCTTCGTAAAATAGGAGACGCGAAACTCCATTGCCCGCTTCCTGCCCATGAACCGAAGAGGGTCAGAAAGATGGAGAAGGACCTGGGTTGAAATTCTTCTGACCGCATTTTTCTGACCAAAGCAGCGGCTGAACAGCCTGAAATCGAGCGGCGGCGAGCCCCTGGCACACCATGGTTCAAGGGTTCAAAGCGCGAACTGCTCGTTGGGAGAATTCTCACCATGAACCGGAGCCCATCCCATCAGGGCTTGTTGCCTACCCCTGATGGTAGCGGCGGTTGAAGTCGCGGGCGAGGTAGTGCTCCACGGTTTTGAATTGATCCAGCCAGTGCTGGTATTCCGCTGATTGCTCCAAGCCGCGCGCCTTCAGGTCATCCATCAGGGCCTGATAGCCGAATTGGTGGTCCTGCAGGAAGGTGAAGTAGAGCTTGTCGTCCCACTCGGAGACTGCGTCGGGCAGTTCGAAGATGCGGGGGAGATCCATGGTGGCGCGGGGGATTGAGGGCAGGATTAGGAGAAAGATTAAGATTACGAGGGAGCAGATCGGCTCTTAATCTTGCTCTTACTCCTACTCGTGATCCTCCGATTTCACTCTTTCCGCTTGGGCCGCAGGAGCATCGCCTTCTTGTCCGTGCCCTCGACCTCGACGCTCTGGGTCTCGATGTCCGGGTCTTCGCGCAGGGCCTGGTGCACGACGCGGCGGTCGTAGGCGTTCATCGGTTCGAGTTCGACGATGTCACCCCACTTGCGGACCTTGTCGGCGGCTTCCTTGGCCTTCTTGATGAGCACATCACGAGCGGCGGCGCGGTAGCCCCCCACGTCCACGGTGATTCGCGGGGCCTCAGGATCGCCGTTGAAGGCGATGCGGTTGGCGATGTACTGCAGATCACCCAGCGTCTGGCCGTGGCGGCCAATCAGCCGGTTGGAGTCGGCCGTCTTCACGTCGAGGAAGAGGCCGCCATCGTCCAGTTTCTGCTCCTCGATGGTGGCTTCGAAGCCAAGGTGTTTGAGCAGGTCGGCGAGAATGATTTTGGGTTCAGTGGGCATGGCGGGAGGTTCTAAGGCAAAAGGCAAAAGGTAAAAGGCAAAAGTGGCTTTCGCGGGTCAGGGCTTTTTAGATTCGGAGGGCTTTGCGGAGGTGCCGTTGGTGCCGGTGGCGGCCTTCTTCGCATCGCTGAGTTTCGTCAGCTTCGTCTGCGCGATGGTCAGCAGGTTCTGGACGGTCCAGTAAAGCGTCAACGCGGCGCTGAAGTTGTAGAGCATGACCACGAACATCATGGGCATGTACTTCATGATCTTCTGCTGGGCTGGGTCCATCCCCGGCGAAGGTGGCGTGAGGTGGGCCTGATAGAACATCGTTACTGCCATGACGATCGGGAAGGGATTGATGGGGAAACCAAACAGGTAGGCCACGGTGTCCTGCTGGGCGAGGTCGTGCGCCCACAGAAATTCCTCACCGCGCAACTCAATGCAGCTCTGCAACATGGTGTAGAAGCCAATGAAGACGGGGAACTGGACCATCATCGGGAGGCAGCCCGCCATGGGGTTGACCTTGTTTTCGCGCATGAACTCCATCGTCTTCTGGTTCATTTTCGCGGGGTCCTCCTTGTATTTCTCCTGGATGGCCTTCATCTGCGGCTGCAATTCCGACAGGCGCTTCATCGAGCGGGTGCTGATGCCGGTGAGAGGCCAGAACAGCAACTTAATGATGATTGTGATGGCGATGATGCACCACGCGTAGTTCAGCCCCAGCGCGTGCAGGCCGTTCATCGAGAGCAGCAGGGCCTTGGCCACGAAACCAAAGAAACTGCCGTAATCCATGATGAGGTCCAGGTCGTTCCCCATCCGTTTGCCCAGGCGGGCGAGCGTCTGGTATTCCTTTGGCCCCGTGTAAAGGGTGAATTCCCGGTGGAGGGCGTTGGTGCCGCCGGGCTGCAACCGCTGCGCCGGATACGCGAAGGCCGTCTGGAAGCCGTACGGGTTGGGCAACGCCTTGTCCCCCTCCGGCACGTCGGCGGGATCATGCGGGGGCAGCCAGACGCGATGCGTAATGACTTCTTCCGCCGGCAGCTTGGGCATCGCCGCCATCGCAAAGAACTGGTTTTCCACCACGGCCCAGCCGAATTTTCCCTCCACCTTGTGCTCCGTTCGCTTCGTCCCGGGAATGCATCCCAGGGTGGAGTTTTCGAAATAGGGTTCGCCGATGGAGTTCATCTTGCCGGCTTCAAACCACCCCACCTTGATCATCGTCCCCTTGTCGAGCGGGTTGATGGGCGTGGCCGTGCCGACCACCCATTCCTGCGCCGGGAGGGCGATGGTCTCGCCTTTGACGTTCTCCAGCCAGACATCCACCTGCATCAGGTAGTTCGAGCCAGGTGTGAACTCCTTCACGATGCGCAACCCATTGGGCAGCAGCTTCTCGGCGCGCAGGCCTTTCTCGGTCTTGGCGAGCGCAAACAACCCATCGCCCTGAATTGCCTCGCCGCCGAGCAAGGTCATGGCGGCCACCGGGGCCTTGGTGTTCAACGTGACGACGCGTGCGGGGTCCGTGACCTTCCGGTTGCCCACGATCTTGGGGAAATGCTTCAGCTCGACGAGCTTCAACCCGCCGCCGTGCGAGGTGAACGTGTAGCGGACCTCGCTGGATTCCACCGTGACCAACTGCTCTTCGGCCTTGGGCGCGATCCACTGCGTGGAGCCGGGTGCGGCCGGGGCGGGCGCGGTTGCAGCGATATTTGTCCCGGTCTGGTTGGTGGCCCGCGTCACGGCGTTCGTGTCCCGCAGGGCGGGCCGCGGACGCGGGGGCGGCGGCGGATAAAGATACTCCACGATACGAAACCACCCGAAGATCAGGAGGAAGGAGACGAGCAGGATGAGAATGGATTTGCGATCCATGAAAGAAAGCTAGTGAAGAGCGATGGAACGGGACACGCCATGAGTTCCGTATTCCGTGACCGACCGGTCGGGCGACTCCGGTCCAATGACGCCCAACCTTGAACCTTGAACCTTAATCCTTGAACCAGTTACCGACGCCGAAACGGCATGTCCCCCCAACTTTGGACTTTGGACTTTGGACCTTGGACTAAGTTCGGGAACCGGATCACACCCACACCCGCCCCACGGCTGGCAACGCGCGACGCGTTTCACCGCCAGCCAGCTGCCGTGCCAGGCTCCATGCCGTCGGACCGCTTCCATGGCGTAAACCGAACAGCTCGGCTCAAAACGGCAGGCGGCTCCAAACAGCACCGTGAGCGTGGGCGAGACGATCCAGCGATACAGCCGGAGGGCGACCAGCAACAGATGTTGGGCAGGATTCAAGGGGTGATAGCCGTCACGGCTCCGCCAGGCTTCAACAGGCCGGCACTCCGCAGCGCGGCCAGAAAATCACGTTCCACATCGGCAAAACTCTTGCCGGCAATCGAATCGCGGGCCACGAGGACGATCTCCGAGGGCACCCGCAAGTCGTGCTGATGCAGCCGGAAGGCCTGGCGCAGGAGCCGCTTGGCCCGGCTGCGCACCACCGAGCCGCCAATGCGTTTGGCCGCCACGATGCCCAACCTGGAGCGCCCAGTTGCCGGCAATTCCGCCCAGTTCATCAACACGGAACCCCGGGCGAGCCGACGGCCCTGCACCTTCAGCCGGGCGAACTCGCGCGGTTGTTTGAGGCGCTGGCCGGCCCCGAGCGTCAGCCGCGTGGACGGGCTGGCGGACATGGGATCACACGGGGGTGAGCTTTTTGCGTCCCGTCTTGCGACGGTTGGCGAGAACCTTGCGACCGCCGCGCGTGGCCATGCGGGCACGGAAGCCATGCTGGCGCTGGCGGCGGATTTTCGAGGGCTGATACTGGCGTTTCATAGGCTAAAGCTGGTATTTGTAAACAATTTCGTGCGGCTCACCGCACAATCCCGCCTCAAGCGGAACGCGGAGGTTAGCGGAGGGCGGAAATGTGTCAAGCGTACGTCCGGCCAAAAGGGGACCTATTTTGCCCCTCAACGCTCCGCTTGTCAGGTGAACCCATGTTCCGGTCCAGGGCGGATTGAGTTCGGGCCTTGCTTTGGGCCCGTTACTCCCTTTCACGGCTTTCCTGCTGCTGTTTCCGAGATCGTGCTGCGAATGTCCGTGCGGTTCGCCTGAATAATTACCCCGCCCCGCACACTCCAATCCGCCACGCATGAACAGCTCATTCAACCGCCGCCGCTTCCTCGCCACCTCCGCCAGCGTGCTGGCGGCCCCGTACTTCCTCCGCAGCCAGGGCTCGCCCAACAGCAAGCTCAACATCGCCTGCATTGGCACGGCGGGGCGGGCGGCGGGTGATATTGAAGGCGTGAAGGGCGAGAACATCGTCGCGCTCTGTGACGTGGACGAGACGAACTTGAACAAGGCGGGCGAGAAGTTCCCCGGCGCGCAGAAGTACCGCGACTTCCGCAAGATGCTGGAGCAGAAGGATATTGATGCCGTCGTCGTCGGCACGCCGGATCACACGCACGCTGTGTGCGCTGTGGCCGCCATGCGCAGCGGTCGCCATGTCTATTGTGAGAAGCCACTGGCCCGCACGGTCTCCGAAGTGCGCGTGATGACCGACACGGCCAAGCAGACCAAGCGCATCACCCAGATGGGCAACCAGATTCACTCGCATTCAGGAAACAATTACCGCCGCTGCGTGGAGCTGGTGCAGAGCGGGGCCATCGGTCCGGTGAAGGAGGTCCACGTGTGGGCCGGGGCGATCTACGGAAACAAGACGGTCGTCGCCAACCCGCCGCCGCCGCCGCCCGCGCTGGATTACGACCTCTGGCTCGGGCCGGTGCAGTACGTCAGCTACCGCCCGGAGTTCGTGCCGTTCCACTGGCGGCATTTCTGGCACTTCGGCGGCGGTACCCTCGCGGATTTCTGGTGTCACTTCGCCGATCTCGCGCACTGGGCGCTGGACTTGAAGTACCCGTTGACCGTCGAGGCCGAAGGCCCCGCCGTGGACCCGGAGCTGGTGCCCATCGATCTCAAGGTCCGCTACGAATACCCCGCGCGCGGGAAGCAGCCGCCGGTGAAGCTCACCTGGTATCAGGGCAAGTACCGTCCCGAACAGGAACTCGGCCCGCTGCTCGAGAAGTGGAAAGGCGGCGGCGTCCTCTTCGTGGGCGAGAAGGGCCGCCTGCTCGCCAATTACACCAACCGGCTGCTGCTGCCGGAGGACACCTACAAGGATTTCAAGCCCCCGACGCCCTTCGTGCCCGATGCCAAAGGCGGCAACTGGCACCACGAGCAATGGATTCAGGCCATCAAGACCGGCGGCAAGGCCGAGTGTGATTTCAGCTACGCCGGGCCGTTGTCCGAGGCCGGCCTGCTGGGCAACGTGGCCTTCCGCGTGGGCAAGAAGCTCAACTGGGACGCGAAGACACTGCGCGCGATGGGTTGCCCCGAGGCCGACCAGTACATCCAGCACAAGTACCGCGAGGGCTGGAAGATTTAGGGTCTGGGTTCAGAGCGCCGGTCTCCGACCCGGCGCGAATCAGCCACCGTCTCTGAAAGGCGTTCGGATACTGTTGCTCCGCCGCCTGCAATTTGATTGCCGCACCGGCCATCGCTTTGCCAAAGTGGAGGCGATGAACGACTGGATTTCCGATTACATCGCCAAACAGAAGGCCGCGCTCGACTCCATCCCGCCGGATGCGGTGGCCCGCCTCATTGAACGTCTCCGGGTTGCGCACCGCGAGGACCGGCAGATTTTCGTCTTTGGCAACGGCGGCAGCTCTGCCAACGCCTCGCACTTCGCCACCGACCTAGGCAAGGGCGCGTCCGACAAGCTGGGCAAGCGCTTCCGCGTACTCTCGCTCAACGACAACGTGAGCTGGATGACCGCGCTCGGAAACGACTACTCGTACGCGGATGTGTTCGCCAGCCAGCTTCAGAATTACGGCCGCCCCGGTGATATCGCGCTCACCCTGAGCGTCAGCGGCAACTCGCCGAACTGCGTGAAAGCCATCGAATGGGCCAACGCCCATGGCCTGCACACCATCGCCCTCGTTGGGGCCAAGCGCGGCAAGCTCGCGGAGATCGCCAAGGATGTCATCGTCATTGCTGACGGCCACTACGGTCGTGCCGAGGACGCACAGATGGGCATCTGCCACCTCCTGTGCTACGCGTTCATGGAGCGGCCGGAGTTGACGCGCGCCTGAGCAGAATCCAGCTTGGCGCAACGCCCGGACTTGCGCTACGTTATGCCCGATGAAACTCCGCCTCGACCTGCTCAAGCACCTCAAGGTGGAGGACTTCATCGAGGAGGCGGCGGAGACGGCTCACCGCTTCAAACCCGAGCCGCTTTTATCGAAGACTGGGACTGGCAGTCTGTCACCCTCATCAACCGAGGAGTGTGCGAAAGAGGACGCGCGCAACATGGCTTTGACTCGGAAGCTGTTGGAGCGTGCGAGCGCGAGTGGGAAGCCCGCCGAAAAGCCGAACTGACGCTTGGCGAGCTGTTTGACTTCCTCAAGTCCTGCCACCAGCAGGCCCCGTTCCTCTTCTTCAATGGCAACACGTTTGCCACTATCGGGCGACGCATCATGGCCTCCCTCTTTATCGAGTATCCCGCAGTGCGACAGCGAGGGGTTGCCTCCGCTGTGGCCCACTACATCGCCGGTGTGTTGGACCGGGAAGCGATGGTGGAAATAGTGGACACCCTTTCACGAAGCACCGAGTTCAAACCCGGCGACCGGGTGAAAACACTGCGGGGTTCGGCCCGGGGTGTAGTCGTCCGGAACGCAACTGATGGGCGGATCATCTGGCGGCTGGACAGCGGCGGAGAGCTGATGGCGTTCCCGGAGGACTTGCTGCCGGAATAGCCATGCCCGTCACCGACCACATCCGCAGCAAGCTCTCGCAGGTCCCGCACCGGCCCGGTGTGTACCTGCACAAGGACCGTTTCGGCACGGTGATCTACGTCGGCAAGGCGCGCGATCTCCGCAAGCGCGTTTCGCAGTACTTCCACCCGTCGCGCCGACTGGGCTGGGACCTCAAGTTCAACGCCCTCGTCGAGGCCATCCACGACTTCGACTGGCATGTCGTGAAATCGGATGCCGAGGCGGTGCTGCTCGAGGGCAAGCTCATCAAGGAATTCCAGCCGCGATACAACGTCTCCTTCCGCGACGACAAACGCTTCCTTCTGCTCAAGGTCAACCTCAACGACCCCATCCCGCGTTTCACGCTCACCCGCCTGCGACTGGAGGACGGCGCGCGTTACTTCGGCCCCTTCGCCAGCGGTGGTGCGCTGCGGCGCACGCTGAACCTGGTGCGGCACAAGTTCAACCTGCGCGGCTGTCGTCCGCTCAATCCCGACGCGAGCGATTACAAGCACTGCCTCTACGCGCACATGAAGGTCTGTACCGCGCCGTGCATCGGCAACGTCACGCGCGAGCAATACCTCATGCAGGTCACCGCCGGCTGCGATTTCCTTGGCGGCCAGTGCGAGGAGATGGCCACCGAGCTGGTGGCGCAGATGAAGAAGGCTGCCGCCGCGCAGGACTTCGAGCAGGCGGCACAAATCCGCGACCTGCTGGCGGACATCAAACGCACGACGCAGAAGACCGAGAAGTTCGAGCGCGTTCCGTACAAGCTGCCCGTTGCCGTCAACCCCGAGTCCGACCTGCGCGAGCTGGCGCGCGTGCTGGGGATGCCGCAGCCGCCCGCGCGCATCGAGGGCTTCGACATTTCGAACATTAGCGGCACCTTCGCGGTGGCTTCGCTCGTGAGCTTCTGGCACGGCCGCCCGGACCGCGCGAACTACCGGCGCTTCAAGATCAAGACCGTGACCGGCCAGGACGATTTCGCCTGCATGGCCGAGACCATCCAGCGGCGCTACACGCGGCTGAAGAAGGAGGTTGGATTAGTTGTTTCCGCATCTGAGCCCGCTTCGGCTGCAGCAGCCGCTCTCCCTCACCCTAACCCTCTCCCGCTGGGAGAGGGGACAGCCACGGGCGCGTCCGGTGCTTCGCAACCGCACCGCTCCGAGGCCGCTGCGGGTAGTCGAAGCCAGGAGCTGACTGCGTTTCCTCCTCTCCCAGCGGGAGAGGGCAGGGGTGAGGGAGAACGGCCCGTTCGCAATGCGCCATTCGAAATTGCTGACGACGGCGAAGAAGCGCCGGAGACCCGTCCCACCTCCGCCTTCGACGCCATCGTGCACGATGCTGACAGCCACGATGAACTCACTGCGCCCTGGGTGCCGAAGGTGCCCTCCGCCACGCGCCTGCCAGACCTGATCCTGATCGACGGTGGGCGCGGCCAGCTCAACGCCGCGTGCGCCGAGCTGGCGAAGCTGGGACTCAGCCACATCGCCATCATCGGATTGGCCAAGGAATTTGAGGAAATTTACCGGCCCGGCGAGAGCGCCCCGTTGCGGCTCGGGCTTGATCATCCGGCGGTGAAACTCCTCCAGCGCGTGCGAGACGAATCCCATCGCGTGGCCAACAGCTACAACGCCCAGCTCCGGCTGCGGAAGATTTCCGAGAGCATCCTTGATGAGTTCCCCGGCGTGGGCGACGCGCGCAAGCAGGTGCTGCTGAAAAAGTTTGGTTCCATCCACCGCCTGCGCCTCGCGACCGTCGAGCAGATCGCCGAAGTCCCCGGCTTCGGCGGCAAAACGGCGCAGGAGCTGAAGGCGTTTCTCGAATCGCGCACTGACCGTCCACCAGCGACGACCTGACCCCGTAGGAGACGACGTGAGGAGTCTCTGCCTGTCCCTTCGCGTATTTCGCAACCGGCTGAAATGGCTGCCAGCACCGGAGCGGCGGCTGAAACGCAATAGGTTGAGCCTGCGATCCCTGTGGCGGCAGGCGTCCCGCCTGCCGTAGAGCCGTGGCGTCCCGCCCGGCGGAAATAACCATCCGACGACCCAGAGAGCAGTTACGCAGGGGTATCAGACCTTGACACCGAGTTTCTACGGTTGCGGAGAGCAAGGTGTAGTCCTGAACCGCCCAGCGTGCGTAGCGCGGGCAGCCCTGCCCGCGCGTTGGGGTCACGGTTGCGAGCAGGATCGCGCGGTCACGGCTGCCCGCGCTACGGAACCCCAAGTGAAATGCAACCACTTCACCGCGCCGCCGTCAGGCGTTCGGACTTCACTTCCAGCGCGGCCCAATACCCGAACTCGTAGCTCCACCCATTGGCGGCGTTCTCCAGGCGCACCTTCACCTTCTGCCCGGCGAGCGGGGTGAGGTCCACGGTCACGGGCACCCACACTTCGCTGCCTTTGCGGGCGACGAGCTGGGTGTGGAGCGGCTTGCCGTTGGCGAGGACGCGCAGGTCCCAGTCACCTTTTTCGTGTGAAGCGACGAGGAATTTCAGCGTGGTTTTCTGACCGGCCGGAAGGGTCAGCTCGCGTTCGAGCGCGGCGGCTCTCTCGCGGTCGAAGGGATGCGTGTTCAGGACGTTCCGCTGGCCGGCGAACTCGACGAGCTTGGCGGGCGTGCCCTCGAAATCGGGGGCGATGACGTGCCAGTCCGGGTTCCACAGCGCGACGGATTCATGGTCAATGGCGGCAGCCTTTTTCCCCGGCGGCTTCGGCGCATCGGCCCCGTGCCCGCTGTCGTTCTTCCAACTGAACGGGGCCTTGTCGCCCGGCGGGTTCAGAATGTAGGCGACGAGGTTGCGGAAGTCGGCATCGGGCATCTGCTCCAGGCCCTCGGGCATCACGCTCAGCTCGCTCACGCGGAGCTTGGCGATGTCGCTCTTGGCCACCACATCCTCCTTCGGTCCGGCGCTCAGGATGCGCACGCGCGTGTCGGTGTTTTCGACCATCCGGCCGCTGATGCTGCGGTCGTCCTTGGTGGTGATCTCCACCATCTCGTAGCCTGCGCCGATGATCTGGTTCGGATCAATGACGTTGGCCAGCAGCGCGTCCAGGCTGCTGCGGCCCACGCCGGTGAGATCGGGACCGATGTCCGCCCCTTCGCCGTGCAGCTTGTGGCAGGTGAAACAGGTCTTCTTGGCGATCTCATAACCGGCCTTCAAATCCGGCTGGCCCTTCGCATTAAGGATCATCTCCTTCTTCGCGGTGATGAGCTTGAGCTTGTCCGCGTTCGCATCGCGCACCCGGCCGAAGACGGCGGTCGCACGCTTGGCGAGCATCCCGTAGTCCGCCTCGCTGCGGGTGAGCGTGCGGATGGTCGCGGCGGGGATGTCGCTCGGGAGAATGCGCTTCTGCTCGATCTCGCTGAGGAGTTGAGAAGCCCAGTTGTTGCGTGAGGCAAGGGTCTCGGCGGCGGCCCGGCGCGCGGTGGGGCTAAACGTCTTCCACTGCGCGAAGAGCGCCTCGGAGGTCGTCTGACCGCCGAGCTGGCTCAGGCCGGCGATGGCTTCGAGGACGAGCGGCTCAGGGTTGCCCGGGGCGATGGCCTTGAGCAGTGCGTCGCGGGCGGCGTCGTTCTTGAGTTGACGCGCGGTCTGGGCGGCCTTGATGCGCTCATCGAGCGAAGCCTTCGGGTCGTTGACGAGGGTGAGGCTGGCGAGCATGGCACCGGCATCGCCCCAGAGCGCTCCGAGCTGGCGGGCGTAACGCGCCACATCCTCGCGCGGGCTGGCGAGCAGCGGTTTTAGCACGGCCTCCGTGGATTTGTTGGGCTTGAGCGCCTTGCCCTTTTGTCCGTCCACCAGGCCGTTGAGTGCGAAGGGCAGAAGCGGGTCGGTCGCGGGCAAGGTGCCGAGGAAATCCAGCGCGCCGTCGAGCTGCGTGGGATTTTGCAGGTCGCAGACGCGGCGCATGGTTTTGTAGGCGAGCGTGCCGGTCAGGGCGGCGGTGCGGACGGAGTTCTGGCCGAGCAGGGTGAAGGCGAACTTCGGGTCGCGGCCCACGAGCGGCTCGGCGGCCATCCACACGAGGTGGTTCAACGTGAGGTCGGTCGCGTTGGGAGTGGCAACGATCAGCGCTGCAAGAATCTCACTGATTGCCTGGGCGTTTGGCTCGCGCTCAGGCTTGGTGTTCACCGTGAGGGAACCGGACGTGAGCTGGCGGCAGGCGGTCGCCACCGCCGTGCGCACTGTGGGTTCGCTGTCGGAGGCGAGCTGGCGCAGCAGGGCGAGGTCACTGGCGATGCCGAGATGCCGTTCGCCGATGAGCCGGGCGGCCCAGGCACGGATGGCCGGCTCCTTGTCGGCGGCGGCCTTCGGAAGCTGGTCGTCGCTGAGGTAGCCGGAACTGTGCAAGGTCCAGAGCGAGGCGAGGCGGGTTTCCAGCGTGGTGCCTCCGGCGAACTGCTTTTGCAGCAGGCCCATCACCGTGTCGTCACGGCGGTCATTCAGCACCCGCTGCGCCATTTTGCGCTGCCAGATGTTCGGGTGCGCGAGCTGCGCGACGAGTTGGGCGGAGGTGAGCTTGCCGAAGTCCATGTTCACCTCGGGACGCGACGGAACCTTCTTTCCCTTCTCGTTGCCGGTGTACACCACGCGCCAGATGCGGCCATGCTCGCGGTCCACGCCATCGGGATCGGCGCGGGCGTTCTGGTAGCAGGGATACTTGTCGTACCAGTCCATGATCCACAGGGCGCCATCCGGACCGACCTGCTGGCTCACGGGCATGAACCAGCCATCGTTCGCGCGGATGAAGTCCTGCTTGAAACTGCTCTTGAGCGTGCTGCCGTTGGGCGTGAGCACGTCCTGGTGTACCGCGTTGTCGTGCAGGTTGCCGCAGAGGATCGTGCCGTAATGCTCCGCCGGCCACTGGTTGCCGAGATACACCTGGATGCCCGCGTAGGCCGCCATCTTGTGGCGATGATCCACGATGCTCGGCAGCAACTGATACGAGTAGGGGAACATCGGCTGGCCGCCCTGCCGCACGTAGATGCCGCCGGGGGCCATGTGAAACATGTGATCAATCACGCACGCGCTGAGGAACGCGTTGCCCGTGCGGTCGAAGTCCACGCCCCACGGATTGCTTGTGCCATCCGCGTACACCTCGAACTTGTGCGTCTGCACGTTGTACCGGGCGACGGCAGCGTCCATGCGCACGCTGGGCGCGTTGGCATCCAGCGCATTCTTCACATCCGCGCGCGTGAAGACGCCGTGCGTCATGTAGAGCTGGCCGTCGGGGCCCCAGGTGAAGCCGTTGAGCAGCTCGTGCCGGTCTTCCAGCCCGAAGCCCGTGAGCAGGGTCGTTTGCTTGTTCGCCTTCTGAAACGTGCCGATGCCCGCGCCCGCCGGGGCGTTCGTGTCCTGCAGGAAGTACACGTTCGGAGCCTGTCCGAGGAACACGCCGCCGTGCCCGAGCAGAATGCCCGTCGCCAGACTGTAGCCCTCGGCGAAGACCGTGACCTTGTCCGCGACGCCATCACCGTCCGTGTCTTCGAGAATCTTAATGCGATCACGGCCGCGCGTGCCGGGCTTCGCGCCAAGCGGATACTCGTAGAGTTCCACCACCCAGAGCCGCCCGCGCTCGTCCCACGTCATCGCGACGGGGTTGACCACTTCCGGCTCGCTGGCAAAAAGACGGATTTCGAAGCCCGGCGGCACGGTGAACTTCTGCCGTGCCTCCTCCGGTGACAGCGCGGGCGTGCTGGCCGGCGCGTGCTGGCCGGACATCTGTTTGCCCGACGGCAGGTTCGTGTAAACGGGGAAGCCGAGGTCCTTCTGCGGCGGCTTGTAATCGGCGGCGGAAAGGGTCGAGGCGAGCGTGAGGCAGAACACGCCGACCAGCGCAACGAGGCGGAAAGGATTCATAGCGGGCCTACGGTAGAAAAAGCGCGTGCCGGGGCCAAGCTGCAAACGGACGACGCTTTAAACGCCGAACGCGCATCTTCTCCCTTTCCCATCGAGGGAGAGGGCTGCGATGCTTGTGGAGTGCGGTGACTTGTCACCGCTTTCCGCAGGCGACTTGTCCCCGTCGAACTTCAACACGCGTTAGTCGGCTGGGGCACGCACGGCTTGCGCCCATTTGCCGCTAGGGCTTGTTGTGAGGGCGGGATTTTAGCAGGCTTCCGTGCATGAACTCTGCATCCCGCCGCCAGTTTGCTTTTACTCTCGCCGGCACCGCCGCTGGATTCGCCGCGACTGGCGCATTCTCCGCCGAGCCTTCGGCCCGCGCCGACGGCAAGTTCCTTTACGTTGCCGTACCGGGTGTGCGGGATGACTTGAAGTATGGCGGGCATGGCATCCTGGTGTTCGACATCGCGCATGAGCACCGGTTCGTGCGGCGCATTCCGTCGGCGGGGGTCACGGAGCAGGGCAAGCCGATCAATGTAAAGGGCGTGTGCGTGTGCGCGGCGACGCGGCGGTTGTATGTCAGCACGCTCAAGACGCTCATGGCCTTCGATCTCGTGAGTGAGAAACTGCTGTGGGAGAAGCCCTACGAGGGCGGATGCGACCGCATGGCGATTGCCCCGGACGGGAAGTTCATCTACCTGCCGTCACTGGAGAAGGATCACTGGCATGTCATTGATGCCGAGGGCGTGGTGCTGGCGAAGGTGGTGCCCAAGTCCGGCGCGCACAACACGGTGATGGGCCTCGACGGGGCGCACGCGTATCTCGCGGGATTGAAGTCGCCATTGCTGCGGGTCACGGACACGCGCACGCACACGATCGCGCGCGAGGTGGGGCCGTTCACGAGCGTCATCCGGCCCTTCACGGTGAACGGCCGGCAGACGCTCTGTTATGTGAACGTGAACGACCTCCTTGGCTTTGAAATCGGCGATCTCACGACCGGCAAGATGCTGCATCGCGTGGAGGTGAAGGAATTCAAGCGCGGGCCGGTGAAGCGCCACGGCTGCCCGAGCCACGGCGTGGGCCTCACGCCGGACGAGAAGGAAGTGTGGGTCGTGGATGCGTTCAACCAGCGCGTGCATGTCTTCGACAACACGGTCTCGCCGCCGAAGCAGGTGGCCAGCATCGCGGTGCGCGAGGAGCCGGGCTGGGTGACGTTCAGCCTGGACGGACGGTATGCGTACCCGTCCACGGGCGAGGTCATCGAGGTGGCGACGCGCAAGGTGCTGACGGCGCTCACGGACGAAAAGGGCGCGGCGGTGATGAGCGAGAAGATGGTGGAGATCCATTTTGCGGGCGGGGTGCCGGCGCGGAACGGGGATCAGTTCGGCGTGGGGCGCGCGCGGTGAGGGTGAGGGGCGAGGGGGCTCAGTAATGAAACTATTTTGCACCGCAGAGGCGGGACGGTGCAGAGGTCGGAAAACTCCGGCTTCCCAATTTTTCTGACCCCATCTTTCTGACAAATCTGGTTGCGGTTTAACCCGAAGTGCGTAGTAGAACCGCGGATTTCGCGGATACCACGGATGGGAAGGGCTTTCCAACGCTGCGATGGGGAACCAAGCCAGCCGATGGCGAGCTTGCGCAACCGGTTCATTATCCGTGCCATCCGCGTTATCCGCGGTTTTCTCTTCGGGGATAGGTTTGAATGACTGGTTCCCGTCAACTTCGCGGTTTACGCGGAGGGGCGGGATTCCTACTCTGCGCGGATGAACGCCATCACCCACTGCTGTCGCGGGCTCGTTTACGGGCTGCTTACGCTTGCCTGTGTGGCCTCTGCGGTCGACCGCCTCACCATTCCTGATTACTACGAGTGCCCGCGGGCCACGGGACCGATCAAGCTGGATGGCAAGGCGGATGAACCCGCCTGGGCCAAGGCCTTGGTCATCGACTCCTTCGTCGCGTTCTGGGCGAACCGGCCCGGCAAGACCAAGACCAAGGCGCGGCTGCTGTGGGACGATGAATACATTTACTTCCACGCCGAGATGGAGGACGCCGATCTCTACGCCGACGAGCGCCAGACCAATGGCCACCTCTGGGACAACGATGTCTTCGAGCTGTTCTTCAAGCCGAGCGAGACTTCGCTGGCCTACTACGAGTTCCAGTTCAACCCGCTCAATGCGCATTTCCACACGTTCCTCCCGTCACGCGGCGCGGGCGGGATGCGGCGGGCGCTCAGTTCGGCGGAGGATTGGAAGTTCAACGTGAAGACGGCGGTGCTCCTGCAAGGCACCTTGAACGACTGGCGCGACACGGACAAGGGCTGGTCCGTCGAGGGTCGCATTCCCTGGAAGGATTTTAACCGCACCGGGGGCGGGCCGAAGGTGGGCGACATCTGGCGTTTCGCCTTGTGCCGTTACGATTACTCGAAGAACTTCGACGCTCCTGACTTGACGAGCTGCGCGCCCCTCACGGCCCAGAGCTACCACCGGTATGAGGACTATTGCCGGCTCAAGTTCGTCACCACCACCGCTGCGGCGGATGCGGGCAAACCCGCTGCCAAGTAAACCGCAGTACACCCGCATTCCATGAAACCATCCATGCCCAGTCCCCTCGTGCGCGCGTCCGACTCCGGATGCGTTCTCCCTCACCCCGGCCCTCTCCCGCTGGGAGAGGGTGAGCGTTCGTCGCCGCTTAGGACAAGCGGGGCAGCTATTGCCAACCAACGCGGGCTGTGTGACTCACTCTCCCAGCGGGAGAGGGCAGGGGTGAGGGAGAGCGGCCATGGCGTTCTTACGTTTTCATCACGGCTGGCCGTCTGCTGCGTTGTTTTGTTATGCCTGCTTGGGGTTCCACTCCAAGCCGAGGACAAGGACACCGCTGCCATCGCCAAGCAGGCCATCGAAGCCTATCGCAAAGGTGATGTCGGCAAGGCCATCGACTTCGCCACGCAGCTCACCGAGGCCGCGCCGAAGCAGACGTCCGGCTGGTTCCTGCGGGCGCAGTTGTATGTAACCCAGCGCCAGCACGCCAAGGCCGTCGCCGACCTGTCCGAAGTCATCAAGCTCGAACCCAAGTCACCGAACGGCTGGGAGGCGCGCGGCGAGGCTTACTTCAAGATTGGCAAGATGGCCGAGTCCATTGCGGACTTTGACAAGTTCCTCGAACTTGTGCCGCAGCAGAAGCCGCACCACTGGCAGCGGGGCATCGCGCTCTATTACGCGGGTCGGTTCAAGGATGGCAAGGAGCAGTTCGAGATCCACCAGACCGTGAATTCCAGCGACGTGGAGAACGCCGTGTGGCATTTCCTGTGCGCCGCGCGGGCGGACGGTCTGGAGTCCGCGAAGAAGGGGCTCATCCCCATCGAGGGTGACAGCCGGGTGCCGATGGCGCAGGTCCACCAACTCTTCGGCGGCAAGGCCAAGCCCGCCGACGTGCTCGCCGCCGCCCAGGCCGCGCCCGCCGAGACCCGCTCCGGCGAGCCGATGTTCTACGCGAACCTCTACCTTGGCATCTACTTCGAGGCCCTCGGCGACGCGAAGCAGGCCCGCGAATACATCTTCAAGGCCGCTGAACGCGCCGACCAGAACGGCTACATGGGCGACGTGGCCCGCGTCCACGCAGAGATTTTGCGGAAGGCGGAGAAGAAGTAGCCTGAAGGAGGAGGTTGCGTGACTGAGCCATCGCCAACACCTCCGCGCCGCAAGTTTTGGCCGGCTGCAATGGTCGTCGCGGTGTTGCTTGTGCTGACGACATGGGATGCCTGGCGAAACATCGGGGGCAGTTACGGCGAAGAGTTGCGACGGGCGGCCTTCAATGGGGATGAAGTTTCCGCAAAGCGCGTTATCGCTGCGCATCCAAAAGTTATCAACAGCGTCAATCAGAGCGCCGCTGTTATCCATTCGCTTCGTCAAGCAGCCGGGCGCTTTGGCTGGTCATGGTTTGAATCCACGGAAGACATGGGTCCCGAAAGTTTCGAGGCAATGGAAATGGCCAAGACATCAGCGCTCTTTCTGGCTGTGATTCGTACCAATCTAAGCACGGCAAAATTTCTCGCAGAGGCAGGGGCAGACGCGAACCTCCGCCCGAAAGGCTACATCCCGCTTGCCTTCGTCTCGATGGTCACACTGGGCGATACCAGTTTCCTAACGACGTTAACCAAACATGGTGTTAGGCTAAATCTTCAAGACCCCGAGACTGGCCATACACTCTTCCACTATGCAGCATTCAAACCTCAGGAGCTTGAGATGCATCGGTTCCTGCTGCAATGCGGAGTCCCAATAAACGCGAGGAGTCATGATGGAAGTACGGCGCTTTCATGGGCTGTAAAATTCGATAGGCTGGGCCTGGTTCAGTTCCTTCTGGAGAATGGTGCGGATTGGACGTTGGCTGACGGTTCGGGATACACCGTGCTCGTCCATGCCAAAAGTAACCTTGAAGTGCTTTCCAAGACCAACGCCCCGGCCATCGTTGCGATACTCGAAAGCTTTGCTGCTACCAATAAGCCTCCGCCAAAAGCGGTGCCCTGAGCAACAGCACCTCGCAAAAAGGATTGGGATTAGGCTTACGAGCCGGATTAGGATTTCCCGCGTGAGCAAACCGACCGATATCCGTTGCACGTCCGCCACGTTGTATTTCCTGCCCGTCCACACGCGCATGCCGCTCAAGTTCGGCGGCGAGACGGTGAGCTACGTCACCTGTGCGCGTGTCCGCGTGACCGTGCGCGATACCCAGGGCCGCGAGGCCGAGGGCTGGGGCGAGACCCCGCTCTCGGTGACGTGGGTGTGGCCGAGCACCCTGAGTTACGAGGCCCGACACGAAGCGATGAAGGAGTTCTGCCGCCGGCTCGCAGTGGCGTGGGCGAAGTTCCCGGCCACCGGTCATCCGATGGAAGTGGGCTACGATTTTCAGGAGCACGAACTGCCGAGGTTGTTGAACGAGTTCAATGCGGATCGGGGAGGGAGTCAGAAGTCAGAAGTCGGGAGTCAGAATGCGGCGGAGCCGATGCCTTGGTTGGGGGCGTTGGTTTGCTGCTCGCTGTTCGACATCGCAGTGCATGATGCGTATGGGAATCTGCATGGCGTGCCCGTTTACGATACTTACCGTGCGCCCTGGATGTCGCGCACGCTCGCAGACTTCCTTACCCCGGCGGCGGGTGCGGGGGTGTCGTTTGCGGGCAAGTACCCGACAGACTTCTTCGTGGCGAAGCGGCCGGATCGGTTGCGCGCGTGGCACCTGGTCGGCGGAGTTGATCCCATTGATGCGAGCGAGTTGAAAGGTACCGAGCCGAACGATGGCTACCCGGTCCTGCTGCGTGACTGGATTCGCCGCGACGGCTTGAAGTGCCTGAAGATCAAACTGCGCGGCACCGATGGGGCGTGGGATTACGCGCGAACGGTGAAGATCGGCCAGATGAGCATCGAGGAAGGCGTCGTATGGCTCACGGCGGATTTTAACTGCACGGTCCACGATCCGGCCTACGTGAACGAAATTCTCGACCGTCTGCGCGACGAGCAGCCGCGCATCTACGGGATGCTGCTCTACGTGGAGCAGCCGTTTCCGTACGAACTGGAGAAGCACCGCATCGACACGCACAGCGTCAGCGCGCGGAAGCCGCTCTTCCTCGACGAGTCGGCCCATGATTGGAAACACGTCGCCCTTGGTCGCGAACTGGGCTGGACGGGCGTGGCGCTCAAGACCTGCAAGACGCAGACGGGGGCGCTTCTCTCGCTGTGCTGGGCCAAGGCCCACGGGATGACCCTCATGGTGCAGGACCTGACGAACCCGATGCTCGCCCAGGTCCCGCACGTCCTGCTGGCCGCCCACGCCGGCACGATCATGGGCGTGGAGACCAACGCGATGCAGTTTTACCCCGAAGCCTCGCGGTTGGAGGCGACCGTCCACCCGGGCCTGTATCAGCGGCGCAACGGCGAGGTGGATTTAAGCACGCTGGGCGGCAGTGGCTTTGGCTATCGGGTGAAGGAAATTCCGGTGCGAGCGGACTTGGTGGCGGGTTGAGGGTAGGATTAACCAATGACCACGATACCACATAGAAAGCGCCAGAGGGCTGGCGCAGTCCAGGACGCTGGCGCGACTTCTGCAGGCCGGTAGAGCGCGATAGCGTCCTGGAGTGCGGCGGCCCTCCGCCGCTTTTCTCCGGGGCAGACCTGCTCCCCGTGACTTTCCCGTGCCTCCCGCAGCTTCTCTCTGCCAATTTTTCCGAACGCGCAGGCTTCCTCCGCTGTCATTTGCCGGGTAACCTTGACCCGACATGAACACCGGCATCTCCGCGATCAACGAAGAAGTCCAAAAGGCCGCCGCCTTCGTCCCCACGCTCTTCGCCGAGCTGAACAAGGTCGTCATCGGCCAGAAATACCTCGTCGAGCGACTCACCATCGGCCTGCTCGCCAACGGGCACGTGCTGCTGGAAGGCGTCCCCGGCCTGGCAAAAACCCTGTCCGTAAAGACGCTTTCGCAATGTTTGAGCGTTAAGTTTTCCCGGCTCCAGTTCACGCCGGACATGCTGCCTGCCGACGTCATCGGCACGCAGATTTACAACCCGCAGTCCGGCGGCTTCACCACGCGCAAAGGCCCGATCTTCGCCAACCTCGTCCTCGCCGACGAAATCAACCGCGCGCCCGCCAAGGTGCAGAGCGCGTTGCTCGAGGCGATGCAGGAGAAACAGGTCACCATCGGAGACAACTCCTACAAGCTGGAGGAGCCCTTCCTCGTGCTGGCCACGCAGAACCCCATTGAGCAGGAAGGCACCTATCCGCTGCCCGAGGCGCAGGTGGACCGCTTCATGTTGAAGCTAAAGATCGGCTACCCTTCACGGGACGAGGAGCGGCAAATCCTCGACCTCATGGCCCGCACCAGCGGCCTGCCTTCGGCCAAGCCGGTGGTCGAGGCGAAGACCATCCTTGCCGCCCGCCAGGTCATCAACGAAATCTACGTGGATGACAAGGTGAAGGACTACATTGTGGACCTCGTGTGCGCCACGCGCGACCCGGCCAAGTACAAGATCAACGTGAAGGACTTCATCCAACTCGGTGCCTCGCCGCGCGCGACCATCTCGCTCGCCCTGGCCGCGAAGGCCTACGCCTTCCTCAAGGGCCGCGGCTACGTGACCCCGCAGGACGTGAAGAGCATCGGCATGGATGTGCTGCGACACCGCGTCGCCATCACTTACGAGGCCGAGGCCGAGGACAAGACCAGCGAGACGGTGATCCAGAAGATTTTTGATGAGTTGCCGGTGCCGTGAAGCGAGTTACGTTCGGCGCATCCGCCTGCCGATCATGGAAATTAAAGTCCAACTTCATTTTGCACTCCTTGCGCTCTTGCCATGGACTGGGTGCGTTCCTGATGAACGAGTTTCCAGGAGATTTCAGGGCGAATACGACGGTGGAGTGGTTTCTTTGCCCCAAAAGTTTGGAAATCGACGTGAGTTCGCCTTGTCCTTGGCAAAAGGGTTCCCTGAGGCGTCGGAAGATGGTGCTTGGATTTTCAACAATAGCCTCGCCAAGGACCGGTATAAGGCGGTTCCAACGTTTTCAAAAGGAATGTCTTTTATACATATTTTCGAGCATCCGAATCGTGGCGCTGCGGGTTACGGTGAATTTTACATTCTGCGTTCACACAACAGTGATCGCAGTTTGCTGAACTTGACGGATAGTTTCGAACTTATTGGGATTTGTGATGGTAGCGGCTATGAGGTGAAAAGGCACCTCGGGAAACTAATTATTGTCACAGGCTATCCGATGTCATTCGGCCCCCATAAATCGGTCTTTGAATGGAATGGAAGCTTTTTTGAACCCGCAAAATGATCCCCTGCGAACTGCCCAAGAAAATCCACCTGCTTGAGGTCAACGCGCCCCGTCCGGTGAACTCGACAGACCGCACCTCATCCGTTATGGTGTCCGCATGAAGACCAAAGGCGAAGTGATTTATCTCACGGAGAAAGAATGGAACGCGTTCAAGGAGCAGGAGCATCAGGAGCGTCTCGCCCTCAGCGCCCGCGTCGCCCGCGGCGAACTGACCGCCGCCGAGGCCAACCGGGAGGCGTCCATCTTCGCCCATGTGCCCAGCATTGCAGAGGTGCCGCTGAACTTCGCCGAAATTTTGAAGCACGCCCGCGCACTCCGCCTCCCCCGAAAGAAACATGGCCGAAGAGCAACGAAGGCAGTTCGCATTTGAAGAGCTGACCCCGGTTTTTCAGGCGCAAGAACGTCTGGGGCATGCCTGCGTGCTGATGGGTGGCCAATCGGTCATCCACTGGGCGAAGCGTTTCCTGCAATCCGAACCGGCGTTGCGCGAACTGGAAGCAGAAGCGCCCCTGTTAAGCAAGGATGTGGATTTCCAGGGTGACCGCGATGCGGCCATTGCCTTTGCGCGTGCTTTGAACGCCCAGGCGGAAGTACCGGATTTCCGGCACGCCTTTGGGAATTTGATGGCGGGGAAATTTGTGATTTCCGTCGGCGGAGCAGAACTCAACGTTGAGGTGTTGCGCAATGTGCCGGGCCTGACGTCCGATCAGGTCATTCAATTTTCCACTTTGGAGCAAACCAGCGCGGTGGCAATCCGGGTGCTAAACCCGGTCGGCGTGGTCATGGCGAAAGCTTGGAACGTCGTGAACATCACCAAGGAAGGCCGACATGATTTCGAGCAGATGCTGGTGGCTTTGGTCTGTCTGCGGGCATTCTTCCGCAGCCTGTTGCAGCATTCAGAGCTGGAGCCATCTGCCTTGCGTCCCGCGCTGAAGCTGGTTGAGGCGGCCCTCCGCTTCACCGAACTTCCCGCCGGGCGCAAGACCGCCGAAAAGTGCGGCGTAGACTGGGCGCAAATTGTGCCGCATAACTTCATCGCTGCTGCCACCCGGCCTGAGCTGGTGCGCTTCCGCGAAAAGCGTCTGCCCGGATGGTTGGCGCACTTGGCTGGTTACCGGCGCGCAGTCCCGGCCAGCGAGACGCATCGAAAAATGCTCGCCATCCTCGTCCGTCACGCCGAGCCGCTCTGCGTTGATTCCTCCTTCGCCATTCGAAAATCTAAATTCCGATGATCCCCCGCGAACTGCTCAAGAAAATCCGCCAGATCGAGATCCGCACTAACCGGCTCGTATCCGAGTCCGTGTCCGGCGCGTACCACAGTGTGTTCAAGGGACAGGGGATGAACTTCGACGAGGTGCGCGAGTATCAGCCCGGCGATGACGTGCGTGCGATTGATTGGAACGTCACGGCGCGCATGAACCATCCGTTCATCAAGAAGTTCGTCGAGGAGCGCGAACTGACGGTGATGCTTGTCGTGGACCTCAGCGGTTCCGGGTTGTTCGGCTCCGGTGAGCAGTCCAAGCGCGAACTCGCCGCCGAGATCGCTTCGGTGCTCGCGTTCTCGGCCATTCGCAACAACGACAAGGTCGGCCTCGTGCTCTTCAGTGACGAAGTCGAAAAGTTCATCCCGCCGCGCAAGGGCCGTCGCCATGTGCTGCGCGTCATCCGCGAAATCCTGTTCTTCGAGCCGAAGCGGCACGGCACGGACCTGCCGGGTGCGCTCGAATTTGTCAGCCGCATGCTGCCGCACAAGTCCGTGGTAGTGGTCCTTTCAGACTTCCTTGAAGCCCGGGCACCGGTGCGCTTTGGCTCGCGGGCGCTCCCGCAGGCGATGTCGTTCAGTGAACCACTCGCACCGGCCACCCAGGTGGCTCTCCGACAGGCGCATCGGCGACATGATCTTGTGGCCGTGCAAATCACCGACCGCTACGAGCTGGAGATGCCCGCGCTGGGTCGGCTGGTGCTGAAGGACGCCGAGACGGGCGAAGTCGTGGAGATTCACACGGGCAATGCGAAGCAACGTGCGGCCTTCGCCGAACAGCAGATGCTTTTCCAAGGGGCCTTGCGCAAGGCCTTCCGCATGATGGGCCTGGACTCGATCCAACTCCGCACTGATCAGCCTTACGCGGCGGCATTGGGCAAGTTCTTCGATACGCGCGAGAAGCGGAGAAGGCACGGATGAAGACAAGTGGTCAGTATTCAGACCATGCCGAGCCGGTATCGTGTCTTCCGCCCACTAAACACTGAATACTGATCACTTCCCCCCATGACTCTCCCAACACTGATCCTCGCTTCTGCCTCACCGCGCCGGGCGGAATTGTTGCGCGGGCTGGGCCTGGATTTCACGGTCATCACCAGCGCGGTCGAGGAGGCGCATCAGGAGGATTTCACCGCGCGTGAGTTGTGCCTTGTGAACGCCTACCGCAAGGCCCGGGTCGTGGCGAAGCTGCATCCGCAGGCGCTGGTGCTGGGGGCGGACACGCTCGTCTATCTGGGCACGACACTTTACGGCAAGCCTGCCGACATGGCGGACGCTCAACGGATGCTGCGTGAACTGGCCGGGCATACCCACCAAGTGGTCACGGCTGTTTGCCTGCTGCATCTGGAACGCCACCACTGCCGGCTCTTCGCCGAGACGACGAATGTGACATTTAAGGCCCTCACGGAAGCACAAATCACCGCCTACCTCGCCGCCATCCAGCCGCTCGACAAAGCCGGGGCCTATGCGATTCAAGATCACGGTGACCAGATCGTGGAACGGATCAGCGGTTCGTTTAGCAATGTGGTCGGGCTGCCGGTGGAGCGCGTGAAGCACGAGCTGGCGAGCTGGCGGCGGCACCGGTAGTTGATCGAAACGCTCAGCGGGCTGCGCCAGGGACCACGGGTTGGAGCCAGGCGCATTCGAAGTCGCCGCGCTGGGAGGGATTGGGGTGCGGCTTGGAGGAAATCACCTTCGCCCGGACGTAGATTTCATCGCCCTTGAGCTGGTAGCTGGCGCGCGGACCTTTCACTTCGGCGAGCACTGCGCCGACATCCTTGCTGTAGGTGTGCGCGACGCGGAGGGCTTCGCCGGCGGGGTTGCGCTGCGGTTCGTTGCGCGCGTCGTAGCCCCGGCGCGTGCCGATGAACTGGGTGGTGTAGGTGACGCCGGGTTCGGCTTCGATTTCGAGGGCGATGTTTTTCGCGTCCTGCCGCAAGTCGCGCAGCTTCACGCCGGAACTGGAGTAGAAATCACCGGCTTCGAGCGCGGCGATGAGTGCCTCGGGCGTGAGCTGGGCGGAGCGGACCCAGACCCAGCCACGCAAGGGGTTGCTCTTGCCGATGGAATTGGTGTGGTAGTTATGGCTGTCATCGGTGCCGAGGCCGTACATCACGTCGAGTTTCAGTTCCGCGAGGCGGCGCGTGAGCACGATGTCCCACAGGCGGTCCATGCTGGGGGTGCGGTTCGTGCCGTTGTTGAATACGGTGGGATGACCGTTGAAGACCTCGAAGAACCTGGCGCCGCGCACCTGCATCAATTCCTCGGGAGTGATGGACAGGCCGAAATTCGGGTGGTTGACGTGCGGGAACATCGGCTGGCCGGTACGCTGGCGCTGTTCGAGCACGGCATCCACGTTGGCCTGGAGGATGGCGACGGTGTTGCTGCCACCGCGGGGCTTGATGACCTCGCGGAGGTTGTGGGCGTTCATGTGGATCGGCCCGGTCTTTGCCCGGTCGGTAACTTCCTCGCTCTGGATGAGGAGAAACCGCTCCGGCTGTTCGAATTTGGTGCGATACTCCGCCAGTGTCTTGAGCCGCGCTTCGGTGCGGTTGTCCTGCGTCCGGCGCGTCTCCACCCAGGCCGGGCCATAGTGCGCCAGATATTTTTCATAGGCGGGTGTCGCGCCTTTCTGGGGTGTCACCACGGTAATCCACTTGTTGGTGACCTGCAGGGTGTTGTGGTCCGTGAAGGCGAGGAAATGATAGCCGTTCGTGACGTAACGTTCGGTGATTTGCTCGGGAAAATCATCGCCATCACTCCAGAGCGAGTGGGTGTGGAGGTTGCCGCGCCACCAGCGGGCCGAGTCAGCGGCGTTGGCGGTGGAAACCAGGCCGGTTAAACCCAGCGTAAGGAGCAGTAAAATGTACATGGTTAATGAGAAATTCTTGCCGAGAACAGCAAAATGGAAAGAGAAATCCACTCAGATTCTGATCTCCCCACACGTCATTGCGAATATCAAGATCAGCCACAGCAGTGCCCACCCAGCGTCCTCAAGCTTGTTGTTTCGCACGATGCCGACGATGGTGAGTGCCGTCGAAATAAGCACCATCCCTACGGGCGCAAATGAAGCTCCGGGATAAACCACGAAGGGACCTAAATGTTGGAAATTGGCATTGAACAGTCGGTCCTCATGAAATCGGCCAAGGCGAGGCAACAACACTGCGAGTAACAGGCAGCCAAAAAGCAGCGCCACAGCCGTGCGCAGTTTTTTGAATTCACCAGGCTGCTCTTTATTGTCCTGGTTCACAAACCACAGTTTGAGGAATCACGGTTTGCGCAGTCGGAAGAACTGCTTGGCACCGTTGATCCCATTGGTCATCGCGAAGTCATTCGTCTCCACGCCCAGCTCGCCGAGCACATCGGTCCAGGTCGGGGACAGCAGGTTGGTCGTGGTCTGGAGCACATAGCTGGAGGACCCCAGCGGCCAGGAGAGGCGTAACCGGCCCGAGCCGGGCAGGAAGCCGAGCGTGGGAGTCGTGGCCCCGGCAAAGGCGTTGAAATGGGCGACGAACACGTCCTCCGCTCCTGCACTCGTCGCCGTGAGCCGGCCCAGTGAACTCGCCCCGCTGAAGTAACCGGCAATTACCGGGCTGCCATTCGTATCGGCGGCGACGGCGAGGGCATAATCGCCGCCGAGGTCCCCGCCGCCCGCCTGCTGGGCAAAGGCAAACGTGCCGTTGGTGTCCAGTTGCGCGACGAATGCATCGAAGGTGTTCGAGATGCTCACGAGGGTGTCGGCCCCGAAGGTGGTGGCCCCGCTAAAATAACCGGCAACAAACACCCGGTTGCTGGCGTCCACGGTGACCGCCCGGGCCGAGTCCTGCAACGTGCCCCCGGCCTGTTGCGCCCACGTCGTCGCCCCGGTGGCGTCGAAACGGGCGAGAAAGATGTTCTGGTCGCCAACCCCGGTGGTCAGGTTCGTGCCGGGCAGTTGCAGGGCGCTGGTGAACTCTCCGACCACATAGGCATTGCCCGCCGTGTCCACGGCGACGCCGTTGGGCCGGTCGTCCTGCGGACCGGCAATGGACTGCGCCCATTGCACCACGCCATTGGAATCGTAGCGGGCCAGGAAACCATCTGCCCCGCCAACATTGGTCAGGGCAAGGCTGCCGGAGAAGTTTGCCGTCGCGCTGGAGAACACGCCGGCGAGATACACATTGCCGGCCGCGTCGGCGGCCACGGCGGTAGCCTGATCCGCCGGTCCGCCCGTGCCGGCTCCGGCCTTGCGGGCCCAGAGCGGATTGCCGGCGTTGTCGTACTTGGCCAGGAAGATGCGGCCGTAGTTGGTGAGCGCGACCCGGTTGAAGCTGGCGAGCGTGGACTGGCCGGCGATGTAAACGTTGCCGGCCCCATCCAATGACAGGGCCGTGCCCAAATCGTTGGCCGCCACCACCCCGAGCGTACGAGCCCAGACGCCTGTTCCATTGCCATCGAACTTGGCGATGAACACATCCGAGAACGAGGTGGCGCTGGTGTTGGTAAGGGTCAGGGAGCCGAGCGCCGCCGTGCCCTCGTAGTTGCCGATCACATAGCAGTTGCCGTTGGTGTCAACCGCCAGGGCATTCACCACATCGTAGCCGGGGCCGCCAAGGCTGCGCACCCAGAGGAGCTGGCCCGTACTGTCATATTTGGCGAGGAAGCCATCCTGGGCACCGTTGCTGGTCAACGTGTTGGTGCCGAAGCTGGCGGTGCCGGAGTAATAGCCGCCGATGAACACATTGCCGGCCTGGTCCACCGCCACGGCTTTGCCGGCGTCCGTACCGCTGCCGCCGGCGGTCGCGCTCCACGGTGAGAACACGCGCGAGGGGAGTACCGTCAAGGAGGTGTTGGAACTGAGCAGGGAGCCGAAAGCGTTGGTGATGCGCACCGAGTAAAACCCACCATGGGCGGACACCACGCCGCCGATGGTATAGGCCGGACCGGTGGCACCGGCTATGGGCGTTCCGTTGAAGCGCCACTGATAGCTGAAGGGTGGGGTGCCAGCCACGCCCACATTGAAGGTGACCGGTGCGGCGACGGAGGCGACCAGGCTGGATGGCTGGGTCGTGATGACCGGGGCCGAGTTTACCACGAGCACGGCATTCGAGCTGTTGGCCGAACCGTAAGGGTTGGAGACGAGCACCGAGTAATTGCCGGAGCTGCCAATCTGCGCGTTGGGCACGAGCAGCGATGCCGCCGTGGCCCCCGGGAGGTTCGTCCCGTTGAAGCGCCATTGGTAGCTCAATGGCTGGGTGCCACCGGCTTTGACGGTGAAGTTGACATTGCTGCCGGCCAGGACCGTGCGGTTGGTGGGGTTGGCGATGATGTAAGGTGGCACGAGTACCGTGAGCGTGGCCGGGGCGCTGACCGCGAAGCCGATCGTGTTGTCCACCCGCACACTGTAGTTGCCGGCCTGGTTGGTTTGCACGTTGTTCAACGTGAGCGTCGCCCCGTTCGCTCCGGGGATGGAGTTTCCATTGAAGCGCCATTGATAAGTGAATGGAGGGTTGCCATTGACGGCAACATCAAAGGTGGCGCTGCCGCCCAGGACAACGCTGGTGCCCTGCGGCGGAGTGATGACAAAGGGAGCGCCGGTAATCTCCTGGCCAGGATTTTGGAAGAGGTAATCGATCTCCGGATCACTCAGGGCGCGACCGTAAACTTGCACGTCATCAATGAGGCCGTTCAACGAACCGGCGGGTATCCCTCCCGGACTGTATCCACCGATGAGGAAATTAGCCGTGTTGGGGACAATCGGCGGGCTTAATGAAGTGCTTTCCGCCGGAGCCCCATCCACGTAGATGGCCGATTGTCCGCTGGACTGAAACACGGTGACAATCTGATGCCAGTTGTTGTCGTTCACCACCGTGGTGGAGACCGGGTTGGCAGCATTGGCGGCTCCCGTGTAAAAATAAGCATGGTTTAACTGTCCTAGGCCACCTCCCGAGGTGTTCAAGCCCATGTAATAACCGTTGAACGGAGTGCCCGAGTCGTGTTTGTGCACGATGCCGGTGTCGGCAATTTCCGTCGGGGCGACCCGCACCCAGGCCACCAAGGTGAAGCTGATGCCGGTCAAATCGAGGACCTGTCCCATGTTGACGTAGCCGTTGGCGGTTTTGGTCAGGCTGATCGCATTGCCCGAGCGACCGCCCGGGACCAGCGCGGCTCCGGTGGGGGACAAGGTTCCGTTGAAGTTTCCCATGCTGTCCACAGCCACGGTGCTGCCGGGCGGTTCGTCGAATTTCCAGTGGGCCAGCAGACCGGAGCCCGAAATGTTGATGGGAGTCACGGTCAGCGTGGCTGGCAGGCTGATGGCGGTGCCGCCGGGATTGATCACGCGGACGAAATAGCTGCCGGCCTGGTTGGTCGTCACGGCAGTCAGGGTGAGGTTGGAACTGGTCGCTCCGGGAATGTCGGAGTTGTTGAACACCCACTGATAGGAAAACGGTCCGGTCCCGCTCACCCCGACAGTGAAGGTGGCCGTGGAGCCGGCGTACACGGTCAGGCTTTGCGGTGGCTGTGTGATGGTCGCAATCGGGATCGAGTACGTGATGTTCACATCCACGAACTCGTTCGGTGACGTGCCCCCGATCCGGACGGGCGTGATGGACAGGCTGAAGGCCGGGTCCGCAAACGTCTGCCCCACGGGCAGCGGATGCTGGGTGAAATTCGTCGTGGCCGGGGTGAAGTTGAGCAGCCGGGAGCCATTGCCATCCATGTCACTGGTAATGCCAGGTGGCTGCATGCCCCAACGGATTTCCAGGCCATTGGCCAGGAAGCTTTGCGAAGCCGCCTGATAATTGGGCAGGTCATGCCGGTAGCCCAGCCAGTAAGCGCGATCCGATTGCTGGCCGACGGTGATGGCCCGCAACCCCGAGGCGTTGGCGTGGTCGTGCCGGAACAAGCGGTACACGCCACCGGTCGGCGCCGTGCTCCGGTTGGTGGCGTTCAACCAGCCGAGGTAGGACTTGAACCACTCGTTAAAATGGACGGGGTTGTCGGCGAAGTTAGCGCCCATCATGTCGTATTCATCCCCGTACTCATTGTGGGTACCATTGGGATCAATCGGGTTGGAGCCCGTAACATCCCAGCGGTTGCCATGGAGCAGGCCGTAATTGTGCCCGGTCTCATGGGCATATATCCGGAGGTCGAATTCAGCGTTGACCCACATGCCTTTGCCCCCGACGGTCGCCAAACCACCGAAGCCCCAGTCCGTCCCGTTAATGGAAGAGAACACGACCGAATCCAAATCGTATGTGCTCGGGTCGTATTGGCCGGAGGCACCGTTTTGTTGATCATAAGCGGTGGCCGCTGCCAGCGCGTCCGCCCGCAGCACATCCACGGAACCGTTACCGTAGGTCGCCTTGGTTTGGGGCATGCGCAGCACGGCTGGCAGGATGGTCGCTGCGATGCTGGTCTGGTTCTGGGAGTTAGCCTGGTAGTACTGGTTCGCCGTGCTGATCACGGAGTTGATGGTGGCCGCCGAAATTGTCTGGCCGGTCTGAAAATCATACGGGCCGCCGGTGTCGTCGGAGAAATCCACGCGGATGATCAGGGTGCGCTTGGGGCCCAAGGTCCAGCCAGGGCTGGGCGGGAACGCCGCCGTTCCGGGCGGCAGCCCGGCCAGGGGCCGCCCGGCTGGCAATTGCCCGGTTGGATAAGGTCCGCGCCCACCCTCGCGTTGCAGCATCCGCGTCTCGATCGCAAATGCATCCAGTGCGCTCGTGGCCAAGGCAATTTCTCCACCGGTCTCGAGATGAATTGCATTCGCGGCCAGTCCGCGCTCGCGTACTTCGCCCGGTTCCAATTGCCGCACCGGGCTGCTGTGCAGTGCCAGCTTGCCGTCCACGGCCACGCCGTGAACGGGCAGATCGTATTTCGTCGCCTGGCCGAGCCGGCGGCCATACACGAATGCTGTGAAGCGTTCCCCCTCCAGCCGCACGTTGCGCACGAGCTGATCGGATGCTTTTACCGTGGGGCCGCAGCGCACCATGACATCCAGCGCCCCGCGCCCTTCGACCCACCGCTCCAGTTCGGCCAGCACGGTCTCGGGCAGATTCCTCCGGGCGTCCGGCCCCACGGCCTGCGCCAGGGCAAACTCGGGGTCGCGTTCGATCCACTTCGCCATGGCGGCACGCCGGGCGGTGGCCAGGGCGACGCCCTCGGCTTCGAGGGCCGCTTGCCCGGCCGGGTGGGCGGCCGCATAACGCGTCTGCCATGTGCGGAAGGCTTCGAAGGGCGCGCCGCGTTGTGCAGGCCAGGTCGTTACGTCCTCGATGGCCGGTTTCGTGGCCGGCAACTGCGTGCGCCACCCGTTCCACGGGTCGGTGGCGGGGGGCGGCACCGTAGCGATCTTGGTGGCCGCTCTGGAAGCCGCTATCGGTGCGGCTGGTCCGGTTGATGGGGGCTGAGAAAATGGGCGCAGGCTCCAGAGGCAGAGGAGCAGCATGGCAGCAAACAGCAGCCAGCCCAGTGAACGGCGAGTCGTTTGGTTCATTGAGGTCGCCGGTGACGATGCCACGTGGCGGCCGTTTTACAAGTCAGCAGAAGTCGTGAACCGCCGAATTCTGTTTGCGCCTGACGCAGCCTCCGCAGATAAACTCCCCCAGCCGCCA
>RFSE01000330.1 GCA_009924135.1 Pseudomonadota bacterium | reverse complement strand
CCCCGAGGGACGAAATCTTCCGGAGCGCGGCTGTGTCGCGGAGACCAGCCGCAGCGGCTGCGCCTGGCAGGAGGCGGTTGATGCGTTCCACCCCCTCGGAATTCCAACGTTGCTGCGGCTGATCCCGCGCCGAGCGGGACACAGCCGCGCTCCGGGGCAGTGCCAAGATGCGCCCGGCACCGGATCGTCACTGGAAAAGCCGTTGACGGGCCTTTTGGGTTGCGACCATATTCTCCACCGGCGTTTCGGCCCGGGGAGACCAAAGCCCGCAAAAACTGGCGAAACCCACTTGAACAGCGTTTGAACTGAATCTGGCCATGAAACTCGACGAACTTTACTCCTCGCTGACCATCAAGACGGGCGCGAAACTCGCGCTCATCGTGCTTGATGGCCTCGGTGATCTTGCTACCGCCGCCCAAGGCAACATGACCCCGCTCGAAGCGGCCACCACGCCGAACCTCGACGCACTGGTCCAGTCCGGCTGCGCCCAGGGCCGTATGACGCCCGTCGCCCCCGGTATCACGCCTGGCAGCGGCCCCGGCCACCTCGCGCTTTTCGGGTATGACCCGTTGGAGTTTGAAGTCGGGCGCGGGGTCATCGAAGCCCTCGGTCTGGGTATGGAACTGAAGGCCGGCGATGTCGCCGCGCGCGCTAATTTCTGCACGCTGGACAAGAAAGGCGTCGTCACCGACCGCCGGGCCGGGCGCATCGCCACCGAAGTGTGCGAGGAGCTGTGCGCGCTGCTGGAGAAGAAGATCAAAAAAATCGGCGACACCCAGGTGATCATCAAGGCCGGCAAGGAACACCGCTTCGTCGTGGTGTTCCGGGGCAAGGGGTTGGAAGGCCCCATTAGCTCGACCGACCCCAACCGCGAAGGTTTGAAGCTGCTCGAAGCCAAGCCCGAAGATCCGAAGAACGCGGCCCAGAAGAAGACCGCCAAGCTCATTGCCGAGTTTTATAAGAAAGCGTTGCCGGTCATCGCCGATCACCCCAAGGCCAATGGCTTCCTCATGCGCGGGATCGCGCACCAGCCGGAGATCCCCATCTTCGAGCAGCGCTATCAGCTCAAGCCCGCCGCGCTCGCCGTTTACCCCATGTACAAGGGCCTCGCACAGCTCGTGGGCATGAACAAGATCGAAGGTCCCTCGACCATCGCCGAGCAGCTCGAACGCTACGTTGCCGAATACGACAACTACGACTTCTTCTTCATCCACTACAAGTACACCGACAAGTACGGTGAAGATGGCAACTTCGAGGCCAAGAAGAAGGCCATCGAGGACTTCGACGCCGCGCTGCCCATCCTCCTCGGCAAGAAGCCCGACGTGCTTGTCATCACCGGCGATCACTCGACCCCGTGCTCCATGAAGGGCCACTCCTGGCATCCGCAGCCGGTGTTGCTCCACAGTGCGTGCAGCGGCTCGGACAAGCTCGACCGCTTCACCGAGACCGGTGCGAACGCGGGTTCCCTCGGTGTGTTCGACGCGAAGCATCTCATGCGCCTGATGCAGGCCAACGCGAAGATGTTCGACAAGTTCGGTGCGTGAGTGAAAGCGGGGCACCGTTGTCCAGCTTTCTTAACCACAGAGGCACAGAGAGCACAGAGCAAAGGAACATATTCCTCTCTGTGCTCTCTCTGTCTCTGTGGTGAAAACCTTGCTTATCCCGCCCCGGTCACGAACTCCCGGATGACCGAGATTTCCGCTTCACCCGCGATGGTGTGTTCCTTGGCGAACTCGCGCCACTGGATCTGCAGGCCACCGGCCCGTAAAAATTGCACCTGGGCGCGGGTCCGCTGAATTGGGATCAGCGGGTCCCAAGTTCCGTGGGTGAGCAGGATTCGTTGCTGGGTGGCCACAGGCGACTTCTCTAGGAGCAGCCGTTCCGGGTCCAGTGCATAGCCGCTCACACCGATCAGCCCGGCCAGCTTGTGCGGGTAGCGCAGTCCTGCCTCCAGGGTCATCAGGCAACCCTGGGAGAAACCGAAGAGCCAAGTTTGGTCGGAGGGAAATCCCTGCCCGCGCAAATCATCCAGCAACTTGAACAGCAACCGTGTGCTGCGTTGAACTCCCGGGGTGGCGTCGCCGGGGAAATTGTACCAAGAGAAACCGCCATAGTAGTCATCCGGGGCGTTCACCAGCAGATAATGCAAGCTGTCCAGATCCATCGCCTGTGGCATCCAGCGATAGCCTTCCATGCTGTCACCCAGCCCGTGCAGCACTACCATCAGGCGGTGGGAGTCCTTCTGAACGGCGGGGATCAATTCGGTCTTCAACATGGCGATGGTGTAACCGATGCAGGACGTGGGGAGAAGGGGTTTTGAATCAGGAAAGCAGGAAGGTAGGAATGGAAGGGGAAAGGCGCAGTTCTTGGTTTTTGGTTCTTTGTTCTTCGTGCTTCGTTTCCTGCTTTCCTGCTTTCTTGATTCAAACACTTCTCCTGATTGCCGGTTTGGCCAGCACCCCGTAACATTTGCCCGTGGTCCGACTCGTCCTCTTCGACATTGATGGCACGTTGCTGCACACCGGCGGCGCGGGGGTGCGCGCGTTTGGACGGGCATTCGCGGCGGAGTTCGGACTGGTGCAAGGCGTGGAGCACATGCGGTTTGCGGGTCGTACGGATTCCGGGCTGGTGCGCGAGTTTCTCACGCTCCACGGCATCACGCATTCGCCGGAGAACTTTCAGCGCTTCTGCGATGCCTACGTCTTCTGGCTCGATCATCACCTGCACGAACTGCCCGGCGGTCCGTGTCGCGGTGCCCGAGAATGGCTTGCGGAACTGGCCACGCTGCCGGCTCCGCCGGTCCTTGGACTGCTGACTGGCAACATCCGCCTTGGTGCGCAGATCAAGCTCCGTCACTACGGTCTTTGGGAACCCTTCGTCACTGGCGGTTTCGGCGACGATCACGAGGATCGGAACGAAATTGCCCGGATTGCCCGTCAGCGCGGCAGCCGTCACCTCGGCCGTGAACTGCGCGGCGAGGAAATCCTTGTGATCGGGGACACGCCGTTGGACATCGCCTGTGGTCGGGCCATTGGCGCGCGGTGTCTGGCCGTCGCCACCGGGGGCGCGCCCCTTGCCGAGTTGCAAGCCCACCGGCCCGACTGGGCGGTGCCCGATCTCACGCACCTGCCGGTGGCCGAAGCGTTGCGCTGACCTCGCTGTAGCGGCGGTCGGTGACCGCCGGTTTTGGCTACACCATTTCTGTCCGTCCCAGCGCGAGGAAATGCAACCAGCGCCGCGTGACTGGTTTGCGGTAAATTCGCTCCAGCGCGCTGGCATACAGCCGCAGTTGCAGTCCGTGCTCACGCAGCTTGGTGGGCAGTTCCGCCTCGGCGAAGTGGTCAGTTTTGTAGTCAACCAGCCAGATTTCCTCCGGGAGAAAAACGGCCAGATCGACCACCCCCTGCACGACGACGAAGTCGTCGCCCACCTTTGCAGGCAATGGCTGGTTCGAACGCGCCAGTTCCGTCAACTCGCCGTTGGTGAACCGTGCGGTGAAGGGCACTTCACGCTGGGCCTGTTTCGCGTGCCTTCGCAAGAGTCGTCCCACCTCCGAATTCCAGAACCGTAGCAAGTCCGCAAACGACAGCGCGTCCGCCTCGGCCTCCGACAGAATGCCGGTTGATTGCAACCGCTCCGCCTCGGCCATCAGTTGCGCCAGAGTCGCGGTGGCGTCGAGTCCGACGCATTGGAGAAACGTGTGGTGCGCGACGCCGACCTGGGTCGCGGTGAGGTTTCCGGCGCTCCGGCGCGGTGCATGCTTCAACGGGCGCGTGGGGAAGAGTTGAAACGCTTCTTCCTCTTCGGCCTCTGCTCGTCGCCGTAGCACGGATACCGACGTCTTAGCCGGCTCATGTGTCGCAGGCTGATGCGGATAGGGCCGGGTCAAACGGGCGATGAGATTTGTCGCCACCGCATCGTCTGCTTCTTGGGTTTGTCCGGGCGGTTGCGTGGATCCCATCGCCTCTTCTCCCTCGCCCCCAGCGGGGGAGAGGGCCGGGGTGAGGG
>RFSE01000329.1 GCA_009924135.1 Pseudomonadota bacterium | reverse complement strand
CCCCGAGCGTCGGGGCAATGGTGCGGCTGATCTGCTGGCCGAGGGCGGACTTGCCGATGCCGGGTTCGCCCAGCAGGGCAATGACGACTTCGTGGCCTTTGGGCTGGCTCCACGTCGAGGTGATGATGTCGGCGGCTTCGGGCAGGGTCACGGCGATGCTGTCAGTCTGAGTCAGGTTCATGATGTGGATCTCCTTTGGGTGGTGGTTTGGATTACGGGTTGTCGCGATCTTCGTCGGCCCGGGCGGCCCGGGTGAGGTCGTCGTGGTAGAACGGGTAGGTCTGGGCGCAGGTCGTGCAGTAGAGGTTCGGCGTCGCGAACAGGCGGATCAGGTCATCGGCCCAGTGCAGGGTGCCGCAGTCGTGGCACTGGCCCACGTAGCCGTTCGCTTGGCAGTCGGCGCAGACCCGGTAGCGGGTGCCGTCAATGGTCAGTTCAGCGTCGTCGGTGTGGTGGCCACACTGGGTGCAGGGCGTGGGCGTTTCGTCGGTCGGCGGTTCGGTCATCTTCCAGTCGTCGTAGCTACGGAACATGGTTGGGCTCCTTGTCTTGTGTGGTGGATGGTACTGGGGTTAGAGCGCGAATGTCAAGCACAAAAAGATGTAGCCGATCAGGCTGACGATGCAGACCTCGGCTAGTCGGGTCAGAAGGTCGGTGTGTCGGGCGAGGGCGTCGGCCTTGTAGAAGAGAAGACGGAGTAGCATGGTGGCTCCTATTGTGTTCGTGGATTTTGTAATTGGGGATTACATTTTGCTAGTGGGCGGCAATGGTGATGGACTTGCGGCGGTCGTTCGGGCCCTGTGCGCCGTTGCAGAGGTTGCATTGGGCGCAGGTCATACGCTGGCCTGCTTCTTTGGAAGCTGGGCAGGTGATGGTGTCAGCCGGAGCGGTGGCTCCGGTGGAAAGGACGGTGAACGTGCGCCATCCGGCGGCCCGGGCTTCGGCGTGATCGGCGAGGGTGTCGCAGGACGCCATGCAGTAGGGCTTGAGGTCGGGCCGAGTGCGCCATGCATGGGTGTAGCCCGTCCAGCGGCCATTACTGGCGGCGATCACGGCCTTGATGGTGTCGAGCGGGAGAGCGGCCGGATCGCCCCATGCGCCAAGGCGGACGGGGTAGCGGAAGGGTGCGGGAGTCGCCGGGTAAGACTCGCGAGCTTTCCAGACGCTGCCGGGCCCGTGGGCGAGGGTGACGTAGCACGGAGTCTCGCCCGTGGCGGCGGCGGTCTGGGGACGACGGGGACAGGTGCCGCAGACGTGGACGTCGTCGCCGGTTGTGGCGGCCTCGTGGGGGTGTTGGGTGGCTGGGAGGATCCAGAGTTGGGACATGGGGCCAGTCTTGGTGTTGGCTGAGGGCTTGCGAGTGTTCGCGACAATGGCGAGGATGTCGCCTTGGCCGGTGAGTTGGGACGGGCCGCGATAAAACGTGATGCCGTTCGTCATGGTGTCTGTGTCTCCGTTCTGGTGTCTGGGATTTTGTAATTGGTGATTACATTTTGTGCTAGGACTTTAGCGCCACGTGCGGTGATTTTCGGCGATGTGTTCGCATCCATCGTAGTTTACGATATGCCACTCGACATCATCAGGAATTTCGACGATGGTAATATTGGCGCTGTCTCCGTTCACTTCGAGGCCCAGCGTTTCGATACAGCGGATGAGATTAGCATCGACACGTTGTGTCTCATCAACTAGCATATAGCTATAGGCGTCATCCTCTGGAATGCCAAGGAATTGGCAGGCTTTCTCCGAAAGGCAGAATCCGCCGAAACACTGGTTGATCGCGACTTTGATCATGGGTTGGGTTCCTTTTGTAATTGGGAATTACATTTTGTGGAGTGGGAGGTTACTTCGTCGCTTGCACAAGGTTAAAGAGTTCGTCGCTGATTCTGTGCATTTCGTCGCGCTGCTCGTTGGCGATGGCACGATCAAAGGCTTTGCGGAGTTCTGCTTTTCGTGCCTTTAGCTCATCCTTGATCGCTTGCGCTGCAGAGTCTTCGGCTTCGGCTTGTGCACGTTCTTCGGGCGTCGGATCACCCGTGCGGGGGTTAAAGTTAGTACCGCCGAGACTTGAGAAGCGATTATCTCCGGGATTTCGCGTTTCGTCGGCTGGTGTCCATCCGCGCTGGATGCCGTAGGATTCAACCCATGCGGCGCGTGCCACTTTGTAGTCGTCAAACGTCGCGAATTTATAATTGCCGTTTGGCGTTTCGGCGGCTCCCGCGTCGATCATCGCAAGCAGTAGATCGGAGGCGTGGATCCCGGCGGACTGTTCGAGGTTGTTGTCAAAATTGGCGACGGCTTCGGCATGTTGGCGGAGTTTGTTTGTGTTCATGATGGGCTTCCTTGTCTCTTGGGTTGATGGGTTACGGGTTACCGGGTGATGAGTTTTGGCTGTTTGGTGGCGAGTTTGCGCGAATGTTCGCGCAAACGGCGAGCGATACGGTCGAGCGTACGGTACTGGTTGCGTGGCGCGTAGGTGGCGATGCGGGCCCAGTTTGGATCCGGCGCGATTCGGTAGAGTTTGTGGGTCATTTTGTCACCCTTTGGCGGCAATTCGGATTTTTGGATTTGTCGGACGTTTGAGGGACTGCTTAATCCAATTTTTTGGATAAGCAGTCCCTCAGGTTAGCTTGATAGTTTACGGTTGGTTCCTGCTCTAGTCTCACTCACACGTGGTATGGTAGCGGTTTACATCACGCTACGTCATACCGTGAAACGGCGCAAGTTATCCGGACGGTATGCCGTCCCCAAAGTTAAGCCTTGCGCCAATCGAGCAGTTGCGCTAGCACCATATTTTAGGCTTGCCCTGCTAGCTAGGCACCGGGTGAAGTTGTGAAAAAACCTGTTGCGAAGCTTGCCGGAGTAACTACGCTCCACTAGGCCGTTGGGCGGGGTAGCGCGTCAGTGCCGTATCAAGCTTACAGGGGCAGTATGACACTGGTAAGGATAGCATGCAAGTAAATGATTGTAATTATTTATCACCGTTTGTCTCTGGCCATGGGCGAAACAAGGAGAAAGTAGCTCAAAACCCCAGTGGGGTTTTGAACACATGTTCAAATTAACAGTGTTCACTGGCCGAACGGTGTTCAGCGCCAGATGGCCGCGTGGCCACTAGGCCACGTGCCCTAAACGAAAGGCGACCGGATCAGTCGCACATCGGCACTCGGTCGTTTGCCCCAAGCAGCCAGGCCCACGCGCCCGGCCATGGGCCGTCAGGCCCGGCCCCTACCCCTTGCCCCTAGGGGGGAGGGGGGCCACACAAAAAAAGGGCCCCCAAATTTTTACCCCAAAAATTTTGCCCCCCCCCTCGGAAGACCTCGGGAGACCACAAAAGACAAGAAATGACCTCCAGCCACAGACCCCAACTGGAGGGCTCGGGAGGCGGCTGGAAAGCGCCGCCACGGGCCCGTCAGGGCCCGTGGTACGAGCCGCTCACGCGGCTCGCGGCGAAAACCGCATTACAGCCTCGCCACGCCCCGACAGGGGCGTGGGGGCGGTCACCCCCGCCCCCAACTATCAAAGTCGCCCCACGGGCCTGTAATGACCCCACAGCGCCAGACGACCCGCCGCAGGCGGTGTCGTCGGTGTGTCAGGCGTGCCGTTGGGCGCCCGAGTGTGTCACGGCCTACCTTTAGGTAGGCCTGACACACGGGCCCTAACCGCCCCTAACCCCTTTAAATCCAACAACTTAACCCGTGTCAGCAAAGTGTGTCACGTGACACAGAAGTGTGTCACACATCCCAGAAGTCCTGTGTTCCCAACGACTTAAAGTGTGTCACGGCCCCTGACACACCCCCGTGTCAGCCGCGTGCCAACCCTCCCCCACGGCAGCCCCGAGTCGGCAGGCGAAAATTCAGCGAAACATTTTGCCCCATAAATGCGTAAATCGCCATCGGGGGCCATCAGGCCCCCGATATTGGGCCCAAAAAAACCCATGACGCCAGATGATTTTTGTGTCAAAATGTGGTATAATGGGGGGCGTTGGCGAGAAAAATGGACACAGAAGGGGTGGGGGATTCCGGCA
>RFSE01000328.1 GCA_009924135.1 Pseudomonadota bacterium | reverse complement strand
TTCGCCGCCGGCCTCGTCGGCCGCGACGCCGCCTTCGGCACCAACGTGTCGGTGTCCGGCTTGCTCACTGCCAGCGGCCTCGCCGTCGCCAACGGCCTCGCCGTCGCTGGCGCCGCCGGGTTCGCCGCCGGCCTCGTCGGCCGCGACGCCGCCTTCGGCACCAACGTGTCGGTCTCCGGCCTGCTCACCGCCAGCGGCCTCGCTGTCGCCAACGGCCTCGCTGTCGCCGGCGCCGCCGGGTTCGCCGCCGGCCTCGTCGGCCGCGACGCCGCCTTCGGCACCAACGTGTCGGTGTCCGGCCTGCTCACCGCCAGCGGCCTCTCCGTCGCCAACAACTTGGCGGTCGCCGGCGCCGCCGGGTTCGCCGGCGCCCTCGTCGGCCGCGACGCCGCCTTCGGCACCAACGTGACGGTGTCCGGCCTGCTCACCGCCAGCGGCCTGTACGTCGCCAACCCCGCGACGTTCGTCGCACCGACGAGCTTGGCCTCGACGCTCTCCGTCAGCGGCCAGGCGGTCTTCGGCGGCAACATGACGGTGTCCGGAGTGCTGACGGTCAGCGGCATCACTGCCGGCTCCACGCTCTTCGACATCGGGGCCGTCACGATGAACTCGACACTCAATGTCAGCGGCGCCGCCTCGTTCGGCAGCACGATGACGGTGAGCGGCGCGCTCACCGCCAGCGGCCTCCAGGTCCGCGGCCCGGCGAGCTTCCAGACCGCGCTCACAGTCTCGGGCATGCTGACGGCGAGCGGCCTCACGCTGGCTGGGCCGATGACGGTCAGCGGCCAGTCGGCGCCGACTTCTCTGACCTCCGGCTTCAACTACGCGCTATCGGCGCCCGGTGCTGGCCAGGGCCTTGCCTGGCAGCGTCCGATTATCGGCGTGACATATCTCGACTCAGAGGGCGCTAATGCTGCCAACACTCACTTGGGGCAACTAGCCGGATCGACTAATGCCGGCACCAATAACACTCTCATCGGATTCAACGCTCAGCCCGTAGTAGTCGGAGGGAGCAACCAAATAGTGCTTGGTACCAGCGCAGACACTCTATTTATTCAGGGTGGGCTCGCGCTCACCGTGAGCTCATTTGCGAGCCCATCTGGATTTAACGCTGGCTTGTCATATAACTATGCACAGGTTGGCATATACACTGGCGGAGGTACCCCTTCGATCCCAATTCCGACAGTTGTGGGTCAACCACGAAATAGTGGCCGTTCAATTATTCTCCGATTTGTCCCTGCAATCTCTGGAGGTTCCATCACCGGCGGCGCATCTGACAAATTCTATGCGCTTAATGGAACAGAAACCACTGCCAACCTACCTATTGCTACTACGACTAATGTGATTGAGCTGGTTAGTTATATTAACTCATGGTACGTGGTCCGACAGCAGTAATGAAGCTCCCCGTTGACTCGATTAAACCTAACCTAAACCTGAGATTGGGGTGCGCTGCCGCATATTGCGCAGCATTTTTTGTGCGCAGTCTAAGATTTTAATTTACCAAAAATGAGAGCTATTAAAAGTAGTTTGTTTTTTCACCCCTTTCTATACTATGTCTACCTCGTTTACTGGCGTCGTCGTAACGGGCGCCTCCGGCTTGGCTGTGGTTGCGGGCCCAACCAGTTTGGCACCTGCTACGTTTAACAGCAGCGCGCTGGCGGTCACGGGAAATGCCTCTTTCTCCAAACCCACAACGTTTGCTGCCGGTACGATAATGAATCAGGGATTTAGCACAAATGCGCTTCAAGTACAGGGCACTGCCCAGTTCTTTGATGGTGCTGTATTTAATGCTGCGACATCAGTTGGCGGAACTCTGTCTGTGGGTGGCCGCACTGCTATCAACCAGGGTGGCCTTTATGTTGCGCCTTTAAACGGTACTTCGACATTTGCCGCTCCAGTTAACTTCCAAACTTCCATGACAACTAGCGGGGCTGCCTTATTCGACTATTCTATGAGAGTGGGTAATGACTTGACAATTTCTGGCTCGCTGACCGTCTCCGGCGCGGCCGCCCTCGGCAGCAGCCTCTCCGTCAGCGGCGCCGCTACCCTGGCGAGCTCGCTGACCGTCTCCGGCGCCGCCGCCTTCGGCAGCAGCCTCTCCGTCAGCGGCGCCGCTGCCCTGAGCGGCTCGCTGACCGTCTCTGGCGCGGCCGCCCTCGGCGACAGCCTCTCCGTCAGCGGCGCCGCCGCCCTGGCTGGCTTGCTGACCGTCTCTGGAGCTGCCGCCCTCGGCAGCAGCCTCTCCGTCAGCGGCGCCACCGCCCTGGGCGGCTCGCTGACCGTCTCTGGAGCTGCCGCCCTCGGCAGCAGCCTCTCCGTCAGCGGCGCCGCTACCCTGGCGAGCTCGCTGACCGTCTCTGGCTCCGCTGCCCTCGGTAGCAGCCTCTCCGTCAGCGGCGCCGCCGCCCTGGGTAGCTCGCTGACCGTCTCTGGCGCCGCTGCCCTCGGCAGCAGCCTCTCCGTCAGCGGCGCCGCCACCCTGGGCGGCTCGCTGACCGTCTCTGGCGCGGCCGCCCTCGGCAGCAGCCTCTCCGTCAGCGGCGCCGCCACCCTGGGTAGCTCGCTGACCGTCTCTGGCGCGGCCGCCCTCGGCAGCAGCCTCTCCGTCAGCGGCGCCGCCGCCCTGGAGAGCTCACTGATCGTCTCCGGCGCGGCCGCCCTCGGCAGCAGCCTCTCCGTCAGCGGCGCCGCCGCCCTGGGTAGCTCGCTGACCGTCTCTGGCGCGGCCGCCCTCGGCAGCAGCCTCTCCGTCAGCGGCGCCGCTACCCTGGCGAGCTCGCTGACCGTCTCCGGCGCCGCCGCCCTCGGCAGCAGCCTCTCCGTCAGCGGCGCCGCCGCCCTGGGCGGCTCGCTGACCGTCTCTGGCGCAGCCGCCCTCGGCAGCAGCCTCTCCGTCAGCGGCGCCGCCGCCCTGGCGAGCTCGCTGACTGTCTCCGGCGCCGCCGCCCTCGGCAGCAGCCTCTCCGTCAGCGGCGCCGCTGCCCTGGGCGGCTCGCTGACCGTCTCTGGAGCCGCCGCCCTCGGCAGCAGCCTCTCCGTCAGCGGCGCCGCCGCCCTGGGCGGCTCGCTGACCGTCTCTGGCGCGGCCGCTCTCGGCAGCAGCCTCTCCGTCAGCGGCGCTGCCGCCCTGGGCGGCTCGCTGACCGTCTCTGGCGCGGCCGCCCTCGGCAGCAGCCTCTCCGTTTCTGGCACCGCCGCCCTGGCGAGCTCGCTGACCGTCTCCGGCGCCGCCGCCCTCGGCAGCAGCCTGTCAGTCAGCGGGCGCGTCTTTATGGGGTCGTCGCTGTTCGTCAGCGGCAATGCTGTCTTAGACCAAAATGTAGCTGTGGGATCTGATGTGACGGTCTCCGGCTCGTTAACCGTGAGCGGTCAAACACACTTAGGCTCGGTGGTGTTATCCGGTACCGTGCAGGTCGATAATCAACTAATTGTCAGCCAGAACGCGACGGTGTCTGGCTTGCTGACCGCTAGCGGCCTGCTCGTCAGAAACCCTGCCTTGTTCAATGGTCCCCTCATCGGCAATGCCCAGTCGGCGTTCACCAACGAGCTGACAGTGTCTGGCTTGCTGACGGCTAGCGGCCTGCTCGTCAGAAACCCCGCCTTGTTCAACGCATCCCTCGTCGGCAATGCCCAGTCGGCATTCACCAACGAGCTGACGGTGTCTGGCTTGCTGACAGCTAGCGGCCTGCTCGTCAGAAACCCCGCCTTGTTCAATGCCTCCCTCGTTGGCAATGCTCAGTCGGCGTTCACCAACGAGCTGACGGTGTCTGGCTTGCTGACAGCTAGCGGCCTGGTTGTCAGTAACCCCGCCTCATTCAACGGCCCCGCATTGTTTAATGCCCCCCTCGTCGGCAATGCCCAATCGGCGTTCACCAACGAGCTGACGGTGTCTGGCTTGCTGACAGCTAGCGGCCTGCTCGTTAGAAATCCCGCCTTGTTCAACGCCTCCCTCGTCGGCAATGCCCAGTCGGCGTTCACCAATGAGCTGACGGTGTCTGGCTTGCTGACCGCTAGCGGCCTGCTCGTCAGAAACCC
>RFSE01000327.1 GCA_009924135.1 Pseudomonadota bacterium | reverse complement strand
ATCGCCATCCACTCGGAAGACAGGGACGTTACGAAATGGCCGACCGCTACCCAGTTCGAGGTCGACCTTCCCGTGGACTACAAGAACGTCGTCGGCACTCGCAAGCTCACCGCGGCGACTCTTGCGGATATGCTCGGACGCCTGCGCAGAAAGCCCAGCAAGAAAACGGCCGAGCTCCTGTTGACCCTGGGGCACAAGCGGGCCACTCAATGGGTCTCCGCAAAATTGGCCACGCCCATTGTCTGCCCGACGTTCAGTTTCATCGACCTGGTGTCGAAAGCGGGGAGGGACACCTCCGCCGACTTTATGAGTTTGAAGGTGTCAGAAATTGCGTATCTCAAAAAGTATCCGGGGTACCATTACCGGCTGTACGTAGACGAAGACCACGAAATTTACGCCCGCCCCGGGCCACAGCAAGACATACTCAGGTGCCTGCGCTCTATAATGGAGCCGTGAACACACATAAGAAGGGGGTAGGATTTGCAGGACCGCAACCCCCCACTCACAATTTCATGGACACCCCCTGCGTTCACAGTAGGTAACTATTTCATCAATGTCTATGTAAACGGTATTGTACAAGGTGGACCAACTACCACATCATCCACCTCAGTTATCGTGAATGGCATAGGTGTGAATACTAATCATCCTATACGCGCCGAAGTCCGAGCCGCTAAAAGTGGTGGTGATCTATTAACCATCGGGAGCTCTCCCGATTACTATTGGGCGACTCCTAGTAATTTACTGTGTACGGCCACTCGTGAACTTGGTGGTTATGTTACGGACATTACAAGCACATGGACCAACCCATACGGCACGTATGCATCAGTTACGGCAGAGTTATGGCAAAATGCGGTAGGAATCGACGTTACACTCGACACAAAGATATTTAATCCAATAGCATCTTCATATACTTGGCCTGGCTCATATCCCGATACGAATGTGTCTGGAGATCATTATAATTATTATTACATATTAACGTACTCATCATGGGTTGGCTATGTAGCAACAGGCAGATCAAATGATGCGTAATCTGTACCTTGCGTGAGCGGGCTCGCACCCAGACAGCAGAGTTTATAAGTGTTGCAGTTTTGCAATTCACCGCGATCTCAATTCTTTGAATTGGGGGACAAATCGGTAAGCGAAAATGTTGCTTCAAATCTTTGATTTGAAGCAACATAAAACTTTGGATTGCAAAATTGTCATCATTTTTTGCTTACCCCCAATTCGAAGAATTGAATTGGCGACCCATCCGCGGCCATTGGCAGCCGGAGGGCAAGCGGCGGAGCGAGTAAGGGAAGCGGTAAGGGCAACGCCGCTGGAAACGCGGGCGAGCGGGGCGCTAGAGGTGGGGTGGATCTTGGAGGTAATCAAGGCGGCAAAGGTAAGCGGGAAAGAGCTGTTCGAGGAGCTAGAGCGAGGCGGGGAGGAGTTAGCAGCAGCGAGGGAAGCGGCGCGCATCTACACAGAAGAGAAGATGCGGCCGAGGGCAGCGCCAGGCGCGGGCGCATAGGGGCGCCCCGGCATGCGGCGGCGCCCCCTTTTTAAGCCTCAAATAGGCAAACGGAGTGCTAGAACTAGGTCTCCCAATAAGATACCAAATTAAGGGCCATTGAAGCAAGCGGAGGGCTAAAAGTGGATCGGCGCAAGTAAGCAAGGGCCAACCGGCAGGCAGCGCGCGGCAGCGAGCCGGCCCCAAACAAAAACAGGATTGGGCGAGCTGACGGGCACGTTCGCCCAATTCCGTGAATTGATGGGTGGATGAGTTGACCAACGCATTCGAGAGAGTGAGGGGCAGCGAGCCGGCCCCAATAAAAAACAGAAATGAGCGAGCTGGCGGGCACGTTCGTTTAACCATGTGAATGTGCTGACCCCACCTTCGAGAGAGTGAGGGGTGCCGGGGGGCCGGCCGGCGGGGAGCGCGCGGCAGCGAGCCGGCCCCAAACAAAAACAGGATTGGGCGAGCTGGCGGGCACGTTCGTTTAACCATGTGGACGGATGCGGCACCATACCCTTGAGAGAGTGAGGGGTGGCGAAAAGCGAGCTGAAGGACACGTTCGTGAGAGATATACCAACCACAACTTCGAGAGAGAGGGGAGGCGAAAAGCGAGCAATTTGACCAATGCTGTAGCAGCAACGCGGGCGCATAGAGGGGCGCCCCTGCGGGGCGGCGGCCCCCTTTTTAAGCCCCAAATGGGCAAACGGAGTGCTAGAACTAGGTCTTTCATTACGATACCAAATTAAGATCCATTAGGGTAAGTGGAGGGCTTAAAGTGGATCGGCGTGGGTAGGCGAGGGCCAACCGGCGGGCAGCGCGCAGCAGCGAGCCGGCCCCAAACAAAAACAGGATTGGGTGAGCTGGCGGGCACGTTCGCTTAATTCTGTGAATTGATTAGCTAACCGCAACCTCGAGAGAGTGAGGGGTGGCAAAAAGTGAGCTGGCGGGCACGTTCGCCCAATTCTGTGAATTGATTAGCTAACCGCAACCTCGAGAGAGTGAGGGGTTGCGAGGGGTGAGCTGGCGGGCACGTTCGCCCAATTCTGTGAATTGAATGGCCGACCACAACCTCGAGAGAGTGAGGGGTGGCGAGGGGTGAGCTGGCGGGCACGTTCGCCCAATTCTGTGAATTGATTAGCCGACCACAACCTCGAGAGAGTGAGGGGTTGCGAAAAGCGAGCAGGCGGGCGGGCGCTTGGAGAGATGGGTTGACAGCAACTTCGAAAGAGAGAAGGGGTGGCAAAAAGAGAGCAGGCGCATGGAGAGATGGACAGCAACATGAAAGAGAAAGGGGCCACCGTGCGGCCGACCCCAATCTAAGCCCCAAACCGTAAGATTAAGTCTTAGATTAGTATCCTAAAATTATAATTGAAAGAAAGCACGAAGGCTAATAGGCATGAAGCGGTGTGAGGCGAAGAACTGCGAAGAGCGGGCGGCGTGGGGGCCGCTGGGCGGCGGCGCGACGAGGTGCGAAAGGCACCGCCAGGTGCACACGGTGAAGTGGCCGCAGGCGCGGTGCCGGGAATGCGGGGCGGCGGGCGAGCGCGGGAAGGGGCGGCGGTGGTGCGCGGAGCATGCGCCGCCGTGGGCGGCCGACTTGCGGCCGGCGGCCTGCGGGAAGTGCGGAGAGGCGGGGATCTTGGAGGCGGGGGTGTGCGAGCGGTGCTGCGCGGTGGCGCGGTACCGGCGCGGCGCAGCGGCTGCGGCCAGACTTTGCCCGCGCGCACGCGGCGCACGACGTGTATGTGGAGGTCGACGAGAACCAGCACTCCGGGGCGCAATACTATGCGGACGAGGAGCGGATGCGGCGGATAGCGGCGGCTCGGGCACGCCCGGCGATCTTCATCCGATACAACCCAGACTCGTATTACCCGGCGGCGGGGCAGTCGAGCCAGGCGGCGCAACGGCGCGAGGCGCGGCTGCTAGAAGCGGTGGCGTGGGCAGGCGCCCATTCGCCTACAGAGTGGGGGGACAGTGTCAGCGCTCTGTACTTATTTTATAATGGGTACGACACGCGGCGACCCTCTCTGGTCTCGCTCGCCAAGACGGAGGGCTTCGATGCGGCGGCCTCGGAGGAGCTCCGCGCGGCGGCCACACATGAGCTTTGCGCGGCAGCAGCAGCCACCGAGGCGGCCGCGGCAGAGCTTCGCGCTGCGGCGGCCGCGGCAGCTGCCGCGGCAGGACCCTGCGCTGCGGTCGCAGCCGCGCTGGGAGTCCCCGATGTGGATGAAATCTTCAACGCGCTCTGCGCAGAATGCCCCCGGGCGGTCTCGCCGCAAGCCGGCGGCGGTGCCGAAGCTGCGGGCGCCAGCGAGCTCGATATTGTCGATGTCGAGTTAACGGCTTTGCGCCACCGGGCCACTGTGGCCGCAGGGCCTTAGTGCTGGGACTCAATCAGGTAACTAGCGCGATGCATGAGTGCTGCGCGTTTGAGAACCTTTTCCCCATCCGCGTCTCGAACCGGCGCCCAGTTCGAGAACTTTTTTTCCATCCGCGTCTCGAACCGGCGCCCAGTTCGAGAACTTTTTTTCCATCCGCGTCTCGAA
>RFSE01000326.1 GCA_009924135.1 Pseudomonadota bacterium | reverse complement strand
GGACTTCCAAGGTGCCGAGGGATTGCAGGGGGATGGCGTCGGTGTGCAGGCAATGGCCGATGCCGTTCGTATCGAACGTCAGCACGGGGTTCATGTGCCAAGTGGTTGTTTCTGCGTCGCCCGGGCCTGCTGGTGGAACTCGGGCTTGCGACGGCGTTGCGCAATGGCACCCAGGGCTTCTTCAAGAAACCGCGTAGCGGCTTCGCAGTCAGCACCCTTGAACCCGACGCCCTCGATGTGGATGTCACCCATGGGTGACACGGTGATTTCGATGGTGGGTTTCATGGGGTGGCGAGCACGAGTTTGATCGAGCCGTTGGGTTGGGGACGACGGAGCACGGAGAAGCCCCGCTTCCGGGCTTCCATGCTGGCTTTGTGGACGCCGTAGAGCTGAAGGAGCCGGCCGAATTTGGTGCCGACCTCCCGTTCGACGTGGCCGTCCCACCAGTCGGTGGTGAGGCCGTAGGTGTGGTCGGGCTGTTTGTTGACAGCGATGTCATACGGGCCTTTGAGCTGGATGACGTATTCGCCGTTGAGGGTTTGCTGGTAGAAGCCCCGGGCGACGGTGTTCGGGATGAGCTGAAGGCCCATCTCGGCAACCGCCGCCCACAAGGCTTCCACGTCCTTGATCTGCGTGGTGATGGTGGTGAAGTGAGACATTGATGAGGTTTAAGGTTCCAGGGTTAAGGTTTCAGGTGGTGGATTCCCCGGCCTCGATCTCAATCTCGTCGGGGTGAGCGAAAAGTTGAGCGCCGAGACCGAAAGGTTCCCGCTGCAAGGTTTGACGGAGTTGCCTCCACGTTGGCGAACTTTCCTGCACGCAGCGCCTTCCTGATTTTGCGGAGTGCGCCCCGTTCAGTGCTGGCTTCCACGACAAAGTCCGCGAAGCAGGCGATGTCGTGCGCGTAGGAACAAAGGAACTTGGGCATTTGAAGAAGTTGAGAGTTGGGGAGTTGATGGTTGAGAGTCAGCGGGCGTGTTTGCACAGCCATTCGCTCGTGCTCATGGTTTTGATTTTCCGGGCGGTGATGATGGCGGCCCCGCCACCGTAGGCGTCCGTTCTGGGCTTGCTGCAATCGTGTGACCACTGGAACGTCACGCGCCCAGTCGGGTCGAACATCTGAAGCAGGTGCTGGAGAAACGCGCAGACCGCATCGATGCCGCCGTTGCTGGAGTGAAGCCACAGTCCGGGTTGTCCTTCCACGACATCGGCTTTGACCTCAAAGCCCCAGTTGTCGGCGTGATCGCGAATTGCCGGATGAATGTCCTCCGGAGGTCCTTCGCCTTGGTTGATGCTGTTCGCCCGCTCGGCCAAGGCCAGGGCGTAGGTCTGGGCGGCCACATCGGGCAGGCGGAGCTGAAGGCTGAAGTTGGTGTAGTAATCGGCCATTGGGGGTAGTTGAGAGTTGAAGGTTGAGGGTTGAGAGTGAAAACCACAGAGACACAGAGGGCACAGAGGAAGCGGCCGGTGATGACTGCCTCCTCTCTGCGTTCTCGGTGCCTCTGTGGTGATTGATTTAAGCCGCGAGCTGGAATTTTCGCCGGCCCAGTTCGCCGAAGCGTTCCACCAGGTCCGTGGCATCCTGCCGGGCCAACTGCCGCGCGTGGCTGGCGAGCTGTTGCAGGCCCGTCGTGAGCCGGGTCCGCGCCGTGGCGCTGTCCCGGTATTCCTCGGCCGTCTTGGAGAGCAGCTCCGTGCGGACCCGTTCGAGCTGGCGTTCCATCTCCACGTCGTTGGCGAAATTCATCTGCTTGAACTGGTCGATGAACCGCACCAGCCGGTTGAGCGTCTTCTGATGCACGCCCGTCTCGCTGCTGCTGATGCTCGTGAGCATCTCGCCACAGAGCGTCGCCGTCTGTTCACGCAAGGACGCCACGCACTCCGCCACGAACACCTCCGTGTCGCGCCGGATCTTCGTGGCAGCTTCATTGGCCGCCCGCTGCCGGGCTGTAATAACCTGCTGCTGTTCCGCCGTGGTGATCAGCTCCCGCTGCAATGCCTCGGGAGCCGACACCTGGAACTGATGGATCTCGAACCCGAAGAACCGGTCCATCTGCGGCGGCAACGGAAACGAACTTTCGATGGTGGCCACGAGCTGCTCCGGGTGCGTGACCAGCTTCCCGGCCAGGGTCCGCCACTCGGCGGCGGCGGACTGGCGCAGCTCGGCGTAGCGCCGGAGGAAGTCCGCCTTGGCCTGCCAGAACCCGGTTTCGAGTTCGTGCAACCGGTCCATGACCTCGGCCAGCCGGCCATTGGGCAGGAAGTGGGCGAGCCCGCCCAGGAACGGGAACGTGTTGGCCTCGACGAAGGCGTGCGTGCGCCCTTCGACCAGGGCCATTCATTGGTGGTAGTGGTGGTACAGTTTGAACGCGCCGAAGAGCGCCAGGGTGCCCAGCAGGTAGGGCAGGACGTGCAGGAGCACGAACCCGGCGACAACGGCGAGCAGGAGGAGCAAAACGAGTTTGGTGAGGAGATTCATGGGATGAAGAAAAGGCCGCCGGGATCGCTCCCGGCGGCCTGGTGAGTCCTGCCTGTGGCCGGCTAGATGCGGACGTTCTGGATTTCGCGCAGTTTTTCGCGCACGGATTCCATTTCCTTGTCGCTGGTCTTCTTCTCCTTCTCCAGCTGTTTGAGGCCGTCGAGCACGTCGGCGAACTCGCGGAGCACGCCCTTGAGCGATTCCTTGATGTTCTCGATGTGCTGGATGACGGCCTTCACCGGGGAGACTTCGGCAGGCGGGGTTGCGGTTGCGGTCGTGGTGGTTTCGGGTTTGGGCATGGTACTGGTGGGTTGTGCCGGTGGCGTTGGTTCGCTCACCGGCGGGTGGTTGGGTTGGGGGTTGGGAACGGTGGTTTCAGCTGCTGGGACAACGGCGACGGGCGGAACAGCCGGGGAATCGGCCGGCGGAACGGCGGGTGTGACTGGTGCCGGGGCCGGGACTGCCGGAGGCGCGGGAGCACGCAGGGGCATCACCACCATGCGCCGGCCCCCTTCGCTGAAGATCATCGGGGACAAGTCATCGATGAACGCCCAGGTCGTCAGTCCGAAGCGCAGCGCTTTGAACAGATAGTCCCGGTTGAGGCCGATGTTGATCGGTTTGCCCGTGATGCGGGCACCGTCGATGACCAACCGTGTCCACTCGGTGTCGTCTTTGGCGCGGGCCTGTACGATTAACCGGTTCTCCGTGATTTCCAACCGCACCGGGCGGTCGTAGTCGTTAATGGACGGCAGCTTGGGTACACCAGCGAGCAACGTAGCCATGGCGCTGGCGTCCAGCTTGACCGTGGTGAGATAGCTCTCCGGTGAGGGAACGACCTGTTTCCAGTGGGGGAATTCCTGATCCGTGGATTTGGTCACCAAGGTCCAGGGGCCGGACTGGAGTTTCAGCGTCGGCATTTCCTTCTTCGTGGCCGACTTCACGCTCAACTGGCCAACGCCGTTCTCCATGAACTTGGGCCAATGCAGGAAGGGACGGTCCGGAATGAGCACCGGGTCTTTCAGGTCGAACTGAAACGAGTTGGCGCTGTAGAGATGGCGACCGTTGGTGGCGGCGACGTAATGGCCCTCGTTGCCACGTGAGTCCAGGCAGACATGCTGCAGGACGTAGCGCGAACCGTCTGCGCTACAACAATCCAATGCTTCCCGCAGGGCATCACGCAGCGTGGCATCCAAGGCCAGCGGTTTGCCGTCCACTTGGGGCAACGGCGGGAACTCGTCGAGCTTGAGGGTGGCGAAGGCCTGCTCCATCTGGCTGGCACCCACACAGGTGCGGAGCCGGATCTTCTCCGGCCCCTCGATGATGAACTGCACGGGGCCTTTGCTGCCCTTGACCAGCTTGTTCAGCGGTTCAAAGGGGGCGAGGAAGTCGCAGGGTCCGGCAGGGTCCGGCTGTTCAGCCTGATAGCTGACGGTCGAGTCCAGATCAGTGGCCAGCAGGGTGACGACCCCTTGATCGGTGCGCGTGACCCGGACGTGGCCAAGGATCGGGAGCGTCCGGTGACGATTGATGACTTTACTGATGCCCGCGAGGGCGGTTTTGAGTTCGGCGGCGGGGAGTTC
>RFSE01000325.1 GCA_009924135.1 Pseudomonadota bacterium | reverse complement strand
CCTCTTCCGCTTCCGTTTAATCTTCCTCTTCGGGGAATGATTGAGAGGAAGAGGAAGAAGGGTTATCCGCGGAGGCCGGTGAGCAGAAGCTCGGCGTTGTTTTTGGTGGCGTGCAGGGCGTGGACGAGGATCTCGGTGGCTTCGAGCGTGGGGAGGACGGCGAGCTGCCGGCGGAGGATGGAAATGCGGTCAAACTCATCCGGATGGTAGAGCAGTTCGTCGCGGCGGGCGTCGCCGTTGCCGGCGTGGACGTGGGCGAGGCATATGGCAGCCCGAAGAGCCATGTGGTCTTTGATGCGCTTTATCGCGAGCTGACGGAGAAACGCGGTTTCGGCGCGAAACCCTGCCTCTTCGGTCGCAGCCGGGGCGGCCTGTGGACGAGCAGTTGGGCGCTCACGAACCCCGCGCGCGTCGCGGGCCTCATCGGCATCTACCCGGTGTACGATTTCCGCACCTATCCCGGCGTCGCGAAGGCCGCGCCTGCCTACGACCTCACGTCCGAGCAGCTCACCGCGCGCGCCGCCGAGTTCAACCCCATCGAGCGCATCGCCGCCCTGGCCAAGGCGAAGGTGCCCGTCGCCCTCATCCACGGCGACGTGGACAAGGTCGTGCCGCTCAAGGAGAACTCCGCCGAGCTGGTTCGCCGCTATCAGGCTGAGGGGGCCGGCGACCTCGTGAAGCTCATCATCCTCGAAGGCCAGGGCCACAACTTCTTCGAAGGCTTCTTCCACTCCCAGCCCCTCGTGGACTTTGCCATCGCGAAGGCCAAGGACGGAGCGGCCGGAAAGTGAGAGAATAAAAAGTGAAAAGTGAAAAGTGAAAATGGAAAAAGTGACGTGCTTCTCACGTTGATGGTTGGCAGGTGGGCATCGTCCGTTCGTGTTCCCCCATTTTTTCACTTTTAATTTTTCACTTTTCACTTTTCACCTCCCCCCGCTTGCCGTTTAGTCCCGCCCTGATTTGAACTGGATTTGAACTCATGAAAATCGTTCTCGCATACTCCGGCGGCCTCGACACCTCGGTGCTGCTCTCGTGGATCAAAGACACCTACGGCAACGCCGAGATGATCGCCTTCTGCGCCAACATCGGCCAGGAAGACGAACTCAAGGGCCTTGAAAAGAAGGCCCGCAAGACCGGCGCGTCCAAGATTTACATCGACGACCTCCAGGAGGAGTTCGCGCGTGACTTCATCTACCCCATGCTCCGCGCCGGGGCCATTTACGAGGGCCAGTACTTCCTCGGCACCAGCATCGCGCGCCCGCTCATCGCCAAGCGCATGGTCGAGATCGCCCGCGAGGAAAAGGCCGACGCCATCGCGCACGGCGCGACCGGCAAGGGCAACGACCAGGTCCGCTTCGAGCTGACCGCCGCCGCCCTCGCGCCCGACCTGGCCGTCATCGCCCCGTGGCGCGACGAGCGGTACCGCAAGGACTTCCCCGGCCGCCAGGAGATGATTGATTACTGCGCCGCCAAGGGCATTCCCGTGCAGGCCAGCGCCAAGAAGCCGTACTCCATGGACCGCAACCTCCTGCACATCTCCTACGAGGCCGGCATCTTGGAAGACCCGTGGTACGACAGCTACGACCTGAAGAACCGCGATTACTTCACCACGCTCTCCGTCCTCCCCGAGGACGCCCCGGACAAGCCGGAGTACGTGGAACTGGACTTCGAGCAGGGCGATTGCATCGCCGTGAACGGCAAGAAGCTGAACCCGCTCAAGGTCATGCAGACCCTGAACAAGCTCGGCGGCAAGCACGGCGTCGGCCGCGTGGACATGGTGGAGAACCGGTTCGTGGGCATGAAATCACGCGGCGTCTATGAGACCCCCGGCGGGGCGATCCTGCACTTTGCGCACCGCCAGATGGAGTCCCTCACCATGGACCGCGAGGTCATGCACCAGCGCGACGCCTTGATCCCCAAGTACGCCTCGCTCGTGTACAACGGCTTCTGGTACGCGCCCGAGCGTTACGCCCTCCAGGCCTACGTCGAGGAGAGCCAGAAGAACGTCACCGGCACCGTCCGCGTGAAGCTCTACAAGGGCAACATCATGGTGGCCGGCCGCAAGAGCCCCGTGAGCCTCTACAACCCGCACATCGCCACGATGGAAGCCGACCCGACGAAGGCCTACAATCAGGACGACGCCACCGGCTTCATCCGCCTGAACGGCCTGCGTCTGAAAGTGGCGGCGAAGGTGCACGCGAAGAAGAAGTAAGCCTTCCCGGCGCGGGGCGGTTGGTGTAGGTTTACAGCATGACGTGGCAGGAAAAAGTTTCGCAATGGCGCGCGCTGAAGCCCGCTGAGCGGAAAGCGCGGCGCTGGGCGGACATTCCGCGTCAGGTCGCGGCCAGCATGGCTTTTGAAGGCGAGCCGGTGGACCTTGAATGGCTGAAAGCGCTACACAACCGCCGCACGCCACGCGGTTCGTAGAGACGACGCGTGGAGTTTTGTCCTACTCGCAACTTGCGCCGTTGCTGGCAGAGCGCGTTTTGCGGGTGCTGCAAGACATTGAAGACGGTGTTTTCGCTGCGCGCCCACTGGACGAGACGCTGCTCCTCGACCTCCATGGCAACATCTGCGGTGACCTTACCCCCGAATGGGCGGGGCGCTTTCGCATGACCGAAGTCAAAGTCGGCCAACACTCACCCCCGCTTGCTTATCAGGTTCCTATGCTCGTCCGCGATTATTTTGCCGACTTGAACGTGCGATTGGGCGAAATGTCTGTCGGCAGGGGGCCACTCCTGCTGGAAACGTTTGCGTTCGCCGAAGGAAGGCTCCTGTTCATTCACCCATTCACTGACTTCAACGGGCGTGCCACGCGCCTCCTGCTGGCCGAAATCCTTCGCCGCCAGGAATTACCACCCGTCGAACTTGCCCCCGACGATGGCAACGCGCGAAAGCGCTACATCCAAGCCTTGGAAGCCGCCGATAAGCTTAACTGGACGCCGCTAGGGATGCTCTGGCAGGAACGTTTGGAACAAGCATGAACCCGCACATCGCCAAGATGGAAGCCGACCCGACGAAGGCCTACAACTAGGACGACGCCACCGGCTTCATCCGCCTGACCGGCCTGCGCCTGAAAGTGGCGGCGAAGGTGCACGCGAAGATGAAGTAAGCCTTCCCGGCACGCGCCGGTGACGGAGCGCGGACGCCCACGTCCGCAGCCGGTCTTTGACGTTGTACCGCAGGCGGGGACGCCTGCGGTACAAGATCACGGGGCTGCGGACGCGGGCGGCCGAGCTCCTGCACATGCCGGTAGGGTGAGACTCTGTCGAACCCCATTGGCTGGCCACGCCGGCGCGAGCGCAGCGAGCATCCCCGTTCATCGTTCGCGGCTCCAGGAAGCTCGCCGTGCTCGCCTCGCTCCGCTCGGAATGGGGTTCGACGGAGTCTCACCCTACCGGTTCGGGACGGGGCGTCCCGGTGCATTTGCTCAATTATTCCCCCCGCCTACTTCGCCTCCAGCTTCTTCTTCACCGTCTCCAAGTCCTTCTTCAGTTCGCGGTTGGATTTCTGGAGATCGAGGACTTCGGTGCGCAGGCCTTTCAGGTCATCGCTGGGTTTGCGGGCGGTGCGGAGCTGGGCGAGGGCCTTGTCGGCGGCGGCCTTTTCCGGACGATCGACGGCGAGCGGGGTGAAGGTCTCCAGCACGGCGATCGCACGCGGGTCTTCGAGTGTGCCCAGGGCGGCGATGGCGGCGAGCCGTACGCGTTCCTTCGGCGAGTTCACGCGCGCGGTGAGGAAATCGCGCACGGCCTCCTTCTTCGCGTCGTTGCGCGCGAGAAAGGCCACGGCATCCAGACCGGCGGAGAACACCGTGCTCATCAACGTGGCCTCGCGCGCCTTCAAGGTGACGAGCAGGGGTGTGATGCCGGCGGGGTCGTCCTGCGCCTTCATCGCCGAGATGGCGGCCTCCGTGAGGCGGTCGCGGTAGCTCGGCGTGTTGAGAAATTTGACGAGCAGGTCGTGCACCTCGGGCTTCGCGTACGCACCGAGGGCGCGCAACGCAGCCGCCTGGATCGCGGGGTTCTTCTCGGTGGTGAGCGATTGTTTCAACGCAGCGTAGGCATCCTCGTGATAGTAG
>RFSE01000324.1 GCA_009924135.1 Pseudomonadota bacterium | reverse complement strand
GCGCGGGAACTCGACCGGATGTGCGAGGCCCATGAACTGGCCACCCTGGCTTCCGCCCTCGACGATCTGCCGCTGGCGGAGGCGCGCAAGCTGCTGGCCCCAAAATAAGCAGGCCACTGGACGAGGCGGACTTGATGAACAGCTCGCCAACGAAGTGAAAGCCCGCCATCAACAATTCCTCGCATTGCCTTGGGACCACGACTAGGGTCCCGCCCCAAAATTGGTTAAACATGAGCTTCATCAACCAAGTCGCAGTCGTCACCGGGGCATCCGATGGCATTGGTTTGGAGACCGTCCGGCTGCTGGCCGGAGCCGGGGCCAAGGTGATGCTGAATGCCCGGGGAGAAGCTCGGCTAAACCAGGTCATCCGAGCCTTGCGCGCCACCGGATACGAGGTGGCCGGGGTGGCTGGCGACATTACCCGGCCGGCGATCATCCGCCAGGTCTTTCAAACCACCGTTAGAAAATATGGCCGCCTGGACATCTTGGTGAACAACGTCGGCGGGAGTCAGCACAACCTGGCGTTTCAAGCCGTGCCAGCTTTGGCGTGGCAACGCACGATGGACTTCAATTTGAAGGCTGCCTTTTTTTGCTGCCAGGCGGCGGTGGCCCTCATGCAACGGGCCGGCGGCGGAAGGATCGTCAATGTGGCTTCTGTCGCCGGGCGGCACCGGAGCCGGTTGTCCGGGGCGGACTATTCGAGCGCCAAGGCCGGCCTGATCGGTTTGACCCGGCATCTCGCGTGGGAACTGGGGCCGCAGAACATCCGCGTCAACGCCGTCGCTCCGGGCGTGACGCTGACCAAGCGGGTCAGGGGTTTGTGGCAGACGCGCACCCGGGCTTACCAAAAAACCGTGTTGGCTGGCATTCCGCTGGGCCGGCTGGCGGAACCGGTTGAAGTGGCAAAAGCCATCGTTTTCCTGGCCGCAGAAGAATCCTCCTACATCACGGGGACCACCCTGGACGTAAACGGGGGCAGCTACATGAACTAGCCGAATTCTGCCTCATGTCAGCCCCCGCCCAAACGACCGCATCCAGCACCACTGGCCGAACCGGAGCCCGCGTGCTCGCGGAGTGGTTGGCGGGCAAAAACATCAGCGCCGTTTTTCTGGTGCCGGGTTTGCAGCTTGCCCCCTGCCTCACCGAGTTGTGTCAGAACCAGGCGCTGCGCGTGATCACCGCCACGCATGAACTGACCTCCGGCTACATGGCTGACGGCTATGCGCGGGCCACCGGCAAGCCGGGCGTGTGCCTGAGCATTGGAGCAGCGGGGACGGCCGGCTTCCTGGCTGCCGCCGTGACGGCTAAAGCTGACCAAAGTCCGGTGCTTTTTATCACCAGCAACGTGCCGGCAACCAACCAACATGCCGGGGCTTTTCAAGATGGTTGGGCCGGGGGCACGGATGATCAGGCCCTTTTGCGCCGCGCCGTGGGTTTTTCTGCCTGCGTGTTTTCCGCCCAGGACCTGGAACCTCAACTGGATGCGGCGTTCACGCGCATGCTGGATTCGCCCCAACAGCCCGCGCATCTGATCGTGCCGCTGGATGTCCAGAAAGATTTATGCGCCCAGACACCCGCGACCCAGCACGAGCCGCCGCGCCCGAGCCCCACGCACCACGTCGCCGGGCTGGCTGAACTCATGAGCCAACTGGCGTCAGCGCGGAGAGTGCTGGTGCTGGCCGGCTCCCGCTTGAACACCGAGCGGGGGGCGCGGCTGCTGCGCAGGTTTGCGGAAACGTTTCAACTGCCGGTGGCCACGAATCTTGCTGGCAAGGGATTGCTGCCGGAGGATCATCCGTTAAGCCTCGGCAACTTCGGCTTTGCCGGGAGCCGGCGCGCAAACGAGAGCCTGCTGGAGGCCACCAGCGATCTGCTACTGGCCCTGGGCTCCGATCTCAATGAGCGCGACACCCTCGGCTGGGACCCCCGGCTGCGGCAACGGCATCGACGGACTTGTTGCGTGGATGCCGTCATCCTTCCCGAGCAGCACCCACTGCTGCCGGACTGGCAGATGGCAGCGGATGTCCCCACCGTGTTGGAAGCATTGCTGGCGGCCGAAGCCGATGCCCTTCAGCCATTGGTGGCCACCCAGGCCGAGCGATCCGATTGGATTGATTCCCTGAGGAGCATCCCGCAGCGATACCAGGCATTGAAGGAAGCTTCGGCCGCACCCCGCACCATCGCCCCTGACCGGCTGGTCGGGGCACTGCGCGAACAGTTGCCACCAGAGACCATCTTGGTCGTGGACGCGGGCTTGCACCGGTTGTTTGCCGGCCACTATTGGTTGTCGCTGCAGGCGAATGCATTCTTCTCGGCCTGTGGGCTGGCTCCGCTGGGCTGGGCCATCGCCGCCGCCATCGGGATCAAACTGGCCCGACCCGGGCAACCGGTGGTGGTGCTGACGGGTGACGGCTGCATGCAGGCACACGGCAATGAACTGGCCACCATGGCCCGGTTTCAATTGCCGATCCTCGTGATCGTCTGCAACAACTCAGGTTATGGCAGCATTCAACGACGCTTGGCAGCCGATGAACCGGCCGCCGCGCTGACCCGCTTGGCGGGAATTGATTGGACGCAATATGCCGAGGCCCTTGGCTGTCCGGGCCGGCGAGTGGAGAATCTGCCAGCCCTGTTGTCCGTATTGGCCACCCAGCTCGCCTCCCTGCGTCAAGCCGAGGGAGCACCGCTGCTCCTGGAAGTGAACACCACCGGCCACAGCGGCTTGCCGGCCTCCCATGCCGCGCCGGGCGGCGAGCCTTCCCAACTTTAATTTGACCCGCTTGCATCCAGCCACCAGTTCCAACGTGAAAATGGGAAAGCCACGCCCGCCGTCCAGTTTGCTGCAACTGATCCAGCAGCGGGCGCAATGGCAGCCGGATGCGCCTGCGATACTGGCTCCGGGGCGTGCCCCGCTTAACGGACGGGAACTCGCCGATTTGACGTGGCGTTTTCGGCGGCACCTGCGGGCGGCGGGCATCGGCAGTGCCGACCGGGTGGCCGTCTCTCTCCCCTCCGGACCGGAACTGGCCTCGGTGTTCCTGGCCACCGCCAGCAGCACCGCATGCGTGCCGTTGTCGCCTGAGCTAACCACGGGCGAGGTTTTACGCCGCTTACTAAACGCGCGCGCCAAGGCGCTGTTGACGGTGGAGGGATTCAACCCGGCCATTGCAGCTGTGGCACTTCAACACGGGCTGCTGGTTGTTTGGCTACGGTTTTCCCCGGCCCAACCGGCGGGCTGGTTTGACTGGAACCAGGCCAATGATGGACCTGAGCCAGATTCCGGCCTGGATGTAAGCGCCACGAATATCGCCTTGATCCTGCCTACCTCCGGCACCACGGCCCACCCCAAGCTGGCGTTGTTAACCCACGGCACCATTTGCGAACTCGTGCAGCAAACGGCGGCAACCCTGGCGCTCAACGCGGGCGATTGCTGCCTGAACATGCTGCCGTTGCTCCATGTGCATGGGCTGGTTTCTGCGCTGCTCATGCCCCTGGTATCCGGCGGCAGTGTGGTGATCACCGGGAGCTTTCAGCCAGAACGATTCGGTGACTGGATGACGATGTTTCAACCGACCTGGTATTCAGCCTCACCGGCGATGCATCAGGCCCTGTTGGACCAACAAAGGAAGCGTCCGGCCCCGCTGGGGCGCTTGCGTTTTATCCGTTCGGGATCGGCCCCGTTGGCGCCCGGAACCATTCAGGAATTGGAGACCGCCTTCAAAGTACCGATGATTGAGGCGTACGGCATGAGCGAGGTGCCGCAGATCACGGGCAATCCGTTGGCCCGCCGCAAGGTCGGTTCGGTTGGCCGGAGCCTCGTCCCCGAACTGGCCATTCTAGATGATGCTGGCAAACCGCAGCCCGCCGGACAAATCGGCGAAATCGTGGTGCGCGGCGTGGCCGTTCAAGTCGGCCACGACTCTGCGGTCTTCGAAACAATTGATCCCGCAGAAGGCCAATGGTTTCACACCGGGGATCAAGGTTACTTGGACGCAGACGGCTACTTGTTCATCACTGGACGGCTCAAGGAAATCATCAACCGGGGCGGCGAGAAAATTTCCCCGCGCGAGGTGGACGAGGCCCTGCTGGAGCAGCCC
>RFSE01000323.1 GCA_009924135.1 Pseudomonadota bacterium | reverse complement strand
TCCGTCATCGGCACTTCTCACCTTGGCCTCCCTGCCCGTGCTTGCACCCGTCATCGCCCGCTGGCACCAACTCGCCATCAGCCGCGCCGCCAAGACCCTTACGCCCAATGCCGTCACGCAGCTCTACGGCATGGAACTGCGCGCCTCTGTCAGCACGCTGGAGCAGTTCGCCGAATGCCCATTCAAGTTCTTCGTCGCTGCCGGACTGCGCGCGGAGGAACGCAAGGAGTTCGAGCTGGACCCGCGCGAACGCGGCAGCTTTCTGCACCGGTTGCTCGACGAGTTCCACCTGCGCATCACGCGGAGCGGCCGGCGTTGGCGGGACGTTTCGCCCTTCGAAGCACATGCCTTGGTCGCATCCATCGGGGCGGAATTGCTCGCGCTGCCGGAACACCGCCTGCTAGCCACCGATGACACGCGACGCTTCACCGCCCAGACACTCATCGCCAGCGCGCAACGGCTGCTCAGTGCCTTGCTGGGCTGGATGCCGCAGTATGACTTTGACCCGGTCGCAGTGGAACTCGGCTTCGGCCTCAAGAACAGTCCGCTGCCCGCGTGGCGACTGGAACTGGCCGACGGCAAGGCCTTGATGCTTCGTGGCCGCATTGATCGCGTGGACCTCTGCCAGTTGCCCGCAACGGGCGAAACGCTCGCGGTCGTGGTGGACTACAAATCGAGCCCGAAGAAGGTCGAATCGATCAAGGTCGCAAACGGGCTCCAGCTCCAATTGCTCTCGTATCTGAACGTGCTGCAGGCGCAAGGGGTAGGAACGGATGCGATGCTGTCCCTACCCCATTCGCTTCGCCCCGCTGGGGTCTTCTACGTGAACCTGCACGGGGCCTCCGGCACCGGGGGCACGCGCACAGAGATTCTTGCGGAAAGCGAGGCCGACCGCCGCGCCGCGTACCAGCACGCAGGCCGTTTCGACTTTGCACAGTTAAACCACTTTGACCGGCAGACGGGCGGCAGCGCCAGCGGCCAATTCCGATACAAGGTCAACAAGGACGGCCAGCCCGCCAAACGCGGCAGTGATGCGCTGCCAACGGCCGAGTTCACCGCCCTGCTCCGCCAGGTGGAGACCAACCTCCGACGGCTGGGAACTGAGATCTTCGCCGGTGACATCAGGGTTGCCCCGGTGCGCCTGGGCACCAGTGAATGCGCGTGTGATCGCTGTGATTACCGCGCGATTTGCCGCTTCGATCCTTGGACGGAGAAATATCGCGCGCTGGCAGCCGCATCGGCCGACGGGGAGGACCTGGGATGAGCAGCTTCACCCCCGCCCAACAAGCCGCCATTGCCGCCAGTGGCAACGTGCTGGTCGTCGCTGGCGCTGGCACCGGCAAGACGCGCACGCTGGTGGAGCGCTGCCTGCGGCTGCTGCGCGAAGGCGCCTCGCTCGAAGAGATGCTGATCGTGACCTTTACCACTGCCGCCGCTGCAGAAATGCGCGTGCGTTTGCGCAAGGCGCTGGCAGAGGAAGCTGCCACGAGCCAGGCCCAGTTCTTCGCCGAACAGGCCGCGCTGCTGGATTCCGCGCAGATTTCCACGCTGCACAGTTTTTGCCTCGCCCTGCTGCGCGAACACTTTCACGAGCTGGCGATTGATCCGCAGGTCGTCGTGCTGGACGAACGACAGACCCGCCCGCTGGCACGCGAATGCCTCACCGCCCTGCTGGCCGATCATTACGCCGGACGCTGGCCGCACAGTGCCGCGCTCCAGCAGCTCATCCGTCGCCAAGGCCGTGGCTCGGACGAGGGGCTCCGCACGCTCGTAGGCCGGTTGCACTGTTATTCGCAATCGTTGCCCGATCCCGAGCAGTGGTTGGCGGACCTGCTCACGAGTTACAGCGAACCCTCGCCGACGCAGTGGTACGTGTGGCTGGCGGCCAGCATTGCGGGTTGGCGCAAACAATGGCTGGCCGCCCTCGCCGATGCCCCCAGTGTCCCCGCGCTCACGCGTTGTCGTACTGCGCTGGCAAAGCAAGCCTCGGGCTCGACAGAGGCTCTCACTGCCAGCAGGGCGGCAACGGCTGTGGTGCTTTCGGAAATCCTGGCTGCCGATGCAACGGAGAACTGGCAGCGCAAGAAATCCGCGCTGCGTCCGGCCTTCGCCAAACTGTTCGAGGAGGCGGAATTCTTCCGGTCGCTGCTGGGCTCCGATGGTTCCGCGAACGCTTTAAGTGAAGACTGGGAATGGTCGCGTCACGAACTCGCCGCGCTGGTCCGGCTCACGCAGCAGTTCGCGGAGCGGTTTACGGAAGCCAAGCGGCAGCTCGGCGGCGTGGATTTCGCGGATGTGGAGCAGTTGTCGCTGCGGTTGCTCAGCGACGAACAGGGTGCGGCGGCGCGACGCTGCCGCGAGCGGTTCGCCCATGTTTTCGTGGACGAGTATCAGGACATCAACGCAGCGCAGGACGCCATTCTGCGCGCCGTGAGCCGCACCGGTCCGGCGGCCAACCGTTTCCTCGTCGGTGACATCAAGCAGAGCATCTACCGCTTCCGCCTCGCGAATCCGCACATTTTTGCAGGATATGCGGAAGCGTGGGATGGCGACCGGCGACGCGATGAGGCTCCGTTTAATGCGGAATCAAGTCAGAGCCTCCTCACGTCGGCACCTACCGGCGTGATTGCGCTTGCGGACAACTTCCGCAGCCACGAGGGGGTGCTGAACTTTGTGAACGCACTCTTCCGTCCGCTCATGCGCGCCAGCGTGGGCGGTGTGACCTATGATGCGGCTGCAGAACTGCGTTTCGGCAATCCCGGCCAACGCGCCGCACTGGCGGCTGCCCCCACCGGAACCGCCCGCGTGGAACTGCACGTGCTCACGAGCGACGAGGCGGCGGACTTTGCTGATGCCGACGAAGGTCAGGCCGAGTTCGAAGAACTGGCCGGCATCGAGCGTGAAGCCCGGTTCATTGCGACGCGATTGCGCGAGTTGCACGACCAAGGGACCGCGTGGCGCGACATGGTCGTACTGATGCGCTCGCCGGGCTCCCGGGGCGAGGCGTTCGCGAAGGAGTTTCACCGGGCCGGCGTTCCCCTACATGCGGAGCGTGGCGGGTTCTACGAATCACTCGAAATCTCCGACCTGCTGCACCTGCTGCGGTTGCTGGACAATCCCTTGCAGGACCTGCCCCTGCTGGCGGTGCTGCACTCGCCGCTCGTCGGCCTGTCGCCCGAGGAGTTGCTCACCGTTCGCACCACGTCCGGACGGATGTTGTTCTGGGATGCGCTGACGAAGTTCCGGGCGGAGGGGACTGGAGTTGTAAGTCAGGAGTTGGAAGCCAGCCCGGGGGCTCACACTTCGGTGGCTACCGATGAAACGTGGCTCAAGGTGGACGAGTTCCTCACGCGCTTCGCGGAATGGCGGCAGCTTATCCGGCTCGGGTCGCTGACGCAGTGCCTGGAACAGGTGCTCACCGAGACTCATTACGAGGCGCTGCTGCTGGCCGAGCCGCGCGGCCCCGAGCGCGTGGCCAACGTGCGGCGATTGCTCGATCTCGCACGGCAGTTCGACCCGCTGCAACGCCAGGGCCTGCATCGGTTCCTGCGGTTCATCGAGGCGCAGGAGGAATCGGCGTTGGACCACGACCCCGCGCCGTTGCCCACGGAGGATGCCGTGCGGCTGATGAGCATCCACCAGAGCAAGGGCTTGGAATTTCCAGTAGTCGTCGTGGCCGGCCTCGGGGTGCGCTTCAACCTGCGTGACCTTTCCGGCGACGTGTTGCTCGATGGCGAACTCGGTCTGTGCCCGATGGTTTCCCCGCCGGAGTCGCACCGGCGTTACCCGAGTTTGCCGCACTGGCTGGCCCGCCAACGTGGGCAGCGCGAAACCCTCGGCGAAGAACTGCGCCTGCTCTACGTGGCGCTCACCCGCGCCTGCAACACCCTGCTGCTGTGCGGCACGGACCCGGGTAAGGACGTGGCCGGGAAGTGGCGCGGGGCGGCGGTATCGATCACCGACCTCGCGCTGCTGAAGGCACGCTGTCCGCTGGACTGGCTGCGGTTGTGGCTGCCAGGGGTGGTGAAGGAATCGGACTGGCAAGGTGACGCGTCAGGACGCAATGAGTTGCTAAGTTGGGCTTTGCACGCGGCAGGAGAGGAGCAGCGC
>RFSE01000322.1 GCA_009924135.1 Pseudomonadota bacterium | reverse complement strand
CCGTGTCCCGGGACACGGCGAACCAGTTCGTCGCCCGCGACGCGTTGAACCGCGACAGCACCGAGTCTGTGCGCCATGTGGACATCTGCTGCTCCAGGTCATCCAGCCGCGCCTGCAACGCCCGCTCCACGACCCGCTCTGGCGGAGTGTTTGTGACGGGCCGATACTTCGCGGACCATGTGGAACCCATGGTGAAGCCGCGTAGAACGACAACCGCCGCATCAGCAGCGAGCAAGGGCAGCCCGAAAATACAGGACAGGAGCAGCCCAAAGATTGGGGACGGACAAAGATGAGAAAACCGCCTTCCCGTCAATCTTTGTCCGTCCCCAATCTTTGGGTTTCCCTCCCGCATCACTGGCCCTTCAAGAACGCCAGTAAGTCGGCCATTTCCTGCCGGGTCATGGTCTTCTCCAGTTCGTTCGGCATGAGCGAGGTGCTGCTGCTGCTGAGCTTGGCGATGTTCGAGCGGAGGATGGTTTCCTCCACGCCTTGCGCGGCGCGCAGGGTGACGCTCGTGGGCGTGTCCGAGGCGAGCAGGCCGGTGAGCGAGCGACCGTCCTTGGTCTCGACCTCGTAGGCGGTGAAGCCAGGGTAAATCTCCGCGTCGGGCACGATGATGTGCAGCAGGATGGCCTCGACAGGCTGGTTGCGTACGCCCGTCAGTTCCGGACCGACGCGCTGGCCCTCGCCCGCGAACTGGTGACACGCGGCGCAGGTCTTCAGGAAGATGGCCTTGCCGCTCTTAGCTGTGGCCGGCATCGCGACCACAGCCTTGTAATCCTCATAGACCTTCATTCGGTCGGCGGCCCCCTGCGGCTGGAAGGCTTTCGCAGCGCGTGCGGCTACGGCGGCGTCCTTGTGCTTGAGCAACGAGCCCCGGCGGTTCGCGGGCACGGCCCACGGCTGCACCACGCCCTTCTCGACGGCGTCGAGCAACACGAGTTGCAGCGCGGGCTGCGAGAGCATCGCGGTGAGGACGGCATCGCGCACGGGCGGCGTGTAGCTGCGCCAGCGCTCGCGCTCGACGAACCACTCGCCGGCCTTCGCGCCCGGCAATTGGCTCAACGCGCGCACAGCGGCGGCCTGCAGCTCATTCGGCGTCTGCGGGGCGATCAGTGACTGCAAGGCCGCGCCTGCCGTGGCGAGGTCGCTGTGCGCAAGCAGGTCAATGGCGGCCAGCCGCTCCGGTGTGGGGGCGGAAGCAGTCGTAACGGTCTTGCTGGCGGCGGCGAACAACTCGCCGAGGCGGCGCGCGGTGTTGGGGTTCGCCGAGGCGAGCGTGACCAGGGCGGAACGGCCATCCTTGCCGAGGCCCTTGGCTCGTGCACCGTTGCCGAGGCCGGTGGCGAAGGCGGATTGCTCTGTTTCACTCAGAGCTGTATCACGCGCGATGACCGACGCGAGAAACATTTGCTGCTTATCCACACCATTTGCCGATGCGACAACCGCCGATAAGTCTTGCAGGATTGGTGTGAGCGTCATGCTACCCCGTTCGCCAAGCCGCTGCTTGGCAGCGGACAGGAGTTCATCCAGAAAAGATTCAGTGTCTTTTCCGATGCCAACGCCAGAAAGAACGGCTGCTCGAAGCCACCGGTTAGTGGAGTTTGCTGTTGCAAGATGTGCAAGTCCACGGGCTACGCTGTCGCCTCGCCAACCTCCAACCACCAACGCCCACGTAAATCGCAGTTGGTCATCCCACCTTTTGGCGGCGCTTCGGCTCACTCTTAGAAACCCCTCTTTCTGTCCTTCGGTTTCCTGCATACTCCCCGTGTTTTCAATTACGATCAGGGCACTACCCGCGAATGACGAAAAAATTGACGCATTCGTTCCGATCAATGAAGTTGCCCCAAGGACAGAACTGGCATCCGATTGAGATAAGGAACCTTCAAGCAATAGTGATAGCTTGAACGCAGCCAAATTCGGAGCCTTACCTTGCTCCGCAAAATGGTTCCAGCCATTGACGAAAACGTCATAGCTCTTTTTCTGGAGCTTTGTTGACCACAACTCGCGTAACTGCGGTAGGCTCGTTTTGTCATTCCGTTCCAACAGCAACCGAAACGCCGTGGTCCTCACCCACCCATTCGGATCATTCAACTTACCGACGAGCTCACTCGTGCTCGCGGCGGCGAGGTCCAATTTGGAATTTGAAATTGGCGATTTGAAATTAGCGGGCACGACGCGCCAAATCCTTCCCATCGTCTTCCCCGCCTCGTAGTCGAGGCTCCCGCGGATGAACTCAGGGAGATACTGCGGGTGGTCGATCACCTTGCGGTACATGTCGCAGATGTAGAGCGCGCCGTCCGGACCGGTGGCGCTGAAGACGGGGCGGAACCAGGTGTCGGCGCTGGCGAGGAATTCGCGGCCGGGCGTGGCGGGCGCGGACTTGAAGGTGGGGCCGTCGGGCGTGAGCACCTGGCGCTGGACGAGATTTTGCGCGGGTTCGCAAACGAAGGCGCTGTTGGTGAAGCTCGCCGGCAGCGCGCCGCCCCGCCACATGCTCAGGCCGCACGCGCTGGTGAACGAACCCGCATGCGGCGTGCTCATCAGGCTGGGGATGAACGCGGCGGTGGTGTGGTCCTCGCTCAGCGGCCAGACCTTCGAGCCGTCGCCGGGCGGCGAGACATCCTGCACGGTGTCGGAAAAGGCCAGGTGCGGGTTGCGCTTGAGGTAGCGCGGGTGCAGGACGACGTGCTGGAGCGGGTTGCGGTTCGAGCAGGTGAACTTGCGCCCAAAGTCATCAAACGCGAGGCCGAACTGCCCAACGCCCGGCCACGACTCGATCTCCAGCGTGTCCGGGTGGAAACGGGCGTCGCCGCGCGGGAGGTCCACGGCAGGGCGCTCGGGATGTTCGGGGCACGTCACCTTGCTGGCGACGAGGCCGCCGGCGATGTGGACCCAGCCGTCGAGGCCGAGCGTCGGATGGCTCACGCGGAGTTGCGTGGTGCTGGTGGTGCCAAAGCCGGTGAGCAGAACGCGCTTCACGTCGGCCTTGCCGTCGCCATCGGTGTCCTTGAGGTAGAAAATGTCCGGCGCGCAAGTAACGATCACACCACCGCGCCAGCACATGATGCCGTTGGGAAAGGTCAGACCGGTGGCGAACTCGGTACGCTTGTCATAAATCCCGTCGCCCTTCGTGCTCTCCAGCAAGGCGATGACACCGGCGGGTGGCTTGCCTTCGCCGGGACCGACCGGATAACCACGATTCTCCACGACGTACATGCGCCCGCGCTCATCCCACGCCACCGCACACGGCGCAGCGGTAAGCGGCTCGGCGACGGCCAGCTCGACGCGCAAACCGGGCTCGGTGACCAGCGAGGCAAGGGCCTGCGCCGGGGGGAGCGGCTTCGCCTTGGTCATGGCCGAGGTATCGGCGGCGCGGGCTGGGAAGACGGGGATCAGGCAGGCGAGGAGGAGACCAAGGGAATTAGGGCAAGGGAATTGGGAACGGGGAATTTGCTGCCGTAGATCGGAGGTTCGAAGCTGGCGAGACCAGGCGGCAAAGATGGTTTTCATCGTGTGCTGAATTGACGATGAAGCTAGCAAGCGGAGTCACCCACGGGCGAGGAAAGTTTGGGGCAGCCGGTCAAACAAGGAAGTGACCTGCGAAGGACTGCTTGAACCGCCGAGGAATCACGCGCCGCCAAGGATGCCGGCCCTTTTCAACGCAGGTGCAGGTGTTACTGAAAGGATAATTAACTGAGCGCCCCCCGCTAAATAACATACCGGCCTCATGCAATCAGAATCTGCATCGAACGCCCCGCACCACCCTGGCCAAACCCCACCTGCCAAGCTGCCGTGGGAGACCCCACTCTGTCTGCCTCTGGATGCAGCTACTGGGACGGAGTCGGGAACAAAGCACACTTTTATTGAATCGGCTCTTATGTACGTGAGTCAAGCGCCTGCCTCGTAAGGACGCTCGCCCGCACCTGACATGCCTGACGGATCGTGCGCCAAGCATGCTCGGCGGTGTGCTCGCCGTCCGGGGGTGTTCCTGCCGTGACAGCGTGACAATTAAATGGAACCGGGGCGGACAAGGGCTTCCTTGCGATTTACCTCGCAACCGACTGGGTACTGTCAGGTTGACACTTAACCCTGCTGAGTGGAGCGGCTTGAACGGGCAGGTGATTCACTTTGGATTAAGCAGTAACGTTGGTAAAT
>RFSE01000321.1 GCA_009924135.1 Pseudomonadota bacterium | reverse complement strand
CCCCTCATCCGGCCTTCGGCCACCTTCTCCCCTTGCTCCGCAAAGGGAGAGGGAGCCGAAGGCCTGCGACTTCGTCGCCTTACTCCCTTTCCGCTGCCTTCTTGCCAATCGGTTGATACCGCTTGGCACCAACCGGACCAATGGACTCCGGGCTCAAACCTGGCACTCATGCGGTGCCAAGAAACTGAGATGCGCCCTTCGGAGAGCTGGGGTGTATATGGGGTTGATGGCTGATATTTGAAGCGCCCCTCTCCGCGGACCTCTCCCCGCCCAAGGCGGAGAGGGTCAAGATGCAGATCGACACCTCACCCCAGCCCTCTCCCCGAGCGAGGCGGAGAGGGGGCGCTTTGCCGGTGGTGCGCCGTCACCCGTCACCTGCCCGCCCATTCTTTCATCGCAAAACGGACTGCGGCTGCGGTATGTACCGGGCCGCCATCATGAAATCTTTGCTCCTCCTGGCGGTCCTGTGCGTGCTGGGCGGCCGGGCCTTCGCCGCCCCGTCCACCGTTCCTGCGGCTCTCCCCGCCGGCGAGCCGGAGCAATCGGAGGTCTTCGTGGCCGGCAAGGATGGCTACAAGTCCATCCGCATACCGTCCGTCGTGGTCACCAAGGCGGGCACGGTGCTGGCCTTTGCCGAGGGGCGCGCGGCGCATGCGGACCAGGCCAATAACAAGCTCATCCTCAAGCGCAGCCACGATGGCGGGCGCACCTGGGGTGCCGTGCAACAGATCGCCGACGACGGGGCCAACACGCTCAACAACCCCACGGCCGTCGTCGAGCAGCAGACCGGTCGCGTGCTCGTCATGTACCAGAGCTACCCCGCCGGCATCAGCGAGCGCGACGGCAAGATCAAGCCCGGCCACGACGGCCCGGCCATCGTCCGCAACTACCTCCTCCAATCCGAGGACGACGGCGCGACATGGTCCAAGCCGCTGGACGTAACACGCACCACCAAACGGCCGGAGCGCGTCACCATCACGGCCGTCGGCCCCGGCCTGGGCCTCCAGCTCACGCGCGGGCCGCACGCGGGGCGGCTCCTCATGCCGTTCAACGAAGGCCCCTTCGGCGTGTGGAACGTTGCCGCCGCGTTCAGCGACGATCGCGGCGCAACGTGGCAGCTCGGTTCGCCCGCCCCCGGCGCGCTCATCCCGAACGGCAAGGGCGGACAAATCAGCCTGGTCAACGAGGTGCAAATGGCCGAGCTGGACGATGGCTCGGTGATGCTCAATGCCCGCAAGTGGGGCGGCACCCCGTTCCGCAAGACCGCCATCAGCCACGACGGCGGGGCCACCTGGTCGCCCCTTGAGCAGGACAAAGTCCTCAACGATCCCGGCTGCATGGCGAGCTTGTTCCGCTACTCGTTCAGCACGGCCACCGGCCCAAGCCGGCTGCTCTACAGCGGTCCGGACAGTTCCAAGCGCGAGAACGGCGTTGTGCGCATGAGTTTCGACGAGGGAAAGACCTGGCCGGTGAGGCGGGTCCTGTTTCCCGGGAGCTTCGCCTATAGCGTGCTCACACGGTTCAACGACGGCACCATCGGCTGCCTCTACGAAACGGATGACGCCAACCGTCACGTCTTCGCCCGCTTCAGCCTCGATTGGCTGAACAGCGGCACCAACCTTGCCGCCACCGTGACGAAGCCTGCCGCCCCGTTCCCCGTCCCCACCATCGACCTCGCCGCCGAGACGCAGCGGCAGGTCATCGTGGACCGCGAGGCCGGCCAGTATCTGGGCCACCCGACCACCGTGCTGCTCGAAGATGGCCGGACCATCCTCACCGTCTATCCCAAGGGCCACGGCAAGGGCGGCATCGTGTACAAGCGCAGCGCCGACGGCGGCCTGACATGGAGCGACCGCCTGCCCACGCCCGCAAGCTGGGCCACCTCGCGCGAGGTTCCCACGCTCCACCGCGTCGTGGACGCCGCCGGCAAGAAGCGGCTCATCATGTGGAGCGGCCTTTACCCCGCGCGGCTCGCCGTGAGCGAGGATGATGGGGCGACCTGGGGCGAGCTGAAGCAGGTGGGTGCCTGGGGCGGCATCGTGGTCATGGGTTTTACCGAGCCGCTGAAGACGCCGGGGCATTACCTCGCGATGTTCCATGACGACGGCCGGTACTTCACGGCCAAGGCCGCGCCGAAGAAGCCCGTCGAGTTCACGCTATTCAAGACCTTCTCCCGCGACGGGGGCCTGACCTGGTCGGCCCCGGAGGCCGTGCAGCACGATACGGCGGTTCATCTCTGCGAGCCCGGTTTCATCCGGTCGCCGGACGGGAAGGAGATCGCCGTGCTGCTGCGTGAGAACTCCCGGACGAAGAATTCGCACGTCATCTTCTCCCGCGACGAGGGCCAGACCTGGACCGCCCCGCGCGAACTGCCTGATTCGCTCAACGGCGACCGTCACACCGGCAAGTACCTGCCCGATGGCCGGCTCTTTGTCTCCTTCCGCAGCGTCCCCCCGCGCGGCAAGCCCACGCCCTTCGCGGGCGACTGGGTGGCGTGGGTGGGCCGCTACGAGGACCTCGCGATGGGCCGGCCCGGCCAGTATCACCTCCGCCTCCTGCACAACACCAAGGGCTACGACTGCGCGTATCCGGGGGTGCTGGTCCTGCCCGACGCAACCATCGTCACGACGACCTACGGCCACTGGACGTCCAACGAAGCGCCTTACATCGTGAGCGTGCGGCTCCAGCTCGCCGAGCTGGATGCGAAGGCCAGGGCGGCGAAGTAATTTGATTTGGCGTGCGGGTTGTACGTCGGTTCACATTGTGCACATGCGTTTCCTCGCCTGCCTTGCCTTGGTCTGCTGCCTGACCAGCTTACGGGCCGCCGAGCCCCGGCTGGTCCGTCCGGATCACACGAAACACCTGGTGCTTGATGCGCGCGTGATCCAGTCCACCACGAACGCGAAGCTCACGCTGGGCACGGTGGAGAAGGACGCGCACAACCCGCTCTTCCACGCCGACCAGCCCTGGGAAAACGCGTTGAACAACCTCTACCCGAACGTGCTTTGGGACGAGCAGGAACACCGCTTCAAACTCTGGTACAAGTGCGTGCTCACCGACAAGGAAGTCATCGCGAAGATGGCGAACCCGGTGACCATTCACGATCAAGGGTGGTTCCTGCTGTACGCGACCTCGCGCGACGGACTCAAGTGGGAGAAGCCTGCAATCGGCCAGTTTGAGTTCGACGGCTCCAAGGCGAACAATGCCGTCGCGCGCGACACGCCCAACGTCGGCGTGTTCAAGGACCTGCACGACCCCGACCCGGCGCGCCGCTACAAGATGATTTTCGATGTCGGCCAGGGCAAGCTCCGGACACGGTTCTCGCCTGATGGCATCCACTGGGGCGAACCGCAGGAACCGAAGGGTTTCGGCGCACAAAATGGCGACACGCACAACAACGCCTTCTGGGAAGAGCGGCTCGGCAAATACGTCCTCTTCACCAAGCAATACGTCGGGGAGCGGCTCGTTGCGCGCTTCGAGAGCGAGGACTTCCAGAACTGGCGCAGCAGCGGCGTGGTGCTGCGCTCCACGCCCGCCGAAGGCAAGACCACGCAGACCTACTGTCTCCCGGCGTTTGCCTACGCCAACCTCTATCTCGGTTACGTGATGATGTACCACGCCGGGACGGACCGCACCGTGGACTGCGAACTCGCGTGGAGTCCGGACTCCGTGACCTGGCACCGCGTCGCGCCCGGCACGCCGTTCATTCCGCGCGGGCCGAAGGACAGCTACGACAGCGCGTGCATTTACGGACCGTCCGGGCCGGCCATCGAGCAGGATGGCCGGCTGCTGATCTACTACGGCGGCGATTTCTTTCCGCACAAGGGTTGGAAACGCCACTGCCTGCCGTCCCTCGCGCGTCTGCGGGTGGATGGCTTCGCGGGTTACGAGCCGGCCGCGCCGGAAAGCGAAGCCGCGGTTATTACCCAGCCGTTGCGCGTCACCGGCCCGATCCAGCTCAGCGCCGAGGTGAAGAACGGTTCCGTGCGCGTGAGCATCCTCGATGATCCGGCGTTTGGCGGTGACCCCAGCACGCCCATCACCGCCGACGTGACGGACGGTGAAGTGAAGTGGCCCGGCAAGGAGGCAGCCTCGCTGCGCGGCAAATTGGTGCGCCTGAAGTTTGCCCTGCGCGGAGCGAAACTCTACGCGTTCCACGGGCTGGAAGCC
>RFSE01000033.1 GCA_009924135.1 Pseudomonadota bacterium | reverse complement strand
TGTCTTGGCGCTCTGCTGCACAGCCTCTTCCTAAAGAAGTAAATCCAAAGCTAGTTTTTGAACGCCTTTTTGCAGGCGCACCCGATGCCAACCGCACCCGCAGAGACAAAGAGAGGCGCAGCATCCTTGACTTGGTGCGCGAAGATTCCAAAGACCTTGCAGGAAAAGTCAGCTCCTCGGACCAACGCAAACTTGACGAATACTTCACCTCCATCCGTGACGTGGAGCAGAGCATCGCCACCGACCTCGCCTGGCTCGACAAGCCGAAGCCAAAAGTCGCGCTGCTCGACTTCGGCAAAAACGTCCAGGCGCTCGACCCCGAGTTGCAAGCCAAGGGCAACTTCGACTACCGCCGCTACCAGCGCCTCATGTTCGACGTCATCACCCTCGCGCTCCAGACCGACAGCACGCGCGTCATCAACTACTACGCCCGCCGCGACCTCAACGACGGCACCCATTGCTACGCCTACAAAGGCTGCCCCTACGGCTATCACGAGATGACCCACCACGGCGAAGACCCCGACAAGCTCAAGTGGCTCACCACCGTGGACACCTGGTATATGGAGGACTGGGCCTATTTCATCGAAAAGCTCAAGAGCGCCAAGGAAGGCGACGGCACCCTGCTCGACCACACCATGCTCGTCTGGGGCAGCAGCGGCGGCACTGTCAACGCCCACAACAACACCGAACTGCCCACCATGCTCGTCGGCGGCCACAAAATCGGCATCAAACACCAGGGCCACCTCGCCAAGAAAGATGTCCGCCTCGGCAACCTCTGGCAGACCATGTTCGGCGTCATGGGCGTGAAAGTGCCCGACAAATTTCAAGGCGGCGAGGCTGATGGCGTCATTAAGGAAATCGTGTGATGACTATGAACTTCGACCCCGCCGCCCTCAAAGGATGTCCCAATAACCCATAATAGTAGCGGACCATGACCAATCACACCAAACTTGCCGTCGTCGCTATCGTCGCACTTGTCACCGCCTGGAGTCCCGCCGTGAGCGGTGCCGATAAGCCGACGACGGCGGCCATGAAATCGGATTGGAACCAATGGCGTGGGCCCAATCGCAACGGCGTCGCGCCGCACAGCCCCAAGCTCGCCGACGCGTGGGGTCCGGAGGGCCCGGTGCTGGTATGGAAGAGCGCGGACAAGATCTTGGGCGGGCCGAAAAAAGGTGGCTCGTTTTCGAACTACGGCAGCCCGGTGGTGGCCGAGGGCAAAGTATACTTGTATGTGCATGATCAGGCCGCCGCCGCCGATCTAATCTTCTGCCTCGACGCGAACACCGGCAAGATGCTGTGGAAGGCCAGTTACGCCGGTCGACCAAACGGCGGTTGTAGCAGCACGCCGTATGTGGGCGGCGGCAAGGTCTTCGTGGTCGGCTCCAATGGCATGTATTGCCTGGATGCCGGGTCCGGCAAGGAGATGTGGAAGACCCCGAGCATCTGTTTGGCCAGCAAGGGCGCCGGGGTGGCCAACCAAGCCAACCTTTTGAACGAAGAAGCCGACGGCACAGGAGGCGACGGAATCAACACTTCGCCGGCGATTGTCGATGGCGTCCTCGTGGTCATTGCCGGCAGCGGGAAACACCTCAACCCGGGCGTCAATGATCCGAGCAAAGAGAGCGGTGTGCTCAAGGGCTTCGACCCTGCCACCGGCAAGGAGCTGTGGGCCTGCCCGCAGGCCACGTCTGATCCCAACAGGAACGGCGACAAATCGTCCTCGGTCGCCGTTTGGAATACGGACAAAGGCCCGAGGCTCATCACGCAGACGGGCAAATTGACCTGCGTGAATCCGAAGGACGGCAGCGTGATCTGGGAGGACCATCGGCAACAAACGAGCCCCGGAACGACGGCCATCGTCGGCGATGTCTGCATCACAGCAGGCAAGGTCAGCGGCTACCGATTGCAGCCGGACAAGGCGGAGGAACTGTTCGCTAAATTCACCGGTGATCGTGTCGGCAGCTATCTCCTGCACGACGGCCACGTGTTCGGCGACTTTGGCGGAACCTACCGCTGCCTCGACCTCACCGGGAAGGTCCTCTGGCAAAAGTCGGCTGGCTCCGGGACTTCATCGCCCGTCCTCGCCGATGGCAAGGTCTTCCACATCGTCAGCAGCAAGAACGATAGCGATTCGAAGCTGGCAATGTTCAGCGCCACTCCGACCATGCCGGCGACATTCTTCACTGTCAGCGTTCCTGCGATGCGCTTCACCTCACCCGCCATCTGCGACGGAAGGCTGTTCATCCGGCTTGAGGATGGCGTGGCCTGCTACGACCTGACCAAGGAGCCCGCCCGTTCGGCAAACGCCACCGCAGCTCCAGCCTCAGCCACCGCTCCCAGATCAATCGGCCTGATCTCCTTTGTGGACATCTCTCCCTCCTATTGGGTGCAGCGAAAACAAATCAAAGATCAGGTCTGGCCCCCCGAGAAAGAGGCGGAAGCGGCGACGTTGGACTGGGCCGTGAACAAGCCGCTCGACGCCGAGGGATGGATTGACTTCATCGAAGTGCAGGACGCGCGCGGCCTGCCAGTTCGCGATGTAGTGGCCTATGCGCGCGTCGTGCTTGAGGCCGCAGCGCCGGGCAGGCTCGCGCTCTCGCTGTCCGTCCCAAAAGTTCCCGCCTCCCCCCACGGAATCGCCGCCTGGCTCAATGGCGCGAATGTGTTTCGGCATGACGTGGCCCACGGGCTCGTCAAAGAGCACGAGGAACTGATTGTTCACCTCGTCGCAGGGAAAAACACCCTGCTCGTCCGGGCAAACACTGCGGGACCCAAAGATTGGAAACTGCAAGTGCAGGCCAAGGCGCTCGACGGCCTCATGGTCAAGCAGGTCGAAGCAGCCCCGGTCGGCAAGAAATAACACTACAGGCCAGATTTATGGTTCACTTGAGATTCATAGTTCATTTGGAGACAAGGAACCGGAGCGTCACGCTCCGGCGCTCGGCGACATGGCTTTGCCTTTCGCCCAAAGCTCGCCAGAAATACGTGCATCCGCCGGCACCTTCGGCCTCGTGGCCCCATGAACAGGCAGCACTCATGACTTTTCCCATCCGATGAAACCAATCCTTCTGACGTTCCTCCTCATCGCATCTTCCGCAAAAGCGGCGGTGCCCGCTCCGGTGAGCAGCTTCATGCAGACCTACTGCATCGACTGCCACGGGCCGAAGAAGCAGAAGGGCGACTTCCGTGTGGATGAGCTGAAAATCTCCGCGACCGCCGCCGATGCGGAGAACTGGCAGCTTGTGCTCGACAATCTGCACCGCGGCGAGATGCCGCCGGAGAAAGCGAAGCAGCCGAAGCCGACGGAGGTCGAGCCGGTGACGGCCTGGATTCAATCCGAGCTGACCCGCGCCGCGACGGTGATCAAAGGCACCGGGGGCGCGGTAGTGCTGCGGCGGCTGAACCGCGCCGAATACAAGAACACCATCGCGGACCTGTTCGATGTTCATGGCGACTTCACGTCCGGGTTTCCCGATGACGTCCTCGACCACGGATTCGACAACAACGGCGCGGCGCTCATGCTCTCGGCCGCGCAGGTGCAGGAATACATGAAGGCGGCGGAGTTTGTGCTCGCCCGGGCGATCGCCCCGGCCAAGCGGCCCGAGACGGCGAGCAAGACCATGACACTTCATGAGGGCAATCGCAAAGGCATCGAACTCGCCCGCAAGGGCCTCGCGGACCGTCTGGCCAACTTCGACAAACTCGGACCCGTCGAGCAGAAGCACACCCTGCAGATACAGGCCGCGGCGAAAGACGAACCCGCCTATGGCTATCGTTTCCCCGTGCGTGAAAACGGCGCACTGCGCCCGCCGAAGCCCGATGACGGCCCGCACCTGGATGCCGTGATCACCGTGCAGCAGTATTTCAGCGGTGAGCCCCAATTCGGCCTTCCCGCCGGGCGCGGCTGGTATCGGGTGAAAGCGGTGGCCTATGCGCTGAAGAACGACGGCAAGCCCGCGCGGCTTAAGTTCACCGTCCATGAGGGTTATTCAGGCAAGCTGCCGAAAACGGAAAGCGTCTTCGCCTTCACCGATGAGCAGCCGCGCGAGGTTGAGGCCCGCTATTACCTGGAGCCGGGCGACCGCGTGGTGTTCACCATCATGGATGGCGCGTCGCACAGCTATAACCGCACGATGCTTGACCAGCCAGGCCCGTTCATCGCCATCCGCTCCTTCACCATCGAGGGACCGATTTATGAGACGTGGCCGCCACCGGGACATCGCACGCTCTTTGGCGACATCGACACCGCCAATCCCACGCCGGAGAAAGTAGCCGCCATCGTCGCTCACTTCGCGCCGAAGCTCTTCCGCCGCCCCGTCACGCCTGCGACCGTCGCCAAGTATCGGGCGCTGTTCGAGAAGTTCACGCAGACGATGACCCCCGACGAGGCGCTGCGCGGCACGTTGGCCACGATGATGGTCTCGTCGCGATTCCTTTACCGGGAGGAGCCGCCCGACCGGCTCGATGCGCACGCCATCGCCTCGCGCCTTTCTTTTTTCCTCTGGCGCTCCACTCCCGATGACGCGCTGCTGGCCGCCGCCGCCGATGGCAGCCTGCTCGATCCGGGCAAGCGCCGCGCCCAGGCCCAGCGCATGCTCGCCGATGCCCGGGCGGAGCGTTTCCTGAAGGATTTCACCGGCCAATGGCTGCGGGTGCGCGAGGTCGGCGTCATGCGCGCGGATGCAAATCTTTACCCCGAATACGACCTCGAACTGGAGGCTGCCATGCGCGGCGAGACGGAGCATTTCATCGCCGAAATGTTCCGCCGCGACCTGCCGCTGCGCCAGCTCATCGACTCGGACTGGACCATGCTCAATGAACGCCTCGCCAAGCATTACGGCATCGCAGACGTGCATGGGCCGGACTTCCGCCGCGTGAGTCTCGATAAAACAAAGACGGTGCGTGGCGGACTGCTCACGCAGGCCAGCATCCATGCCGTGACCTCCAACGGCAGCACCACCTCGCCCGTCGCACGCGGCGTGTGGGTGCTGGAGAAATTCCTCGGCACACCGCCATCGCCACCGCCGCCGAACGTGCCGCCCATCGAGCCGGACATTCGCGGTGCCACCACCATCATGCAGCAGCTCGCCAAGCACCGCGAAATCGCCGCCTGCGCCTCGTGTCACAAAAAAATCGACCCGCTCGGCTTTGCGCTGGAGAGCTTCGACGTCATCGGCGGCTGGCGCGAAAAATACCGCGCCCTCAGCGAGCCGACGCCCAAAGCACGCGCCAAGCTCATTGACGGCCAGCCCGTCAATCCCGCCGACGAATGGGCGGGTGTGGGTCGTTTCAACAGCTTCCAGGAGTTCCGCGAGCTCGTGAAAAAGCGCGAGGACCTTGTCATTCAAAACCTCACGCACAAACTCGCCACCTTCGCCCTCGGTCGTCAGCCCGGCTTCGCCGACCGCGCACCGCTTCAAGCCATCGCCGCCAAATCGCGCAAGAGCCAGAGCGGCATGAGCACCCTCGTCCTCGACCTCATCACCAGCCCCGTCTTCACCCAACCCTGATTCTTGCACCGCCCTATGAACCCGAACCTCGCTCTCTCCACCCGTCGCCATTTCCTCCGTGGCGTCGGCATCACTCTAAGTCTCCCGTGGCTGGAGTCGCTCGGCGGCATCCTGCACGCCGCCGACGTGGAAAAAGAACCGCGCCGCCTGCTGCTCGTCTGTCTGCCGCTCGGCATCTTTCGCGATGCCCTCATCCCGAAGCAGACCGGCATTGGCTACGAGGCCACCGAGTATCTCTCCGCGCTCCAGGACTTCCGCGACCAGTTCACCGTCATCTCCGGCCTCGAACATCCCGGCGTCGGTGGTGGTCATGCCTCGCAGCCGCGCATCTTCACCGGCCTCCCCTCCGCCGAGCGCAACCGCCGCTCGCTCGACCAGCATGTCGCCGCCGCGCTCGGCCAGCACACGCGCTTTGACACGCTCACGCTCAGCGCCGGGGCCAATGACTTCAGTTGGACCGACAGCGGCAGCATGGTGCCAGCGGAGAAAAACGTCGGTGACGCCTTTGCGAAACTTTTCGCCGAAGAAGGCGCGACCAACAAAACCAAAGTCCTGCGCGAAATCGGGCGCGGCAAGAGCATCCTCGACTTCGTGCTCGACGAGGCCAGCGACCTCCGTCCGCGCCTCTCCAAGCGCGATCAGGACAAGCTGGAGGAATACTTCGAGTCCGTCCGCGCCACCGAAAAGCGCCTCGTGAAATCCGAGGAGTGGATGCACACGCCCAAGCCCCAGGTCGGCGTCAAAGCGCCCGCGCCCTTCGCGCAAGACGAAATCATCACCAACATGCGCAACGTCTGCGACCTCGCCTATCTCGCCTTCAAGACCGACTCCACCCGCGTCATCACCTTCGGCTATTTCCGCCAGGACACTGTGGCCGTGCCCGGCGTCAAAGTCGGCTACCACAACCTCTCCCACCACGGCCAGGACGAGGGCAACATCGCCCAGCTCAAGCGCGTCGAACGCGCCTTCTTCGACGAACTGAAAACGCTGCTCACCAACCTCAAGAACGCCAAAGAAGGCGACTCCAACCTGCTCGCCCGCACCACCATCGTCATCACCTCGAATCTCGGCAGCGGCTCCAGTCACAGCAATAAAGACCTCCCCGTGCTCCTCGCCGGAGGCCGCTTCCAGCACGGCCAGCACCTCGCCATCGCACCCGGCACCGTGCCCCTGAGCAATCTCTACCTCAGCGTGCTGCACCAGCTCGGCATGGATGACAAATCCTTCGGTGCCAGCACCGGCACGCTGAAGGGGCTGACGATTGTTTAGCCAACCACCACCATGAATCGCCGCACCCTGCTCCTCCTCACCTTACTCACCACCGCATCCTTCCACGAAGCAGCACGGGCTCTCCTACACGCAATGAAACTATGAACGAAACCACACCACTTCCCGGCATCAAACTTTTCGACATCACCGGGCGCACCGCGCTCATCACCGGCGGTTCGAAGGGCCTCGGCCACGCGATGGCCGCCGGACTCGCTTCCGCTGGCGCTGATGTGATGCTGGTGAGCCGTCACCTCGACGAAGCGCAGGCCGCCGCCGCGAACATCGCACACGACTTTGGCCGCAAGGCCATCGGCCACGCTGCGGATGTGACTTCACCCGAGCAGGTGGACGCCATGCTCGCCGCCGCCGAGCGCGAACTGGGCAAAGTGGACATCCTCATCAACAGCGCGGGCATCAATATCCGCGCTCCCATCGCGGAGCTGACGCCGGAGCAGTTCGATGAAGTGATGCGCGTGAATGTGCGCGGCACCTGGCTTTGCTGCCGCGCCGTGCTCGCCGGGATGCGTGCGCGGAAATGGGGCCGCATCATCAATCTGGCCAGCGCCCTCGGGCTCGTCGGACTTGCGGGCCGCACGCCTTACACCGCGAGCAAGGGTGCCGTCATCCAGATGACGCGCACGCTCGCGCTCGAAACCGCCGCTGATGGCATCACCGCGAACGCCATCTGCCCCGGTCCGTTTCTCACCGAGATGAACCTGGCCATCGCCGACACGGAGGACGGCCAGAAATTCGTCGTCGGTGCCACTGCGCTGAAGCGCTGGGCACGCCTCGAAGAAATCCAGGGCGCGGCCATTTACCTCGCCAGCGAAGCCGCCAGCTACGTCACCGGCACGACCCTCGCCGTGGATGGCGGCTGGACGGCGCAGTGAGTGCCTTTTGCTGTCAGAAACCACGCCCTCCTTCGTCCTCCATGATGCGCCAGCTCATCTCTCTCATCTTCCTGTTCATCGTCTCTACGGCAATCGCCACGCCCCCGAACATCCTCCTCATCATGGTGGATGACATGGGTTACTCAGACCTCGGTTGTTATGGAGGCGAGGTGCGCACGCCGACTCTCGATGCCCTCGCAGCGGACGGCGTGAGGCTGGCGCGGTTTTACAACTGCGCGCAGTGCTGCCCGTCGCGGGCTTCGTTGATGAGCGGTCTGTATCCGCATCAGGCCGGCGTGGGCGACATGAATGAACAGGGCTCCGCGAACGAGCTGTGGCGGCGCATTGGTTCGCCCGCGTATCTGGGTTTCAAAAAGGAAGGCGTCGTGACCTTGCCGGAGGCGCTGCGCGAAGCCGGTTATCAGACCTTCATGGCGGGGAAATGGCACCTCGGTCAGGATGAATCCTTCTGGCCGGGCCAGCGCGGGTTTGACCGGCATTTCGCGCTCATCGGCGGGGCTTGCGAGCACTTCACCGGTTATCGCTCGTGGCAAAAGAAGGGACCCATCACGAAGTTCGTGTTCAACGGCAAGAAGGTCGAAAAACTGCCGCCGGACTTTTACACGACCGACACTTTCACGGACCACGCGCTGCGTTTCATCGAGGAATCTGACACCGCGCGTCCGTGGTTCGGCTATCTCGCCTACACCGCGCCGCATTGGCCGCTCCAGGCGCACGAGAGCGACGTGGCGAAGTATGTGGAGACCTATCGCGCCGGACCCGATGCCATCCGCCAGCGACGCTTTGAGCGATTGAAACAAATCGGTCTCATCCCCGACTCCGCGCGCCTGCCGCAGCTCGACCCGACCGTCACCGAAGAGGCCAAACACGCCAAGACCGAGCGCAACGAACTGTGGATGCGCAACTACGCGGCGATGATTGACCGCGTGGACCAAAACATCGCCCGCATCGTCGAGGCGCTGCGCAAACGCGGGCAGTTCGACAACACGCTCATCCTCTTCTTGAGCGACAACGGCTCCGACGAAGTGCGCGGCCCGCTCTGGGGACAGGTGTGCAACACGCCTTTCCGCAAATTCAAAGTCTGGGTGCATGATGGCGGCATCGCCTCGCCCCTCATCGCGCATTGGCCCACCGGCATCCCGGCGTCGCAGCGCGGCAAAATCGTGTCCGGTCCCGCGCACATCATGGACTTGTTCCCGACTTGTCTGGAAGCCGCCGCTGCGAAGCATCCGCGCACCTTTGCCAATCATCCCGTGCAGCCGCTCGAAGGCACGAGCCTCCTGCCTGCGCTGCGCGGTGAACTCGCCACGCTGCCGATGGACCGCCCGCTGTTTTGGGAACGCATGGGCAACGAAGCCGTGCGCCAGGGCGATTGGAAGCTCGTGCGCGGCTACGGCCCCGCCGCAGAGAACGGCGGCATCGCCACCGCCGGCCCACGCACAGGAGTGTGGGAGCTTTACGACACCGCGACCGACCCCGGCGAAACCCGCGACCTCGCCGCACAGCAGTCAGAAAAAGTCACTTCACTCGTTTCTCAACACGAAGCCTGGGCCAAACGCGTCGGCGTGGTCCCGCGCGAGGAGATCGTGAAACGCATGCAATCCAACGATAAGAAATAAACCAGCGGAGTGATGGAGTAGTGGAGTGCTGGAGTGATGAAAAATTCCCGCGCCGCACCTCTCCAATACTCCAGCACTCCAACACTCCAACCATGAACACACACCCTATCACCCGTCGCGACTTCGTTCGCACCGCCGCACTCTCCACCGCCGCCACCGCGATGACGGCCAGGTCTTATTCCCAAGTCAAAGGCGCGAACGACCGCGTGAATGTCGGACTCATCGGCTTCGGGCTCATCGGGCGCATTCACATGGCGGCCATCAAGGAGCAGCCGGATGCGCGCATCACGGCGGTGTGTGATGTGCATCGCGGGCGCGTCGAGGCGGCGGCGGAAATGGCGGGTGGGAATCCGGCGCGCTACGGCGATTTCCGGAAATTGCTCGCGGACAAAAATGTGGACGCGGTCTATGTGGCCACGCCGGACCACTGGCACGCGCTGATGACGATGATGGCCTGCGCCGCGGGCAAGGATGTGTATGTGGAAAAGCCGACCACGCTTTTTGTGCGTGAAGGACGCTGGATGCTCGACGTGATGAAGCGCACCAAACGCGTCATACAGGTGGGCACGCAGAATCGTTCCGGTCCGCCCTTTCAACGCGCACGCGAACTCATCCAAGCCGGACGCATCGGCACCATTGTCTCAGCGTCGAACAACAACTCGCGCAACATCTCGCCCGGCTTTGGCAATCCACCCGACAGCGCGCCGCCGCCGGACCTCGATTACGACCTGTTCCTCGGCCCCGCGCCGCAGCGGCCCTACAACCCCAATCGCTCCATCTACCACTTCCGCTGGTTCTGGGATTACTCCGGCGGCCAGGCCACGAACCTCGGCCAGCACTCGCTCGACCTCGTCCACTGGATGCTCGGCGTGCGCGCGCCGAAGTCCGTCTATAGCACCGGCGGACGCTGGTTCCTGAAGGACAACTGCGAGACGCCCGACACGCGGGATGTCATCATGGAATATCCCCGCTTCACCGTGACGTGCCAGTATCGCGAGGCGAGCGCGGGCCTCGGCGGACTCGGCATGGGCGGCCTCACCTTCCAAGGCACCCACGGCTCGCTGCCCGTGTCGCGCGCGGGCTTCGAACTCGTGCCCGACAAAAAAGTGAGCCCGAACAACACCGTCGCCAGCATCCTCGGCGTGAAAGGCCATCCCGTCGGCGGCCCGCAAATCGAGCCGTGGGAGCCCGGCCAGATGTGGGCCACGCCCGAGAAGGACGACACCGGCAACGCCATCAAAGACTACTCACGCCACGCGCGGAACTTCCTCGATTGCGTGAAGTCGCGGAAGCAGCCGCTCTCCGATTTGCAAAGCAGCCACGAAGTCGCCACCGCGTGCCATCTTTCCAACCTCTCGCTGCGCACCGGTCGCAAGCTCGTGTGGGACGCGGAGAAAGAGGAAATCACCGGCGACGCGGAGGCAAACGCGATGCTCGTGCGCCCCTATCGCGCCCCGTGGGATGCGGAACTCAAAGCGTTGATTTCATGAACCGCCGCACCTTCATCACCGCACTTCCCGCGCTCGCCGCCGCCCGCTCGTTGCTCGCCGCCGCGGGTGCCGCGAAAAGCCGTATCGGCATCTGCACTTTTTCATGTCACCAGCATTGGAAAGCCGTCGGCGCGAAACAGGAGGGCGTGAAATTCACCGACGCCCTCGGCTTCTACCGCTACGCCCGCGAAATCGGCGCCGAAGGCGTGCAGACTCCCCTGCGGCCGGCCGATCCCGCCGCGGCGAAGCAGATGCGCGAACAGGTGGAAAAGGACGGCGGCTACTACGAGGGCGAGTTGCGCCTGCCGAAAACGGAGAACGATCTTGCAGGCTTTGAAAGCGACGTCCGCCTCGCTCGCGAGGCTGGGGCGACCGTGGCGCGCGCCGTTTTCACCACCGGGAGACGCTACGAAGCCTTGAAGACGATGGACGACTTCCGCGCCTTTGAAGCACAGGCGGAGAAGACGCTCGCGCTCATCGATCCCGTGCTGCGCAGGCATCAGCTCAAGGTCGCCATTGAGAATCACAAAGACCACACCGCCGACGAACTCGCCACACTGATGAAGAAGATCAGCAGCGAATGGATCGGCGTGCTCGTGGACACGGGCAACAACCTCGCGCTGCTCGAAGACCCTTATGCGACCATGGACGCGCTCGCGCCCTTCGCCCACAGCGTGCATTTGAAGGACATGGCCATGCAGGCGAGCGATGACGGCTTCCTGCTCAGCGAAGTCCCGCTCGGCACCGGGATGCTCGACCTGCCGCGCATCATCACCACGCTGCGAAAAGCAAACCCCGCTCTCGTCTTCAACCTCGAGATGGCCACGCGCGATCCCTTGCTCATTCCGTGCCTCGCCGACGGCTATTTCGCCACGTTCCCCGAGCGCAAAGCCACGCATCTCGAAGCTGCGATGCAGCGTGTGAAGGCAAACCCGCCGAAGCAGCCGCCACCGTCCATCGCGGGCAAACCGATGCCGCAACAGCTCGCGGAAGAGGAAGCGAACAACCGCGTCTCGCTGCGCTGGATGCACGAAAAACTTTCCTTACCATGAAACGCTGCCTGGCAATTCTCGCCCTCGCCACTGCGCAGCTTTGCGCCGTTGAGTTGCCAACCATCACGCGCAGTTTCCTCGAACAGCACTGCTACGACTACGACTTCAATTTCACCCAGCCCACCGATGGACAACTCATGCGCGGCGAATTTGCACGGCGACTCTGGCAGCGCATCGAAAAGCAGGCACTGCCTCCGGAACGATCACGATGAAACATATCCTCCCAACCACACTGCTTCACATTGCCTTCGCGACATTCGCCGCGTTGCCATTCACGGTGAAGAGCGCCGAAATCAAGAACGACTCCGTGTGGAAGGACGACCGCGGCGAGGAGATCATGTGCCAGGGCGGCAACCTCGCGAAGTTCGGCGACACGTTCTACTTCTACGGCTGGGGCGACTACCCGGGCGACAACCGGAAGGACACCATCACCTGCTATTCGTCCAAGGATCTCGCGACGTGGAAATTCGAGAGGCATGTGGCGACCTATGGGAAGAATGGTTTCAACATCATTCCCGACCGGCTCCATGTGCTTTTTAATGAGGCGACCAGAAAGTATGTGATGATCACCAAGCACCGGTTGCCCTATCGGGATCCGGACATTCCGGATAATCCTCGCACGGCGGGAGAGATTGGTTTTGCCGACTGCGACACGCCCACCGGTGATTTTGTGATGCGCGGGCACGAACGCCCGAAGAGTGCATCCGCGGAGTGGTATGCCTACGGCGATCTGTGCGCATTCAAGGACACCGATGGCAAGGCCTACGTCGTCTCTGCCGGAACCGGACAGAAGTGTTTTTTCGTCCTGCAGTTGACCCCGGATTACATGCACTATGAAAAAATGCTCTGCAAGATTCCCGGCAACCATGAAGCGCCATACATGGTGAGGATGAACGGGAAATACTGGATCTTCGCTTCGGGCGTGGCGGGATGGTCATCCTCAAAAACCTCGAGGTGAAGGGTTCCACCGGTTCCTTTGTCCTGTGGGGTGCCGACCGCTGGTCGCAGCGGACCAAGATTGGCGTGGGCAAGAATGTGTGGCTGCCACTCGAATGGAAAGGCGACGAACCGATCCTGAACTGGCATCCGACTTGGAACGTGGACGCGGCAGCGGGGACGTGGACTACGAGTGCGAAATCACCTGCAACGACCGCCAACGAGATCAAACCGTGGACCATCGGCACCACGAATGGCCGCCAGCATCTCGTCACGCCGGAGGGTAAGCCCTTTCTCGTCCTCGGCCTCTCGCACGCCAGCGGGGCGTGGCAGGGATTGCTCGGCCCGAAGAAGCAAGAGGCGATGACGGCGCTTCGGCAGGACTTGCGTGATTTGAAGTTCAACGCCGTTGGCTACGTGCCGGACCTCGGCGCGGAGCTCGCCTACATCCACAACGCCGACCGTCTGCCCGGCTCGCCCGGCACCGTGACGGGGCAGGGACAGCGAAAGCATCTCTACGAGGACGTGTTCGATCCGGCCTTTCACGCGCGGCTGCGAAAGCACATCCAAGGTATCGCCGATAAGACCGCGAAGGATGCCCACTGCATCGGCTATTGGTGGACCGACATCCCCGTGTGGAATCCCGGTCAGCAGAAACAGAAGTTCGGCCTGAGCTACGTCGATTTCATCCGCGCCTTGCCCGAGGGAGCAGCGGGTCGCGTGCGCTACGAGTCGTGGAAAAGGAAAACGCCACCGCGAAGGACGATGCCTTTCACGTCCTCATCGCCCGCGAACTCTACCGCGCCACCGCGGCGGCGTATCGCGAGTTCGCACCTGGAAAACTCATCTTCAGCGAGCGCTACAACACAATCCCCGGCGCACCGCTGGAAATCATCGCCGAGGCCGGCAAGGTCGTGGATGTCATCTCATTCCAGCCCTACGAGAAGACGCTCAAGGGCGACATCCTCGATCGAGTTCACGTCATGACCGGCAAGCCCATCATCCTGTCCGATTGGAGCCTCAGCTTTCCCGTCGAAGGTCACGACAACACCATGTGGCCCCAATTCCCCACGCCCGCCGAAGCCGCCACCGGCTATGAAGCCTATCTCACCAGCGCCTTCGCCAAGCCCTACATCCTTGGCTACTACAAATGCCAATACCGCGACGCCGTGCTCCCTACCGGACAGTTGAAGCAGGGCCTCCGCACGGTGGAGGGTGAGCTGCGAAAGAATTGGGCACAAAGCATCGCGCGCATTCACCAGTCGCTTCTCACCACCTTTGAAAAGGAACGGAGCACCGTGCGATAAGAACCGGCTTCAAGGCTGCCTTGCCCGCGACTGCGCCTAATTACGCCGACGAGCACCACGGCTGCCACGCCGCAGTTGCCCGCAAAGCCCAAACGCTTTTGGTTCGGTTCAACTGAATCCCCAGCACGTCGGACGGGACGCCGACAAGATCGCCGAGGAGAATGTTCAGCACTTGGCCCTTCAGCCCGGTGCTATCGTCGAGGTTACGCTCGAAATCAACGTGCAGATGCCTCAAGGCGCTCCCGATAACATCGTCCGCATCGTCTCCGAAAACGCGCGCACCTTGCAATTTACGGCGCAGGGTTTCGAGCCGGAGTGAGAACCTCTCGGGTGTCCAGTCTTTCTAGCCACCCTACCGCGCAACACGGCCCTGAGAGTCTGACGTGCTTTCATCCGGTGCCTTTAACCCATTCAGGGTTGTTTCCAGCTCACCCACCTTCCGGTTGAAAGTCATCAACTTTTCGATGTATTCGCGGCGTTCCAAAGCAAACCCCTCGCGCTCCTTCTGAAGTTGCTCGATGAAGTAGTCCTTTCCTCGGTTGAGAATCCGCAGGTCCATAAGCTCCTTGTCCAAGCCGGCAGAGTTGTTGTGATCTGCCTCCTCATCTGGGTGCGAACGCGCCGTGTCGTGTCCGACTTCGGAAGCCTGCGGAGTGGTTTCCCCGCGTTCGGAAGGGTCTGGCCCAACTTTCACCGCTTTCGCTTTCTCTTCCGCTATGGCGGACTCGACGCTCTGTCGAGTGATGAACCAGCGCCGGTCATTCATGTCGAAGTAGGCATTCAGGCGGGCGATCCCTTGCCGGTTCGGTTGGCACCAGTTTACGATGCTCCGCTCAGTTCGTGCGACGCCCGCAGCCTCAAACATCCGCGCGACTTCGCGCACCGTGAGCGTGTGATTGTCTGTCCGTTCGGACGTGTTCGGAAGGCTTCGGAAAGTTTCCGCAGCGTGCGGAACTGTGCCGAAGGATTCGGAAATCTGCGGAACGGTGCAGAACGGTTCCGCATTGTTCGGCATCGGTTGCGATTGTGAATTGTTGTCCATTGAATTTGCGTTAGCGAATAATGCGATGCGCCGAGCGGGAGAACAGTTGCCGGGAATCGTGACTGAATTCTACCACACGCGCGCCTACTTCGGAATCTGCCAGACTCTCCGCCGCGCGCGCACGCCCCGGCCATTTGTGGAAATGCGGGCAGGTATGGTAGGATGTTAAGCATGGAGCGCACTTGGAGAGATTTCAAAGGCGTCTGGATTCCGAAGGAGATTTGGCTCTCCCCGGAACTTTCGCTCATGGAGAAAGTTCTCTTCGTGGAAATCCACTCGCTCGACAACGAGCGCGGCTGCTACGCGTCGAACCGCCACTTCGCTGACTTCTTCGGCCTGAGCGACCGGCAGATTCGGCGACACCTCGCCTCGCTGAAAGAAAAGTCCTTCATCACTATCACCATTCTCAACGACACCGACCGCGTCATGCGGGCGGCAGGGAAGTATGCACGGGTGAAGGAACCCCAGTTGCGCGAACTGCGCGAGATGTCCGCGTCGTTGGTCGAGCGGCTGAGTTTGCACCGGCCAAAGTTATCCACAGCCCGTTCGGGCACCCCGGACAGAAGTGTCCATGGGGGTAGGACATAAACGTCCGGGGAGGGCGGACGGAAACGTCCACAGAGTAATACAATGAACAATACAAAGAATAATCCACAGCCAAAGGTTCAAGAACCTTTGAAGGAGAAGAAAATGCGGGACGAAGAGCAGCACGAACTTTTCGTTCAGTGGTTGACCTTGCTGCTACGCGACGACCACGGACGCGCGGTCATCCGGGCGATGGTGGAGGAGCACGAGCTGCCCGTGATTGACCTCGCCAACGGCAAGCAGCTCGCCACGAAAATGCCCACAGGTCAACCGAGCGACTTTCAAGGGTCCAACCGGCCACGGTCGTGAATTGACCAGCCCGATTCCTTCGCTTACGCTCCGCCCATGATTAGCGAGGTCATGGACAGGAATGTGGTGACGATCCCAGCGACGCTGGCGTCGGGGCACGGCATCAAGCCGGGCAGCCGTCTGGATTGGAAGGAAACCGCGCAGCCAGACACGCTCACGGTGAGGATTCTTCCCGACTACGCCGCGCTGGCCGCGAGCTTGCTGGGAGCGGGTCGGAAACACTTGCGCCCCGGCGTTGACCCGCTGGCCGAACTCGCGCGCGAGCGCGACGACGCGGATCGTCAGGCCAGCTTGTGATCACCCACGTTCTCGACACATCCGCCTTGCTCGCGCACTACCTGCGCGAGCCGGGTGCGGAGGACGTGAACCTCATTCTGGCACGCGGGCCGGAGGAAACTGGCGTCTCTCTGATCACCTTGGTGGAGTTGCGCGGACGTTTGACGGAGCTGGTTGCCGACGCGCCGGAGGCGGAGCGCGCTTTCAAGCTCTATACGGAGACGCTCACGACGACGGTGCCTTTCACGCGCGCAACCGCCGACGCTGCGATGGAACTGCGCGCAAGCACGCGCCCACGCCTGCCGCTGGTGGATGCGCTGATCGCCGCCAGCGCCAAACAACACGGGGCGGTGCTCGTGCATCGCGACCCGCACATGGGAGGTATCCCCACAGCGCTGGTCAATCAGCGGATGCTGCCGCCCAAGTCGCCAACTGCATCGTGAACTGATTCCCGTCGAATGGCGGGAGCCTGTTTCCCCCTACATACGGGGCGACAAACATGGTTTGTAGGGGTGCGAGCCGCACCAGCCACTATTCCACGGCTCAACTGCCGCCTACTACCTCCCCAACGTGTCGTCGGCTAGCGCCCGACTTCGCGCTTTTTCCCTACGGGCTATCGGGTTGCAGTCCCCCTAGCCGGTGTCCTTTACCAAAGAGCGCGAAGTCGGGCGCTGCGCTCCTATCGTCGCTAGCCCACGACACGTTGGGGGACTGGTTTTAGGATTCACGAACGGTTCGCTAGCGCGCCCACTTCGCGCCGATGCGCGGAGGACGACGGCTTCGCGTGCAGCGCGAAAAAGGCGCGCCGCTACTGCGGCACTCCCCATCACGAGTCGCGCCGTAGGCGCGCGCGGCCTAGCCGTGTTAGAATACAAATTGCATCGGGTTTCAAAGTCAGTCGCCATTACCTCGCCGGCTCGTCCCCAATACGCATGTCGGCGCAAGCGAGTGGCATTCGCCGCCCGTCCGCCGTGTCCCCAGGTTTTACACGACACGGGAAACCTTCGACACGGCAGGAGTGGCGGCTGGCTTGGGAACCATGAACAACCAAGACCACATCATCATCGGCGAGCAGTGCGGCTGGGGAAACCCGGTGGCTTTTGGCATCTCCCCTGCCGACCAGCGGCAGCACCTTTACATTATCGGCAAAACAGGTTCAGGGAAAACAACCCTGCTTCGTAATCTCATCGTGCAGCACATCGCCGCTGGCCACGGCGTCGGCCTGATTGACCCGCACGGCGACCTCGCCGAGGAACTGCTCGACCACATTCCCCCGTGTCGTGCCGACCATCTCGTCTATTTCCATCCCGGCGACCTCGACTTCCCCGTCGGCCTGAATCTGCTCGCCAACGTCGCTCCGGACGACCGGCACTTGGTTGCGTCGGGCATCGTCGGCGCGTTCAAGGGCATCTGGCGCGAGTCGTGGGGACCGCGCCTTGAATACCTGCTCTACAACGCTATTGCCGCGTTGCTGGATTGCGAGAACACGACCTTGCTCGGCGTGAATCGCCTTCTCACCGATGACGCTTACCGCGCATGGGTCGTGCGCCAAGTTCGTGACCCGTTCATCCGGGATTTTTGGGCGAACGAGTTCGCGGGTTACGACGAGCGGTTCCGCCGCGAAGCCATCGCACCAATTCAGAACAAACTTGGGCAGTTTCTCCTCAACCCCGTGATTCGGAACATTCTCGGCCAGGTCAAAAGCAAAGTGAGCATTCCATTCGTCATGGACAACGAACGCATCTTCATCGCCAACCTCTCGAAAGGCCGACTCGGACACGACAAGGCCAACCTGCTTGGTTCCCTGCTCACGACGCAGTTCCAGCTTGCGGCGATGGCCCGGACCAACCAGCCGGAGCACGAGCGCCGGGATTTTTATTTGTTCATTGATGAGTTCCAGAATTTTAGCACCGACGCGTTCGCGGCGATTCTGGCCGAGGCCCGCAAGTATCGCCTCTGCCTGACGCTCTCGCATCAATACGTTGACCAGATCGCGCTGCCCATCCGCCAGGCCGTGTTCGGCAACGTCGGCACGCTTATTTCCTTCCGCATCGGGAACACAGATGCCGAAGTGTTGCAGGCCGAGTTTGGAAACGAGTTCGCAGCCCAGCAGTTGGTTGACCTCGACCGCTACGAGGTCGTCGTCAAGCTGCTGGAGGACGGCACGAACAAGCAGCCCTTCCGGGCGAGGACGCTCGCGCCGTTGGAGAACCGTGTCGGTCGGCGCAAGAATCTGATTGCGCGCTCTCGCGAGCGTTTTGCCGCGTCGCGCTCCGCAGTCGAAACGAAGTTGAACCGATGGTTGGATAGCCCAAACAAAAGGAGCGCGTAAACGCTCCCATGCCGACCGCACGCCAAGGAATCATTTCCAGTTCCGGCACTGCTCAACGAAGGCGATGAAGGCGTCGTTTTGCAGAACTTTAGCGCGCTCCCACACCACGAGCGGAATCGGCAGCGAGAAGAACCACCACACATCGCGGCGCAGTCCTTCGGGTTTGACCACCAGTTCATCCCGCAGGGCGTGGAAGACACTGCTCAGGTGTTGAATCACGAGATTGACGAAGATTTCCTCATCCCGGTTGACCGGCTGTTTCCCCGTGTCCGCCGTGGCATCCAGCACGCGCGCCAACTGCGGGTTGCGGAAATACTCCGACCACAGCGCGCGGTGGTTTTGCGTCAGCGTGAGCAAGTTCGCGACGCGGCGGGTCTTGGTTTCGGAGTGGAGCGAGATGCCCGTGAACAGCAAACCACCCACCACGCCGACTGCGTTGAGAAGAGTGAATCCATTTTCGATTATCCACCGCAAACCTCCCATCATGCCGATATTCTAGCACGAGCCAGCGCAGGCGGGCAAGGCGACGGCCTAGACGGATTCGGGAATGTCGCGCTTGGCGAGGACGAGCAACTTGCGCGGGACGCGGACAATGGCCTCGTCGGGCGCGCAGCCGGCGGAGGGCGGCAGCAACGCGGCGCTGGCCGTTATGTTCGCGCCGATGATGGCGAAGTCGCCGTCGGCGAGTTCCCAAATGTCCGGGCAGCCGAAGGTGCCGTAGCACGGGAGTTCGCGCGCGGCGGGAGCGGGTCCAAGTCGTTTGATGAACATGGCAGAAGGTAACTATAGTGGCCTCTGCGGTCAACTTGTTTCTCGGCTACCTTCCGAACGTGTCCGACGAAAAGTCTCACCAAGCGATTTGCTCGCAAATCGCCCGCTTGCTTCGAGAGGAGCGGCAGCGGCAGAGCATTTCCTTGAAGACACTGGCGGAACGAGCGGGCCTCTCACGGCAGATGGTCAGCTACGTTGAGCAGGAGGAACGGAATCCGACTTTGGACACGCTACTTCGCATCTCGACGGCCTTGGGCGTGAAGCTTGAAGAACTCATCGAGCAGGCGCGGGCCACGGCTTCAAAGAAGAAGCCCAAGTGAGTTTCTTTCCGTGCGGCATGGTAGAATGAAGGGATGGAGTCCCTTCGCCTTCCCCGGTTCAGACGCGTTCCCGAAGTTGCCGCCATGCAACTCACGGAGCGTGACCGCGACATCCTCCGCCACGTTCACCGGCATCGCTTTCTCCGTTCCTCGCACCTTGCCACCCTCATCGGCGGCAGCCCCCAGCAACTACTCCGGCGTCTGCGTTTGCTCTATCATCACGGCTACTTGGAGCGGCCCCGCGCGCAGATTGACTACTACCACCAAGGCGGCTCGCGCTGTCTGGCCTATGGACTCGGCAACCAAGGTGCGGCATTTTTGCAGCAGGAGCGTTCCCGCTCCGATTGGCGCGCGAAGAATACCACCGTTGGCCGACTGTTCTTGGAACACGCCTTGATGGTGTCCGACGTGATGACGGCGCTTGAGTTGTCCTGTCGGCAGAATGGCCGGGTCCGGTTGCTCCTCGGTGAGGACATCCCGCTTCCCGCCGATACCAGCCGCCAGCGCGAGCCGTTCCAGTGGAGTGTGACCTTTGCGAACCGGGCGAAACTTGGCGTGATTCCAGACCGCGTGTTCGCGTTGGAATTCCTCGACCAGCCCAAGGAGCGCAACCGTGTCCTCTGCTTCCTTGAAGCCGACCGGGCGACCATGCCGGTCACGCGTCGCACGCTCACACGCAGTTCCTTCCAGCGAAAGCTACTGTCCTACGAGGCGACGTGGACGCAGGGCTTGCACCAGACTCGGTTTGGCTTTCAGCGCTTCCGTGTGGTCACCGTCACCACGAGCGCGGCGCGGGTGGCTTCGCTCGTTGAGGCGTCCGGGGAGTTGTCGCGCGGTCACGGCCTCTTTCTGTTCACCGACTTCGCCGCGCTGACCGCGCACGGCGATTTGCTCACGCTCCCCTTTCAAAGCGGACGCGCCGGCCAGACCACGACGCTCCTTGAGTGAGTCGCCGGGGCGTTGCTGGACATGACGGCGATTCTGTGGCGTAACCGGCGGAGGGCTGGTTTTCGCGGCGTGTTTCGTGGTAGGATGCTCGATGGAAAAGCGGCTCATTTCGAGCCGCGTTTAGTTCACCCAGTTCCTTGAAAGGAGAATCCCCATGTCCAAATCCCAATTCGTTGACTTCAAGGCGGTGAAAGCCGCCGTGACCATGGAGCAGGTGCTTCAGCACTACGGCTTGCTCGACCAGATGAAGCGCAGCGGCGACAGCCTCAGCGGGCCGTGTCCGATTCACAACGGCACCAACCCGACGCAGTTTCGCGTCAGCGTCAGCAAGAATTGCTGGAATTGCTTCAGCGATTGCAAGTGTGGCGGCAACGTCCTCGACTTCGTCGCGAAGAAGGAGGACATCACGGTTCACGCCGCCGCGTTGAAGTTGTGCGAGTGGTTCAATCTCCCGACGACGGACAAACCGCCGGAGGAAGAAAACGAACCGCCGCGCGCGACACCGCCCGCGCAACGGACACCCGCCCCGGCACCCACGGCCTCGAAAGAAAAGTCCCAGCCCGACGACGGCACGCCCAACGTGCCGTTGAAGTTCCGGTTGGAACAACTCGACGGCAAGCATCCCTACCTGACCGAGCGCGGCCTGACGCCGGAAACCATCGTGGACTTTGGCTTGGGCCATTGCGCCAAGGGCATGATGGCCGGGCGCATTGCCATCCCCATCCACAATGCCGAGGGCAAGGTCGTGGCCTACGCGGGCCGCTGGCCGGGCGAACCCGCCGAGGGCACCCCGAAATACAAGCTCCCGCCGGGCTTCCGCAAGTCGCAGGAGCTCTTCAACCTCGACCGGGCCGGTAAAGAGCCGGGTCCGCTCGTCATCGTCGAAGGATTCTTCGGCGCGATGAAGCTCTGGCAGTGTGGCTTGAAGCGCGTTGTCGCCCTCATGGGCAGCACGCTTTCAACCGCGCAGGCGGAGCTGATTCGCAAACACACCGACTCACGCAGCCAGGTCATCGTCATGCTCGACGAGGACGAGGCAGGCCGGGCCGGGCGTGAGGACATCGTGTCACGGCTCGCGCCGTGGCTGTTCGTGAAGGCACACCTCTTCGAGCAGGCCGGCCAGCAGCCGGAGCACCTGACCCCCGAGGAGTTGCACAACATCTGCGGAGGTGCGCCATGAACAGCATTCCCGTGCAGGGCGAGTTGTTCGCCCTGTGCTGGGAACGGCCAGACCCCTTGCGGCTGCGCGTCAATGACGTGGTCCGCATCGACGGTCGGCTGGGCCTCGTCATCCGGGTCAATGACTGTGCCGCCGTGGTGCTCATGCACCGCCCGGCACGGGAGTTCACCACGCGCTTCGACAAGCCGGTCCGCTTCAAGCAGTCGCCCATTACGTTCCGCATCTCGACCTACTCAGCGACTGAAATCCTCAACCGCAGTCTTCCCAAGAAGCGCGGACCAACCGCCAGGAGGACGGCATGAAGACGTATGCGGGCCGCCGCGAAGGCCATGCGGTAATCGTTGCGGTGGATGGCCGACCGCTCAATCCCCGGCTCGACCTGTGGCCGCACAGCGTCACCGGCTACGAGTGGGGCTACGGTGGGAGCGGCCCGGCGCAACTGGCGCTGGCGCTGCTGGCCGACCATCTCGCCGACGACGAACGGGCGCTGGAACTTTACCAGCGCTTCAAACGGGCGGTGGTGTCCAATTTCCCCTATGCGGGGTGGACGCTGACCAGCGGACAAATCAACCACGCGCTGGCGACCCTGCCGGCGTCACCAAAAGGAGTTCCATCATGGACGTGCATTGTTCCACCTGTGGCGAGCCGTGGGATGTCTATCATCTCTGGCATGACGCCATCTTCGAGACGGGCTTGAGTCACGCGGAAGCCGAGGCGTGGGGTTCACTCCCCCGCGCCGAGAAGCTCGCCGACCGCTACCGAAAGGAGTTCCAGGCCGTCGGCTGGGAATTCGGGCAGGGCGTCATCAATGTCGTCCGCTGTCCGTCCTGTCCCAAAGGCGCAGAACCCAACCTCTCCCGCGTGGAGACGAAGGCGGGGCTGGAGGAACTCATGGGCGACGACGAGGACGGACTGGCCGCAACCTTCGAGGACTACCGCCTATGAGCGCCGCGAAGTTTCCCTTGGGGCGGCTGGTGGCCACCCCGAACGCATTGGAGCACATCCCGAACCCGGACATCATGGCCGCCTTGCAGCGGCACTTGACTGGCGATTGGGGCGACGTGGACGAGCATGACCGGGAGGAAAACGAGCTTTCCCTCAAGGAAGGCTTCCGCCGCCTCTCCGTCTATCGCTCCGTGAAAGGAGTCAGGTTCTGGATAATCACCGAGGCCGACCGTTCGGCCACCACGGTGCTGCTTCCCGAAGACTACTGACCCGCACCGGCCTCTTTCTCGCGAAAGAGGCCGTCTTTAATTTCCGCCCGTTGGCGGCAAAACCCCTCGCTGGAAATTCAATGGCCGCCCCGCCTCCAGCGAGAGTTACCACACCAAAGGCAGCCTGCTATCAACAGGTGGACGGCCAGAGAGAGAGTTACATGAAGAAGGACGTTTATCAAATCATCACGGACCGCATCATTGGTTTGTTGGAAGCCGGCACCGTTCCCTGGCACCGGCCGTGGAAAGGAGGAAATCAGGCCCCGCGAAATTACGTGAGCCGGAAAGCGTATCGCGGCATCAATCTGTTCCTCTTGCACGCGGCGGGGTTTCCGTCCCCGCTCTGGCTCACGTTCCGACAGGTTCAATCGCTGAACGGTCACGTCAAGAAGGGCGAGAAATCGTTTCCCGTCGTCTTCTGGAAAATGTTCGAGGAGCAGGAAAATGGAGAGAGCAAACGGATTCCGTTTCTGCGCTACCACAGCGTCTTCAATGTCGCTCAGTGCGAGGGCATCGCCTTGCCCACACCGCCGGAAACCAATGGCTCGTTTCAGCCTATTGAGCAATGCGAGGCGGTCGTGGCCCAGATGCCCCGACGCCCGGCGATTGCGCATGGCGGCGGACGGGCCTGCTATTCCCCGCGCGAGGATGGCGTCACGATGCCGGAGGCGAAGTTGTTCGAGTCCCCGGAGGCGTATTACAGCACGCTGTTCCACGAACTGACGCACGCCACCGGGCACCAGTCACGATTAAACCGCAAGGAAGTGACCGACCCGATTCAGTTTGGCAGCCAGCCTTACAGCCGCGAGGAATTGGTGGCGGAAATGGGCGCGGCGTATCTGTGCGGTCATTGTGAATTGGAGCAAACGACCCTCGCCCAATCGGCCAGCTACATTCAGAACTGGCTGGAGCGTTTGAAGGACGACCGCAAGCTCGTCGTTCACGCCGCCGCCCAAGCGCAGAAGGCGTGCGACTTCATCCTTGATGTCCGACCGGAGGACGAAGGACCGGCTCCCAGCCAGCCGAAGGAGTTCAAAGTCGTGGCGCTGCGGGAATGTCCGACGCCCGAGGAGATGCAACTGTGCGACACCCCGCAGCGCGCCGCCGACTACTGGCGGGCGCACATCACCACGCATCCGTATTACAATGCGGAGTGCGAGTGCTTCGTGGTGTTGCACCTGAACACGCGGCGGCGCATCCGAGGTCACCACTTGGTTTCGACGGGCACGATGGACACCATTCTTGTCCATGCACGCGAGGTGTTCAGAACCGCGATTGCCAGCGGTGCCAGCGCGATTGTGCTCCTGCACAATCACCCCAGCGGGGAGCCGTCTCCGAGCGAGGCCGACATCAAAGTGACGCGTGACCTGATCCGGGCCGGACAACTCCTGAAAATCGACGTGATTGACCATGTGGTTGTTGGGAATCCCGGCCATGCCAGTCTGAAGGAGCTGGGTTTCTTCTGCATGTAATTCACACGCCCGACTTCACCGTCGGGCGTTTTTTTCTTGTCAGGCATTTGCCCGACACGCTTGTCGGGCATAATACGTGTTGTCACCCGCGCGTTCTCTGCTGAAATAGTCGCAAATTCAGCCACCAATATGGACACCACACCCGCACCAGAAACTCCCGCGTCAACCACCACTCCCGCGCCCGCGAGCGCCCCGCCACCCAATGCCGGTCGCATCCAAGCCACCAACCTCTGCGCCCTCGCACTCGGCGGCTGCTTCTTCCTGCCGTGGATGCAGATTTTCGGCGGCCAGCTCTCCGGCTTCGAGTTTCAGAAACTCAGTGAGGTGGGCAAGTTCTTCTGGCTCATGCCCATCTTTTGCGGACTCACCCTCTTCGCGGGCCTCACCGGCAAGAGCCAGCAGATTGCCGGTCAACTTGCCGGAGCCGCGCCCTTCGCGATCCTCGCCTACGGCCTCAACCAATTTGGCCGCAACTTGATCGACGCCCTCGCCCCCGGCGCGTGGATTGGATTGATTCTCGGGGTGGTGCTCTTCCTAGCCAGCCGCCGTTGAGGTGCCCTATGTTCAACTTCTTCAAGAAAAAGGCCGACGTGTTGGAACACTGGATTTCCTTCGCCGAGGAGTTTCAGTTTTCCCCCGCCGAGTTTTACTCCGCCGTCGAGAAGGAGCTGGAGAGCCGCAAGGTGCCCGGCCTCGAAAAGTCCCGCGTCGAGTTTGCCGAGGGCGGATTGCTCTCTGACAAACGCGTGTATCTGCGGATGGTGCGCGAACGGCTCGTCTTCGACGTGTGTGCCGCGCCGTTCGGCACGCGGTTCTTCTTCTCCTGCCGCATGGCGGAGATTCCCGCCGTGATCCAGCTTTGGCAGCTCGTCGCCGTGCTGGTTGGCTTGGGGATATTTGCCGCGCTGTTCTTCAAACTCTTCGGCTTCCTCTGGGGCATCGTCGCAATGGTCGTGACCGTGATCGGTGGGGTGTATGTCCTGCGGAACGCCGTGGCGCTCGGCTTGCAAGACCTTGACGCCGCGCTCATCAAATCCCCCGTCCTTGGCCCGATTTATGAACGCTGGTTCCGCAAGGAGACCTACTACCGCATCGACACCCGCCTCATGTATCTCGACACCGTGTCCAACGTGGTGAAAAAGTTGGCCGAGGAAGTGACCGGAGCCAAGGGTGTGAAGTTGGTGCGCCAATACGAGCAAGCGCCCATCTTGGGCGAACTCTACCGCCCCGTGTTGCCCCGAGTGGAGACGGAGCGCAAGCCGTAGCGCATCATGGCCTGGGTTGACGAACAACTTTCCGCGCAGTTCCGCAAATGGGAACAGCGCGGACGAGGCTGGCGGGTCTGGCCGGAGCCGGTGATTCCCGAACCACCCTTTCAAGTCTTCCCCGGCCACTACCTCCCCGCCGCTCCCATCGCCGACGATGGCCGGCGACCGACCGCGCTCAGTTCCTTCGTGCGCGGGCTCGCGCGCACGTTGAAGCCGGAGCCACCGCCACCATCCGAACCCGTTGCCGAGGAGGAACCGGAAGCCGAGGCGTTGACGCGGGGCGATCTGGTTGAGTTGCAGGCGTCGCTCCATCCCAAGCTCAATGCCTCGCCGGAAGCCTTCGCGCACTTTCTTGGCTCGCTTGCGTATCTGCGCGAGCCGGTCGGCTTTGAACTGCTCGGTTTGCCGGAGTCCATCCTCATGCAGTTCGTCACGCACCCGGCGGACACGGCTTCCGTGCAGCGCCAGTTGCAGGCCCACTTCCCCGACGCCGTGTTCATGCGGAAGGAAAAGGTGCTCGCCACGGCTTGGGATGCGCTCGCGGATACCGACGCAGCCATCGTCGAGTTTGGACTCGCTCGCGAATTTGTCCTGCCGCTTGCCACCGACGCTCCCGACCTTTTCATCAGCCTCACCGCCGCGCTCGACTCATTGCAGCCCGGTGAACTCGCTTTGTTCCAAGTCCTCTTTCAGCCCGTGAGTCACGCGTGGGCCGACAGCCTCATGCGTGCGGTATCCAACCACGAGGGCAAGCCGGCATTCGTGAATGCCCCAGAGCTGCTCTCGCAGGGCAAACGCAAGGTGTCGCAGCCGCTTTTTGCCGCCGTGGTTCGCATCGCCATCCGCAGCGACGAACGCCCATGGGACATCGCCCGTGACATGGCCGCTGCCTTGAGTGGGCTCGCCGACCTCCAGGGCAACGAACTCATTCCTCTTCGGAACGACGACTATCCGTTCGACGACCATGTTGAAGACGTTCGCCGTCGGCAGTCGCGCCGTAGCGGGATGGTGGTCAACCGCGACGAGCTGTTGGGCTTCGTGCATCTGCCGACCTCCGCCGTGCGTTCCACAAAGCTTCGCCGCGAACTGACGAAGACCCGGCCCGTGCCGAAAGCAGCCTTGGCCGGGAGTGGGTTGCTGCTGGGAATCAATGAGCACGCCGGACAGACGACCGAGGTTCGCCTGACCACCGAGCAGCGCGTGCGGCACATGCACGTCATCGGCGCTTCCGGCACCGGCAAGAGCACGCTGCTCTTCAATCTCATCCGGCAAGACATTGAGAACGGCGAGGGCGTCGCCGTGCTCGACCCGCATGGCGACCTCATTGACCGCATCCTCGGCATCATTCCACCGGGGCGCATCGGTGACGTGGTGTTGGTTGACCCGAGCGACGAACAGTATTCCGTTGGTTTCAACATTCTCTCGGCACATAGCGACCTTGAAAAGAACCTGCTGTCATCCGACCTCGTTTCCGTCTTCCAACGCCTCTCGACTTCATGGGGAGATCAAATGGGGAGCGTGTTGCAGAATGCCATCCTGGCGTTCCTCGAAAGCTCCCAGGGCGGCACGCTCGCCGACTTGCGGCGTTTCCTCATTGAACCGGCCTTTCGCGCCAAGTTCCTCGTCACGGTGAGCGACCCCGACATCGTGTATTACTGGCAGAAGGGCTTTCCGCAGTTGTCGGGCAACAAGTCCATCGGCCCCGTGCTCACGCGGCTCGAAACCTTTCTCTCTCCCAAGCCCATCCGCTACATGGTGTCCCAGCAGGCGAACCGGCTCGACTTCGCCGACATCCTCGACACCGGCAAAATCTTTCTCGCCAAGTTACCGCAGGGACAGATGGGCAAGGAGAACGCCTTCCTCTTGGGATCGTTGCTCGTGGCGAAGTTCCAGCAGTTGGCCATGAGCCGGCAGGCGCAGCAGGTGGCCGACCGCAAGGACTTCTGGCTGTATGTGGACGAGTTCCAGAACTTCATCACGCCGAGCATGGCGGAGATTTTGAGCGGGGCACGCAAGTATCGGCTGGGATTGATTCTCGCGCATCAGGAGTTGCGCCAGTTGGAGCGCGACCGCGAAGTGGCCAGTGCCGTCCTCTCGAATCCATACACGCGGGTCGTGTTCCGGGTCGGCGACGCGGACGCGAAAGCGTTGGAGAGCGGCTTCGCGAACTTTGAGGCGCGCGACTTGCAGAATCTCGGCACGGGCGAAGCCATCTGCCGGTTGGAGCGGAGCGACGGAGATTTCAATTTGCGCGTGCCGTTGCCGGAGGAGCCGGACGCGAACGCGGCGGAGGCGGTTCGGAAGGCAGCCATCACGGCTTCGAGAGCAAAGTATGGCACACCGAGGGCAGACATTGAGGCCGCGTTGCGCGCCAAACTCGCCGCCGAGGAACCGGAGCCAGTGCCAGTCAAAGCCAAGCCGTCTCCCCAACCGGTGCCGAAGACTGCCGAAGCTCCGAAGGCGACGGTTACGGAACCGGCACCTATCGCTACGCCAGCAGCAGCGCCGGTAGTCGCACAGGTTGAGCAACCGAGGCCCGCCGACCCGCCGACGGACTTGGGCCGGGGCGGAGCACAGCACAAAGCGATACAGCAGCGATTGAAGGTCGAGGGCGAGCGGCTCGGTTATCACACGACGATTGAGAAGGCGATTCCGAATGGCAGCGTGGACGTGGCCTTGGAGCAGCCTGGGGAGACGATTGCGTGCGAGATTTCCGTGACCACGACAATTGATCACGAAGTCGGCAACGTCCTGAAATGCCTCCGGGCAGGTTACAACCACGTCGTCGTCATCTGTCAGGAAGAGACCCGGTTGGAGAAGTTACGGATGGCTGTCAGCGCGAGCTTGAGCGAGGAGGACAGGGTCCATGTTGGCTACTTCACCCCGGACAGATTCCTGACGCAATTGGCTGCCATGGTCGCAGAGGTGCCGCCACCTGTCGGCCAGCCCGCTTCCGAAAGCCAAACCGTGCGCCGGGGCTACCAGGTGAAGCGCAAGTCCGCCGCGCTGTCGCCGGAAGAGCGGCAGTCCCGCGAACAGGCGGGCATCACGCAGATGGCGAGCGTGATGAAGCGAGGGAAAAAATCGTGACCCTCATTTTCGTTCCAGCCAATACCCCGGCCCGCCGACGCGGTAGGGCGAACACGCTTCAATGATGCGGCACCGCAGCTTGGTCAGGTTCTTTTCCGGGCGCTCCTCCACATCCTGCATGGTGGGGCGGGTCACCCCCAGTTCCCGCGCCATCTGCGCCTTTGTCCTGCCGGATTGCTCGCGGAACTTTTTCGCGAGGGCCGCCAGTCTCCGTTCCGCTAGCAGTTGCTTTTTTGCCATGCGTTGGCCGTATCAGTTTGTTAGCACAATAGCCATACTATTGTCTTGCTTGTTCCGGGCCGTTCGGGCATGAAGTAGTGCAGATTGGAAATTTGCACACATGAAGACCAACATCACCCCGCCCACCGTGGGCAAGGCCATCGGCATCTGGATTCGCGTTTCCACCGAGGAGCAGGCCAACGGCGACAGTCCCCAGCACCATCTTGAACGTGCGAAAGCCTATGCTGCCTCCCGTGGCTGGGTCGTGAAGGAGGTTTACGACCTCGCTGGCCAGAGCGGCAAGGCCGTCACCCAGCACCCGGAGGCCCAGCGCATGATGAAGGACATCGAGCGCAAGCACATCACTGGCCTCGTCTTCAGCAAGCTCGCCCGCCTCTCCCGCAATCTGCGCGAAGTGCAGGACTTCGGTGACTACTTCCGCAAGCACGACGCCGACCTCATCTCGCTTTCCGAATCCATCGACACCAGCACCGCCGGAGGCCGGATGTTCTTCCACCTGCTCGGCGTCTTCGCCCAATGGGAACGGGAGGAGACATCGGAGCGCGTCGCCGCATCGGTGCTCACCCGCGCCAAGCTCGGCAAGTCCATCAATGGCAAAGCGCCGTATGGATACCAATGGAAGGACAGGCAGCTCGTCATCCAGCCCGACGAGGCTCCCATCCGCCGGAAAGCCTACGAACTCTTCCTTGAACTCCGGCGCAAGGGCACCGTCGCCAAGCGCCTCAATGCCGAGGGCCACCGCACCCGCGACGGCAAGCTGTGGCGGGACATGCAAGTCACCCGTGTCCTCATCGAAACCTCCGCCAGGGGCATCTACTACTTCAACCGGGTCAAGAAGCACGGCAACTGGCGGAGCGCCGAGAAACCCGAGAGCGAGTGGGGCAAGGTGACGTGCGAACCCATCGTCTCGGAGACGCTTTGGAATCAGGTCAACCAAATCATCGAGGAACAGCTCAAAAGCTGGAGCCGGCCCGGCCCGCTTCCCGTGCAGACCTTCGGCACGCTCGCGCAGTGCGTCTGCGGGTCAAAAATGTATGTCCGGAGCGGCAGCGCCAAATATGTCTGCCGGAAGTGCCACAACAAGATTCCCATGGTGGACTTGGAGGGCGTCGTCCATGACGAACTCAAGGCGTTCTTCGCCTCCCCGGCCAAGCTCGCGAGCCTCGCCGCCGAGGCCAAGCGGAACCTCGCCGAGAAGGAGCAGGCACTCGCCGCCCACGAGCGGGAGATTGCCAAGGTGCGCGAGGAGATGACCCGGACGCACCGGCTCTACCTCGATGGCCACGTCACGCCCCATGGTTTCGGCGACTTCTACAAACCCGCCGAGGAGCGCCTGAACCAGCTCAATGCCTCCCTGCCCAAGCTGCAAGCCGACGTGGACGGCCTACGTGTGACGGAGGTAAGCAGCGAGGAAGTGCTTGCCGAAGCGACCGCGCTTTACGACCGTTGGCCGTTGATGACGACCGACGAGAAGCGCCGGATTGCCGAAGCCCTGATTGAAAAGGTCGTCATCGGCGACGGCGAAATTGACATAACCTTCTCCTATCTCCCAACTTCTGAAGAACAGTGCAAAAGCCAACAGCAGTGGAGAGGGCCGGGGTGAGGGAGAACGGCTGCGCAAGTAACAACTCGCTGCATCTTACCAAACTATTCCCGTAGTTGGTATGAGACTGGCGTAAATCCTTTCCTGCCTTCCTGCCTTCCTGATTCAATCCCCGTGCATGAAACTATTGGTCATCGGCTCCGGTGGACGCGAACACGCCCTCGTCTGGAAACTCGCCCAGTCTCCGCACGTCACCCAGATGTGGTGCGCCCCCGGCAATGCGGGCATCGCGGAGGAACGGCTCGCACAGAACGGCGCACTCGTGGAATGCGTCGCCGTCAGCGCCGAGGACCTGCCCAAGCTCCTCGCCTTCGCGCAGCAACAACGGCCGGATTTCACCGTCGTCGGCCCGGACAATCCCCTCGCAGCGGGCGTCGTGGATTTGTTTCAGGCGAACGGTTTCAAGATCTGGGGACCAAACAAGCAGGCCGCACAATTCGAGGGCAGCAAGGCCTTCTCGCAGGATTTCATGGAGCGGCACGGCATTCCTACCGCGCAGTCCGGCACCTTCACCGATCCCGTCGCCGCGAAACGTTTCGCCGCCAGCCTTGGGGGCCGATGCGCCGTGAAGGCCGATGGCCTCGCGCTCGGCAAAGGCGTGCTCCTCACCACCACGGTGCCCGAAGCCGAGCAGGCCGTGGACGAAATCATGGTCAGCAAGGCCTTCGGCACGGCGGGCCAGCGCATCGTCATTCAGGAACTGCTCGAAGGCATGGAGATTTCCCTGCACGCGCTCTGCGATGGCCAGGTGGCCAAGCTCTTCCCCACGTCACAGGATCACAAACGCGCCCTCGACGGCGACCTGGGCCTGAACACCGGCGGCATGGGCACCTACTCGCCCGCACCGTTCCTCACCGCCGCCGAGTTGCAGACCGTTGGCGACGCCATTCTCCAGCCCTGGCTGCGCGGCTGCGTGACGGACGGCATTGATTTCCGCGGCCTGCTCTACCCCGGCGTGATGCTCACCAAGAACGGCCCCAAAGTGCTGGAGTTCAACGCCCGCTTCGGTGACCCCGAGACGCAGGTCTATCTCACCCGCCTGGAAAACGACCTCGTGGAACTCCTCCTCGCCAGCACCGAAGGCCGCCTCGCGAACATGGAACTCAAATGGAGCCCGCTCGCGAGTGTGTGCGTGGTCATGGCCAGCGGCGGCTACCCGGGCAACTACCCAAAAGGCAAACCCATCACCGGCCTCGCCGCCGCGAATGCGTTGCCGAACACGAAGGTCTTCCATGCGGGCACCGCACCGAAAGACGGTCAAGTCGTCACCAACGGTGGACGCGTGCTCGGCGTGACCGCGTTGGGCAAAGACCTCCGCACTGCGCAAACCGCCGCCTACGCCGCCGTGGAGAAGATCCACTTTGAAGGCGCGCAGTTCCGCCGGGACATCGCGGCGAAGGCCTTGTAGTGGCGGGCATCCTGCCTGCCGTAGAGGGCGGCGTCCCGCCGCCCGGAAGAAACGCCGCCCCGGTCGGAAACGCTTAAAACTTCCGGACGCGCACTGTCGCCCACCGTTCCATCCGCCGGGCGGGACGCACAGCTCTACGGCAGGCAGGATGCCTGCCGCCACCGGCTGCGCCGCCGTCGCGGCTTGCAGGTCCGGGTGCCTTATTGGGCAATGGGCGCCATCAGCTTCCGGTTCATCATGAGCATTGTCTGGTTGGCCTTCACGGCTTCGGGCCGGCCGGCTTGGAACTTTTTAAGTTCATCCTCGGTCAGAAACGTAGCGGCCCGCGTGGCGACGCGCGCGTAGATGTCGTCCAGCAGCTTGAGGTTGCGCGCGGCGGTTTCCTCGGAGGCGATGTTGCGGAAGTTGAGCATCGGCACCGCCTGGTAATCGGCAGGCAGGCCAAGTGCGGCCAGCCCCGCGCGGGTCTCCTCCTGCACCACCTGTTGAAATTGTTGTTTCTTCTCCGCCTTGGCCGCCTTGTCGCCCGTCAGACTCTTCTCCACTTCCGCCGCACTCAGCGTCGCCAGCAGGTCCTTCGAAAACTCCTGGTACTTCACCAGCCCGTCCTGACCGATCAACGCCGCGACCTTCGCGTTGAAGGCCGCTTCGTGCGCGGTGAAGAGCTGGTCAATCTGCGGGCCGCTCGCCTTGTCGTGCAACGCCTGCGTGATGAGATCGACGCCATCCATCACGCCATCAGCCAGCAGGTCCTGGAACTGCCCTTTTACTTCGGGGGTCAGGTTCAGGTTTTTGGCCAGGTCGGTGTAGAGCAGGCTCATGCCCATCTTCTGCTGCTCGCGCATCATCTTGCGCGTCTCCGGATCGGCGGTGATTTTGCTCAGCGCGCTTTTGCTCCCGATCGCGTCCCGCTCCTGACGCAACACCCCGACCTGGCCACGCAGCTTGTGGACCTCGGTGGGCTGCGCTTTCACGCTGGCCAGCTCGGTCGCCACGGCGGCCAGGCGGTTCGTGCCGGTGTCGCGCTCCTTCTGCAACTGGCGAACCTGCTCGGTGAGCGGCGCAAGTTGGGCAACCAGGCGCTGGTTCTCCTTGCGCAGTTCGGCTGACTGACGGTTTTCGTAAATGGCCACCCCGACGGCGGCAATGAGGGCGGTGGTGACAACGAGCTTTTGCAGGGTGGTCATGGCAATGGTTTGCAGGGTGGTGGCAGTGGTGACAGTGACAACGGCGCTCCCGGCCAGGGCGGCCGAAGTGGAAATGGCAGCGGCCAGCCCGACGGGCGCGGCCTGCACGGCGTGGGCCGAAACGGCGGCGGTGATCGCTCCAGCCCCGACGGTGACCCCGCGCTGGGAAAAGAACTCGCGCAGTTTATCCACCGCACGGCTCACGCGCTTCTGGACTGTGTCGTCCGACGTGCCGAGCGCGGCCCCGACTTCGCGCAGGGATTTGTTCTCGAAGTAGCGCAGCAGGACCGCCGTGCGATCGGTTTCATCAAGGGCTGCCATCGCGTCATCGAGCAGCGGTTCCACGAGCGCCCAATCGGAGGCAGTTGAGTTCATGGCGTTCATTTCCACGGCGATTTGTTCCCGGAGCTGGCGGCGGGCTTCCCGGCGCACCACGTCGATGGCCGTGCGCCGCGTGACCTGATACAGCCAGGCGGCCAGGACGGTGCCGGGCTGCAGCCGCGCGGCGTCACTGGCGAGATCGGTGAAGACGGACTGGGAGACCTCCTCAGCGAGCTGAGGCGAGCGGACCTGGCGCAGCGCGGCGGAATAGACGAGGTTCACATGCCGCCGGACCAATTCGGCAAAGGCGTCCTCCGCGCCGTCCCGGCCGAAGTTTCGCAGCAAATCCAGATCATCGTGCATGCTTTCCCATGCTATCGCCGCCCGCGCTGGGAATCCGACAAAGTATTTTTTCAGTGGAGGACGGGAGCCCCGTTGTCAGGCCAGCTACCAGTGAGCTCCGGTAGAACGCGGGTAGGGCGGGCAGCCCCTGCCCGCCGGGGCGTGCGGAGCCAAGGACGCGTTAGGTTGGCGGGCGGCGCGCACGGAGTGACGCGCCCTACCAGCGGCGGGTTATTCCGACCATTTGACGTAGTTGGTATCAGGCCGGCAACTGCGGACCTGGGCGTCCGCGCTTTGTTACTTCGCCGTCAGGCGGCGGGTGATGTACTCGCGGAGGATGGGGATTTTGGCCTTGGCCAGCAGGAGCGCGCCCTTGGCCGGCTCGGCGGCGACGATAGGCTCGGTGGCGTACCAATACATCAGCGGGAGGTTTTGATCTCCCGCATCCTCGGCATGGGCGAGCAGGGCTTCGACGATGGGCGCGCGCTCTGCCACGGTCAGACGCTGGCACGCGCTGGCGAGGTAGAGACGCACCACGGGTGATGGGTCTTCCTTGGCGAGGCGGGCGAACTCTTTCAACGCGGCGGCACCTGGGTTCTTGCCCTCGCAGAGGAGCTGGATGGTCCAGGCGCGGAGATGTTCGTTGGCGTGTTTCAAGGTGGTGACCGCCGTCCCCTCATCAAGTCCTCCGGTTGAGTGCAGGGCCCACAGAGCGCGCAGTTGTACCGGAGTTGCTGTTACAGATTTGGGCAAACCGTCGATTGCACCGGTTGGTGCGGCGTCAGCCAAGCGCAAGGCCCCGCGAAGTTCGTTCGCCAGCGCCTTGTCCGGCCCACGTTCTTGCAATAGCCGCATCCCATGACGCGCCTGCCAAGCATTTGCGTGCCGCAAGGTCGCGCTCAACTCGGGGGAATTCAGCTTCCCCAAATCCACCTGCGTCCCCTTCTTCTCCCCGTAGCTGATCTTAAATATCCGCCCGTTGCTCCGGTCGTGCACCGCCGGGTTGCCGCTGTGGCACTGCTGCTTGTCATACCAGTCGATCACGAAGACGTTGCCGTCCTGGTCGATCTGCTGGTTGAGCGTCTGGCTCCAGCGGTCGTTGAAGTTGATGAAGTCCGCGCCGTGCTTGCCCACGTAGCCGCTGCCCGCGCGCTCCGGGATGTCCATGTTCAGGCGCTGGCCGTGGATGTTTCCGATGATGAGCTTGCCGTGGTACTCCTTGGGCCAGCTCCCGCCGAGATAGCACATGAGGCCCGCGTGCGCGTGGCCGCCACCGGCCTGGTCGCTGCGACCGTTGCCCGCGTGCGGTCCGCCCGCGCCTGCGTAATGCCGGTGGTCCGCGATGGTCTTGAGATCGTCGTAGATGTAGGGGTTGATCGGCTGCTTGCCGGGCTTGGAGAAGTCCTGCGTGAAGTAGTCTGGCACGATGCGCCGGGCCTCTTCCAGGCTCGGCGCGTAGTGCTGGCCGCCCTGCCGCTGGTAACGCCCGCCTTGGATCATGTGGAAGAGGTGCGGGATCACGCACGCCTCGATGAAGCACTGGCCGTACTCGTTGAAGTCCACGCCCCACGGATTGCTCGTGCCCTCGGCAAAGACCTCGAAGCGCTTCTTCGTGGGATGCCAGCGCCACACGCCCGCGTTGATGAACTGCCGCTCCGTGTCCGGCGCACCAACCGGTTTCACATGCGAATGCGTGAACACGCCGTGGCAGCCGTAGAGCCAGCCATCCGGACCCCAGGTGAAGGTGTTGAGCATTTCGTGCGTGTCCTGCCAGGCGAAGCCTTCGAGCAGCTTGACCGGCTCACCGGCGGGTTGCGGGCCTTGGTCCGTCTCCTTCACAGGGATGTGCAGCAGCCATGGCACCGCGCCGACATAAATGCCGCCGAAGCCCCACTCGATGCCGCTGGCCATGTTCAGGCCCTCCATGAAGACCGTGCGCTTGTCGAACTTCCCGTCGCCATTCGTGTCCTCGAAGACGAGGATGCAGTCCGTGCCCTTGCCCTCGGGCTGGCGCTGCGGGTAGGTGTAATTCTCCACGACCCAGAGCCGCCCGCGATCGTCGATGCAGAAGGCAATCGGCTGCTTCACGTCCGGCTCGCCCGCGAAGAGCGTGGCCTTGAAACCGGGCGGCAGGGTCATCGCCTTCGCCGCTTCTTCTGGGGAAAGACCGGCGTACTTCACGTCATCCGTCGGGAGTGGATTGGGCTTCTGCCCGCCCGGTGACGCGGCGGCCACGGCGGCAAAGACGGGCTTTTCCTTGTAGAGCTTGAAGTCGTCGAAGTTCACATGGCCCCAGCCGCCCGTGTGCTCGTCCACGATGCGGATGAAGATCTCCTTGCCGGCTTGCGCCGCCAAATCCACGACCACCGGCAGCATGGCCTCGTTGTTCTGTCCATGGGCGGTGAGGAAGACCTTGCCGGTGTCCTTGGCCACCAGCTCCACGCGCGTCTCGGAATGGCTGCCACCGCCGATGAGGAACGCAGCCCAAGGCTGCGTGACCTTGAACGGTGCGCTGGTCAGCGTGCCGGTGGGCGTGTCTTCGAGCTTCTCATAGCCGCCCATCCAATAATCGCCGACATGATTCGCCACCCGGCCCGCACCAAACTTGCGGTTCTGATTAATGGGGCCTTTGACCGGCTGGCCCTTGAACGCCTCACCGGTGGCCGTCCAATCGCGCAGGTCACCGGTCTCGAAGTCGGTGTTGAGCGGTTTGCCATCGGCCCCGACGGGCAGGATGCCGCCGGGAGCGAGGGGCGGATTGGGTTTGGCATTGGCCGTCCCCGCTGGGACAGGTGCTGGCGTGCCGGTGCGCGTGACGACGGCTTCGGCCTTGAGTTCCTGTTTGCCTGCATCGGCAAAGAGCACCTTCGGCTGCGCCTTCTCCCATTCCTCCTTCGTCACCTGCTTCGTGCTGTGCAGATGAACGAACGTACCCTTCTTGTTGCCCACCACCACGTCCGGCCATTTGTCGCCCTTGATGTTGCCGGCCACGACCTGCGTGCCGACGCCGGAGTTGTCGTCGATGAGGTGTGGCACCCAGTCCACGGTGCCGTCCGCGCCGCGCGTGAGCTTGAACCAGTAGAGCACGGCGGGCGCGTCTGGCTCGGCGTCACCGTGGTTACCGTGCGCCCAGAAACGCTTGCCGGTGACGATGTCCTTGAGGCCGTCGCCGTCCATGTCCACGAGGTCGATGGCGTGGATCTGCGAGAACTTGATGCCGTAGCGGCTCTCGTTCGGCTCCTTGTTCAGGATGACGTGCTGCTTGAACTGGAGCTCACCCTTCGCGTCCTTCTCCGCGAGCTGCTCCCACCAGACGAGGCCGAAGCCGTGCGCCGCGAGGCTCGTGATGACATCCGGCCGACCGTCGCCGTTCACGTCGTAGGCATACATCTGCGCGCCGCCGGCAGCGAACCTGAACGGGTGGAACTTCCACACCGGATCACCCGCGAGTGAGGCCGGCTGTTCCCACCAGCCGTTGGATTCGAGCAGGTCCATGCGACCGTCGCCATTCACATCGCCGAAGCCGATGCCGTGCGTGAACTTGGCCCAGCCGCCTTTGGGTGAAATGGGGTGGAAGGTCCACTTGTTCGTCGGGTTGGCCCAATCCGGCTGCACGTAGCCCATGAAGCCACCGGAGGTGCAGACGATGACCGGCTTGCCGGTGCCGAGCAGATCGCCCCACGTCGGCGACTCGTTGTCCACCACGTCGAAAACCTTGTGGCGTTTCCAAGGGTTGTCGGTGGTCACACCCGCTTTACCGGGATTCTCAAACCACGAGGCGTCCTGGCCGGGAAAACCGTAGATCAAAATGTCCGGAAAACCGTCGCCATTGAAATCGTAGGTGAACGCGAAGAAGTTGTCCGAGTAGGTGTTCTTGGTGCCCAGGCCGCCCTCGAAACCGGGGATTTTCTCGTCGGTACCGTCGGCCTTCTTGCGTGTGAAGGTGCGCGCGTCGTCGTAGTATTTGTGGCGCTTCTTGAAGTCCGGCCCCTCCCACCAATACGGCCCGGAGATGATGTCGTTGTGACCGTCCTTGTTGAGGTCGGCATAGGTCGCGCCCTCGCTCCAGAACTGGTCGGTGAGCTGGATTTTCTGCCACGAATGCAGCAGGTGATCGGCGGCGGACGCGGACACCAGCGAGGCGCAAAGTCCCGCGAGGACGAGTGAAATCGGCTTCATGCCGCTGTTTGTCGCAAGCAGGGGCAAAGGGGTCAAGTGGATTGGCCCGCCAACGTGGCGTGGGGGCGCATCTCTGTTTCTTGGCACCTCATGAGTGCCAGGCTCTAGCCCGGTGGCCATTGGCCACGGCCAAGCGGGAGCCAAGCTGTTTGAACCGTTTGGCAAGAAGGCAGCGGGAAGGGAGCACGGCGACGAAGTCGTTGGCCTTCGACTCCCTCTCCTCGGGGAGAGATGTTCTCTGTACTGAAAAGTGCTTTTTCATAAAAGTTATTCACACGCTGGCGGCCTTGGGTTCGGCGGCGGCCAGGAGGCCGCTGACCCATTTTACGGCTGCAGTCCGCCCACAGATGGACGGTGTGCCGCAGCACCACGTCACAGCCCCAGCGGATGCGGACCTTGTCCAGCTTGCCGCTCTGGATGCTCACGGGACTCACCCCGGCCTGGCAGCACAACGCGTCGGCGTCGGGATAAACCGCCCGCACTGCGCCCAGTTCGGCCAGCAGGCGCGGGGCCAGTTTCTCGCCTGCGCCGGGCAGGGAGCCGAACACGTCGTGGTCGGGGTGCTGGGTGAAGCCCTGGGTGATGCGCCGGCGGTATTCGTCGAGCTGGCCCTGGAGGGCTTGCAGGACTTTGACCAGCGTCGTGGCCAGCAAGCTTTTGGCGGTGACGACCGCCGCGCTGGCCGGCAGGGCCTGGGCCTGGGCGAAGCACTCCAGGCGCGCGGGCGCGGTGTCCGCGCGCCAGAGGCGGTGGGTGTGCAGGAACTGCTCCCATTTCCGTTGCCCGGCGTTGTGCAGCGCCAGCGGGGTGGGGAACTGCTGGATCAGGGCCCAGGCGTAAGGCTGCGTCCAGTCGTCGAAGGCTGCCAGCGCGGCGGGGTAGTACTCGCGCAGGGTGGCCTGGAGCTGGTTGACCAGGGCGGTGCGTTGTTCGATGAGGCCCAGCTCGTCGCGGCAGAGCGTGCGCAGGGTGGCGGTGGCCTCGTCCTGGGCCAGCAACTGGCGCCAGCCGTGGCCGTCGGTGCGCAGGGCGTCGGCCAGGCTCCAAGCGTCGTGGCGGTCGGTCTTGGTGCCGCTGGGGGCCTTGCGGTCGCGGTAGCGCTGGGCGGCCTTGGGGTTGACCAGGTAGAGCGTCCAGCCGCGTTGCAGGAGCTGGTCGACGGCGGGGCCGCTGGAGGTTTCCAGGGCCAGCGGCGCGCCGGCGAAGGGTTGCATCTGGGCGGTGAACTCCGCCCACCCGGCAGCGGTGTGGGCGAACCGGAATTCGGCGGCGAGGGTGCCGGCGCGATCGACGACGACCACGTCATGGTGGTCGCTGGCCCAGTCCAGGGCCGCGTAGTGCGTATGTTGGGTCCAGTTGGCATTCATGGTGCGAGCGGCGCGCAACGGGCCGGGCCGCCGGGCCGGGCGCGACCTGATACAGGAACCCTCATGGGGTGATGTTCTCTCAGCGCTTGGCCCGGAAGCCACCGCCGCCGGCGGCAATCTCTCCCTGACCCTCGCAGGGTGTGGGCTAGGCAGCCGTGCCGGCAGCGGGGCCGGTTGTTCACCGCCGGTATGATGCCCGCCGGCGGAGTTATTCACCAGCTCGGGAGCAGCCGGCCGTTGCACCGGCTGCCCTCGCTGGTGATTAACTCCGGAAGACGTATCAGGGTTGGGGTGAGGGGTGGCGTACGTGGGCGAGGGTGGCCGCACCCCTCATCCGGCCTCCGGCCACCTTCTCCCCTCGCTCCGCGAAAGGAGAAGGCTCCCCATGTGGCATCCCGGATTGCAAGATGCTGAGCTTTGCCCAAAGCCGGAGCATTCCCGCGATCCCCTTTCCTGCCTTCCTGCTTTCCTGATAAATAACCGCATTCAGTCGCGGACTTGTTACGTCTGACCATGCGTTGTTATCCTGATTCGCACATGAAATTCGCTGCCTGGCTTTCGCTGTTCCTGCTCGCTGGCAGTCTGGCGGGGGCCGCCGACTACCGCGATTTCGACCAGCCCCCGCATGATTACTGGAAGCGCACGCCGCACGACCGGTTCAGCCGCTGGATGACCAACCTTTACGCCGGCCGCATCCCGCTGGACTACGGCAGCGAGAAGGCGTTTGTCGCCAGTGTGCTCCGGTCGCTCGACATCCCGGCGTCCTCGCAGATGCTGGTCTTCTCCACGACCAGCCTGCAACTGAGCCTCATCTCCCCCCGCAGCCCGCGCGCGATTTTCTTCAACGAGGACGTTTACCTCGGTTATGTCGTGGGCGGGAAAATCGAAATTGTCTCCGTGGACCCGGACCTCGGCGGCGTCTTCTACATCTTCGACATCCCGCGCCCCGGCCAGACGCCCCATCCTGAACGCGCGACGCGCTGCATGAACTGCCACGCGCGCGAGGACACCGGCTATGTGCCCGGACCCGTGGTGAAGTCCGTGGTCCCCGGCCCGCGCGGCGGCAGTCTCAAGGCCTTTCGCCAGGAGCAATCGGGCCACGGCATTCCGTTGGATCAGCGGTTTGGGGGCTGGTACGTCACCGGGCTGGCCAACTTCACCAACCACTGGGGCAACCACATCGGCAATTCCACCCCGCAGGGCGTGCAACGCATTCCCATTCCCCCCGGCACCCAGTTCAGCTACGAACGCTACCTCGTGCCCCACAGCGATGTGCTGCCACAGTTGCTGCACGAGCATCAGATCGGCTTCGTGAACCGCGCCATCGAGGCCACCTATCGCACGCGCACGGACCTCGCCGAGGGCAACGGTAAGCTCACGCCTGCCCATGCGGCCGAGCTTGACCAGCAAGCCCGCGCGCTGACGCGTTACCTGCTGTTCGCGGACGAGGTGCCGCTGCCAGCGGGCGGCATTGCCGGCAACGGGGAGTTCAAGCGCGAGTTCGCCAGCGTGCGGCGTATCGGACCCGGGGGAGCCTCGCTCAAGGACTTCGACCTCCGCACCCGGCTGTTTCAATACCGGTGCAGCTACATGATCTACAGCCTCGCCTTCCAAGGCTTGCCACCGGAGATGAAGCAACGCGTCTTCACCCGGCTCGCCCAGGCACTGGATACCGCGAAGCCGGACAAGGAATACGCCTACCTTCCTGCCCCTGAGAAGCAAAGCATCCGGGGCATCCTCAAAGCGACCCTGCCGGAGTTGCCGAAGAACTGGTGAGGAGCCGTGCCGGTACGGAGTCCCGTGTTCAGGCGGCGAAACGTACGGATGCCTTTTACCAACTGCGGGAATTGTTGGGTAAGATGCAGCGAGTTGTGGCGTTCGCCAGGAGCAGGTCCGCCACCGCCTACCATGTACCGCAGGCGTCCTCGCCTGCGAGTTACCGGGGCGTCCCGCCCCGAGTACCTGCGGGCGGCGAGACGCCGCCCGAACTCGCAGGCGAGGACGC
>RFSE01000320.1 GCA_009924135.1 Pseudomonadota bacterium | reverse complement strand
TTGGGAGCCGACCCGTATGGCTTCGCGGGAAAGGTTCAAGGCATCAGTGGGAACCTTGAGCAACCAAAGACATTGGCAAAAGCGGTGTTCGAGACACTCCTCGCGAACCCCCAAACACACGGAGATATGCGTCGCGCGTTCTCCAAAGAGTTTTGCGAATCTGGTTCGTTCAATCAGTCGATTCAATTGCGCGACTACATTCCGAGCATTGCTGATTTTGCTGATGAGGAAAAGACGGCCATGAGGGACGCCTGTGAAAGCAACGGCCAAATACTTCAAACAAGCGGCGTTTCCACTGCCAAAAGCCCCGAGAATGCTTCTCACGAACGCAAAAAATTCAGGATACTTCGACAGTGGCAATGCAGGAGGGTATCGCCTCAATCCTGTTGGTCACAATCTAATTGCTCACAATCTCCCACGCAGTGGCTCCGGTGGTGCACCTGCCAAGCTGAGGAAGCAGAGATCCCCAAACAAGAAGGCGAAGAAGCGCGGCGCTTAAGAAGAAAGAACCAGCCCCAAACGCGATGAACGAGTCCGCACAAACACTCTCGCAGGCGCTAGAGATCCTCTCTCGACGGATTCGCAAGACGAAAGCCCTCCATGTCAATCGCTCGGAAGACAAGGAGGCTGTGCGGAGCTTTGTGAAGACTTACTTCGGGGAATTTCGCCTCCAATTTCCAGAAGACCAAAAAGAAAGTGCGCTTTCGGAGCTAGATGCTCAAATGCAAAACCTGCTTCGCCTTGCGCAGAACCGGACCACGCCGTCAGATTTTCGAAAGTGTCTGCTAGAAATTCGCCATAGCGTCGACGCACTTGAATTGCGCAGCGTGCGGCCTATGACCAAGATCGGGGTGAAGTCCCCAGTAGGAGAACATCACGTGCGTCTGATTGCTAGCCTACACAATGTGAAGCCCTCCGCTGCCCTAGCGTTCGAGCAAGGTCTGATCGATCTACACCAAACTGATCGGAAGTCGTGGCGCGGAACGACCGTTGAATTTCGGGAAGCGCTTCGCGAAACTCTTGATTCACTTGCACCAGATGAGGCGGTAATCGGGCAGCCCGGATAGAAGCAAGAAGCTGATACGAAAGGCCCGACAATGAAGCAAAAGGCGATCTTCATCCTCAAGTCTCGCCGACCAAAGGATCCTCAAGTAAAGGCGTTCGGCGACGCCATCGACGTAGTCGAAGAGCTTATCGGGAAATTTGTCCGCTCAGTTTACACGCGGTCGTCAGTTGCTGTTCATGTCGCCGACTCAAAAGAAGAGGCCAAAAAGGTGCGTGATTACGTTGCGCTCGTCCTCGGCGAGTTACTCGAAGTCAAAGAATAGCACCAAGCATGAGCCTCAACGAATCCATCGTCGAAGACACCGCCCTCCAATGGTTCGGGGAACTGGGCTATGCAGTCGGGCACGGGCCACAGTTCGCGCCCGGTGAACCGGCGGCGGAGCGGGATTCGTTTGGCCAGTTGATGCGGGTGGGGCGCTTGCGCGAGACCATCCGGCGTCCTGCAGCTAGGGAACCGGCCTCTCCCGATGACGCGCGGGCAATCGACAAGGAATCTTTGTCAGTTCCAGAATCCAATGAGAAGAAGTTGAAGCCATGAGCGAAAATTCAGAAGAGCCACCGCCGGGCGGCCAGTTCCTCGTTTACCAGACGGAGGACGGAAAGCTGAAGATTGATGTGCGGTTCGAGGGGGAGACCGTGTGGCTCACGCAGCAGCACATGGCGGAGCTTTTCCAGACGACCCAGCAGAACATCAGCCTGCATCTCCAGAACATTTACGAAGAGGGCGAATTGCAGCACGGAGCAACTTACAAGGAATCCTTGTCGGTTCGCCAGGAAGGCGCCCGATCCGTCCGGCATCGGGTGGATTTCTACAATTTGGACGCCATCCTTTCCGTCGGCTACCGGGTGAAAAGCGCGGTGGCCACCCGCTTCCGCATCTGGGCCACGCAGCGGCTGCGGGAATACATCGTGAAAGGGTTCCTCCTCGATGACGAGCGGCTGAAGAATCCGGATCAACCCTTCGACTATTTCGAGGAGTTGATGCGGCGGATTCAGGACATCCGCACCTCGGAGCGGCGGTTTTACCAGAAGATCACGGACATTTACGCGACGAGCATTGATTACGACCCCACGCAGGAGGTCAGCCTGCTGTTTTTCAAGACGGTGCAGAACAAGGTGCATTGGGCCATCACCGGCCAGACGGCGGCCGAGATCGTCCACGGGCGGGTGGATGCGGAATAGCCCAACCTCGGGCTGACGAACTGGCGGGGCGCGGCGATTCGCAAACAGGATGTCGTCATCACCAAAAACTACCTGAGCGAACCGGAACTGGCGGCGCTGAACAATCTCGTGGAGCAATACCTCATCTTCGCCCAAGGCCAGGCCATGCGGCGCGTGCCGATGCACATGGCGGATTGGATCGAGAAGCTGAACGGGTTTCTGACTTTGAATGACCGCGACATCCTCACCCATGCGGGGTGCATTTCACACGAGATGGCCCAGGCCAAAGCCGAGCTGGAATACGACAAGTTCAAGGCGCTCAACGCCGGTGCGCCGCGCCCGGTGGACGCGGATTTCGAGGAGGCCACGAAGGATTTGAAAAAGCTACCGAAGCAGAAGAAAGCCAGGCCGCCGAAGAAATGATCAAGCTGCGCAGCGGCTCAAAAGGAATCCCGTTGCTTGCAAGATACTGCGCGATGGGCACGGCGGCCTCGCGCAAACTCGACACGCAGGCCTGGTGCAAATCCACATCGGCCACATCATGGCCATCGCGGGCGAGGCAAATCTTCCGCCCGTTGACCAAGCAACGGCCCCGCCAATCCACCTCACGGATTACGCGATTGCCGCACGACGGCAATGCCCTTCAACAAATCCAGCGCCCGGGCCAAGGCGGGGTCGCGTACCTGCGGCGTGGTGACGGCGGGGACGCCGCTGGACATCGCGGTTTCGAGGCTCTGCCCTTCTTTCATCCGGCGTACCAGTTCCGCTTCGTTCAAGCGGCCTTGATTACTGTTGCCCTTGCTGGCGACTTCCGTGCCGGTCTTGCTGCGACCCAGGGTCCGGTAGGGTTCCGTGTAAAACGCCTGTTCCTCTTCCGCCCCGACGGTGACGCCGATATCGGGACGCAGTCCGGCGGTGGGGACCAGTTGATTGCCGGCCACCTTGGTGCCGCTGGTGGCCACGCGCAGCCGCTGGCCGGAACTCAGGGTGAACTCCTTGAACTGCCGCATGCCGCCGGTGGTGGTAGCCCCGATGAGCAGGCCGGACCGGTTATCCCGCAACAACGCGGCCAGCAACTCAGCCGCGCCGCTGGTCTGCTGGTTCACCAGCACGGCCAGGGGCAGTGAGATCGCATTTGCCTTGGTGGTCGAACGGACCGCTTCGCCGTTGACGGTGACGAGGGTCTTTTCTTCGGCCAGAAAACGGTCAACGGTGCGTGCCGCCGCTTTTTCATCCGCACCGCCCGCGAAACGCAGGTCGATGACCAGCCCCTTCAGCTTGCCGGAACTGTTCAGTTTGCTGAACTCCGTGCCGAAGCTTTCATCCAGCTTCTGGCCCGCGTGATGGATGCGGACATAGCCGTAGGCCTCATCAAACACGGCGGTCTTGCTCACCACCGGCCCGGTCGGCGAGCTCGGGGTGCCGGCGGGCTGGCCGTCCAGGATGACCTGGCCTTCAAATTGGTTCAGCAACCCTTTCAACGCGGCGCGGTCCACCGCGTCCGGTGGCAGGCTGCCGAGATTGGTGCGGATGATTTCGTAAACCTCGCGGAATGGCGGCTGGTCCGGGGTGGCGGCGGTGACCACGGTGGGGGCATCTGGGAACTTCACGACCACGAGCAACGGTCTGGACACGAGCAACACCACGGGCAATACGATTGACGTGCTGGTGAGCACGGGAACATTGACCCTGAATGCGGGCACCTTGCGCGCCACGACGAACACGAACGCCTTGGGCAACAATGCCGCCATGTCGCTGGCCGGTGGTACTCTCGTATTGGCCAATGACACGGGCCTCACCTACGGGAATAATGCGACGGTCACGGGCAGCATGCAGATCAATTCCGATCGTTTGACGGCCGGTGCCGGCGTCACGCAGAAGTTGGGCGCGCTGGATTTCACCACCACGTTGCCGAGCGTGACTTGCCCGTCGCCGCCGAGCGCG
>RFSE01000319.1 GCA_009924135.1 Pseudomonadota bacterium | reverse complement strand
CCGGAAGGTGTCTCACTTTTCGAGCGCCACCCGCCGCACTTTTCGACCGCCGCTTACAGGCCCACAGGATGTGCCAGAGGGTCAGTCCGGTGAGGAGCACCAGCGCGATCCGCCAGTACCGCGCGTTGACGCTGTCCGGAGCGATCAGCACGGCGTCCTTCCAAAAGCCGGAGGTGATGCGGACGGGCCAGAGCACCAGCCAGGTGCCCGCGATGAACCGTCCGATCACCGCCGCCTTCCTTATGCCGATGAAACCATCGCGCAAGCGTCCGGTGCGGGCCACGGTCCCACTGACATTCAGCAGATAGCCAAGGCTCAGGAAATTCAGCCCCGGCACGACGGACAGCACAGCCAATCCGACCACGAGCACGGCTCCGCCAAAAAACCATTCGGCCACCGAGGCAACGCCGTCGCGTAACCGCCGGAAGAATGGCTTCCGCGCCGGTGGCGGTGGCGGTGGCGGTGGAGCATCCGATGGTGGCGCGCCCAGCTCCGGTGCGCTGGCCGGGGTGACAGTTTCACCGGACAACGGCAGCGGCGTCGGCGCAAGGGGTGGGGTCTCGGGCAGCGGCGGCGGCTCTCCAAACTGTGGAGGCTGCCCTGCGGACAACGGCGGAGGCACGACCGCCAACAGCGCCAGCGGATCGGGCAATGGCGGCGGCGTGGCCGGCAACGGCGGCGGCATCCCCGGAAGCGGAGGCGGTTCGGCCTGAATTATGAAATCGTCGTTCATCCAACCGAATCTGATAACACTTTGAAACTCGAATGGTTTCAACCGGGTTATGAGAATGGGCCGCCGGCGAACGTAACCGCAAGCAGGCGGCGGCGTCAGCATTGGAAACGCGCCCCCATGCTGCTCCGGAAACTTTTTGACGCGCCTGCGCGGGCGCGCGAAACTAACAAACATGCCGCAACAAGCACTCTGGATCGTCTGGCTGCGGAACGGGCTGTTGCTCGCGCTGGTCGCGGCCGGCGCGCTCGCCCTGATCAACCGGCTGTGGTCGCCGCATCCGTTGCCCGTTACGAAACTCCCCGGGCCGGTCACCGATATTCGCACGGTGGTGCAAGCGGTGGATGCCGCCTTTCAAGCCGACTGGAAACAGCGCGGATTGCAGCCCGCCGGACCAGCGAATTCCCTCACGCTGGCCCGGCGCTTGTCCATCGCCCTCACCGGAACCGTTCCTTCGCTTCAGGAAATTCGCGCACTGGAGACACTGCCGGAACCCGAACGCGCCCGGTGGTGGATCGCTCATTTGTTTGAGGATCGTCGTTACAGCGATTACCTGGCCGAGCGGTTGGCCCGTGCCTATGTCGGCGTCGAGGACGGACCGTTTCTGATCTATCGCCGCCGCCGGCTGGCCGACTGGTTGAGCGACGCGCTGCACGAAAACCGCCGGTATGACGAGATCGCACGCGCGTTGATGGACTCCACCGGCATGTGGACGACCCGGCCGGAGGTCAACTTCGTCACTGTTACCGTCGAACCCAACAAGGGGCCGGACAAGGCGAAACTGGCCGCACGGGTAACCCGCGCGTTTCTCGGCGTCCGCATTGACTGCGTGCAATGCCACGATGGCAAGCTCGGCAGCCAGTGGAAGCAGCAGGATTTTCATCAACTGGCCGCCTGGTTCGCCCCGGCCGAGATGTCCCTCACCGGTCTGCGCGACAACTCCGACCTGAAATACGAGTACCGCTACCTCCGCACGAAGGAGGCCCGCCCAATTCAACCCGTGGTGCCCTGGAGCCCTGAGCTGGTGCCGGCGCAAGGCACGCAGCGTGAGCGCTTGGCCGGCTGGGTCACTGCACCGGGCAACCGGCCCTTCGCCCGGGCGGTCGTCAACCGCGTCTGGGCACTGATCTTCAACCGGCCGCTCGTCACACCCGTGGATGACATCCCGCTGCACGGCCCGTTCCCGCCGGGCTTGGAAATACTCGCCGATGATTTCACCGCACATGGCTGCGATTTGCAGCGGCTGATCCGGGTGATCGCCGCCACACGCGTCTTCCAGCTCGACAGCCGGGCGGCGGATGGGGGACATGCCGTGCCAGAGGAGGCCGATGCGCATTGGGCGTCGTTCCCCCTGACGCGGCTGCGGCCGGAGCAGATGGCTGGCAGTGTCATACAAGCATCATCGCTGACCACCATCAACGCGGAATCGCATGTGTTGTTCCGCATCAAGCGCGCGGCAGACCTGGGGAATTTCGTCAAGCGGTACGGCGATCTCGGCGAAGACGAGTTCGGCACCCAGGGCGGCACCATTCCGCAGCGACTGTTATTGATGAACGGCGAAATCGTGCGTGATCACACCGATAAAAACCCGCTGCTCAATGCCTCCACCCGCATCGGCACGCTCGCCCCGGATGACATCTCCGCCGTCGAGACGGCCTACCTCGCTGCCTTCACCCGCCAGCCCACGCCCGAGGAGAGCCAATACTTCGTCACGAAACTCAAGGACACCAAAGGGGACGCCCGCAGCGATGTCATGTCCGACCTGTACTGGACGCTGCTGAATTCCACCGAGTTCTCCTGGAACCACTGAAATGAAATCGAACCTGTCCTATCCCTGCGGCGGCGCGGACCACCTCTCGCGCCGTACATTGCTCAAGGCCGCTGGCGTCGGTGGTCTGGCTTGGCTCACGCCGCTGGCCGATCTGCTCGCGTTCAATGCCGAGGAGGCTCCGAAAGGCAAACCGGCGCGCTCGGTCATTCTGCTTTGGCTCGCGGGTGGGCCGAGCCAGTTGGAAACTTTTGATCCGCATCCGGGCACAGGCATTGCCGCCGGGACCGGTGCGATCAAGACCGCGTTGAAGGGGGTCCAGTTCGCGCCCGGCCTAGAAGAAACCGCCGGCGTGATGGGCGATGTTTCCCTGATCCGCTCGATGGTCAGCAAGGAGGGCGACCACGAACGGGCCATTTACAACATCAAGACCGGCTACCGCCCAAACCCGACGCTCGTACATCCCTCCATCGGCGCAATCGTCTGCCACGAACTGCCCGACGCGAAGGTCGAGATCCCTACGCACATCTCCATCCTGCCGAACCAGTGGCCGGCCCGGGGTGGCTTTTTCGGCGCCCGCTATGACGCGTTCCAGGTGGATGACCCGATGAAACCCGTGCCCGATGTCGCGACCAAGATTGCACCCGCCCGGCAGGAGCAGCGGCTGGAAAGCCTGGCGGTCGTCGAACGCGCCTTCGCCAGCGGCCGGCGGCCCGACCTCGACGAACACAAGACGCTGCATCAAGCCACCATCGCCCGGGCGCGTCGCATGATGACCTCAGACCAGCTGAAGGCCTTCGACGTCAGCCAGGCCACCGCGAGCGAACGCGCCGCCTATGGCGACACCGCCTTCGGTCGTGGCTGCCTCGCCGCCGTGCGCCTCATTGAGGCCGGCGTGCGCTGCGTGGAGGTAACCTTGAATGGCTGGGATACCCACGCCAACAACCACGAAGGCCAGGCGAAGCAGGTCAAAATCCTCGACCCGGCGTTCGCCGCGCTGATTCGCGATCTCAAGCGGCGCAAACTGCTGGAACACACCGTGGTCTTGTGCGGTGGCGAATTCGGTCGCACACCCAAGGTCAACCCGGTGGGGGGCCGCGACCACTGGCCGCAGGGGTTCAGCATGCTGGTCGCGGGTGGGGGCTTTGCCGGCGGACGGGTGATCGGGTCAACCGATCCCACCGGCACCAAGGAAGAACCGGACAAACCCGTGCGGGTCGAGGATTTGCACGCCACCGTGCAGGCCCAGTTGGGCGTTGATTCCGCGAAAGAGATCATCACCCCGGTGGGACGCCCGATCGCCCTGAGCGAAGGCCGCGTGGTGACGGAATTGCGTGGCTGACGCGCCACGACTGGAATTGGGGATAAACTAGGCATCTGCTGGGTTTACCAGCCCAAGTAGCGCACGGTTTGATAAGAATTTGGGTTTTGGTCAAAATCCCCTTGAAAGTGCCGTTCATCGGCCAGGTCCATTTCACGACCTCCGGGGTATTATCCCATCCCCTAGGGGACCCCCTCAGTCTCCAATCGGTCCCCTAGCCCGATACCGCATCCGAAACGCGCGCGTAAATTGGAGCCATGAAAAACGTACTGAGCTTCTCGAACAGCAACCGGCCCGCCAGCAGCCTCCTGGCCCTCTTCGCCGGGCTCCTGTTGCTCACCACTGGCCGCCCCGCCGCCCACGCCGCGCT
>RFSE01000318.1 GCA_009924135.1 Pseudomonadota bacterium | reverse complement strand
GCCAAGGCCGAGAAAGCCATCTGTGTGGTGTGCGGCTATGTGGCCGGTACGGTGATGGCCTTCAACGGCTACCTGTGGAGCCAGGCCGTCATCGTGGAGGTGTACGCCATCAGCGTGTTGTCCTTGACCGGCTGCATGATCCTGTTGATGCGTTGGATGTACGCCCCGCATCAACGGTGGTACCTCTATGCGTCCGTCTTCCTCCTGGGCATCTGTTTCACGAACCACCAGACCCTGCTGGTCGCCGCCATCGGCATCGAGGTGGCCGTTCTCGCCCGGGACGTGAAACTCGGTCGCGACGTGTTCTTCGGCAACGTGGTAATCTTCCTGGTCTTCGGCCTGATTTTGCTGGTGCGGTACGGTGGCGCGGCCGGCGGCATTGCCAATTCCGGGCTGAACATGGCGTACGTCATCGCCTTTTTCGTCATTGGTGTGGCCTCGATGCTGTTGACCGCCTGGCTGTTCTTCCACACCGGGACGAAACTCGGCACCGAATGGAAGCCCGCTCTCACCATGTTGGGCATGTGGATTCTTGGGGCGTCGTTCTACTTCTACATGCCGCTGGCGGGCATGTCCGATCCCCCGATGCAATGGGGTTACCCGCGCACGGTTGAGGGCTTCCTCCATGCCTTGAGCCGTGGCCAGTACGAGAAGGGCAACCCCACCTCCTCCCTGGACCGGTTCTTCGGCCAGATCCAGAATTACGTGGACGGGTCCATTGACGAGATGAACATCGTCTATCTGTTCATCGCCCTGATCCCCCTGGCCATCGTTTTCTACCGGCGCATCGAGCAGGAGGAAAAGGTCTGGCTCGGGGCCGCCTCGGGGCTCTACGCGTTTGTCTGCCTGTTCAAGCTGGCCACGCACTTCGCTGAATACAAGCCCGTGATGGCGGGCATGATTTACGGCTACCTGTTCCTGCTGATCGGCATCATCCCGTTCATCTTCCTGCGGCATGCCGGCGGGCGGGCGGAGCGCGCCTGGCTGGCCGGCCTGACGACCCTGTTTCTCTTCCTGTCGTTGATGCTGATCTACCTGTTTAATCCCCCCCCGGACCGGCAGAGCCAGCAGTTGCTCAAGGTCTTTTTCACCGCTTCCTATGTGCCCGTGACCATGTGCCTGGGCTACGGACTGGCCCTGATGGCCGCCGCCGTGGTGACGCAGTATGCCTTCTTCCGCCGGGTGATGCTCGCCGGCTGCGCCGTGGCGGCGGGCGTGGCGTGGTATGCGTTGGATGACCTGCGGGTCGAATACCCGCTGGCCATCCTCACGTCGCAGTTTGCCCTCGGCATGGCCGTGGCGGGCGCGCTGGTCTTTGCCGTCTTCCGCACGCGCATGCCGTTGCTGATCCTGCTCGCCCTCTTCGCGCTGTTGCCGGCCCACACGATTCTGTCGCACTGGTCGGATAACGAACAACGCGGCCACCTGTTTGGTTTCTGGTTCGGCCACGACATGTTCACGCCGCCGGTTGAGGCCAAGGACGGCAAGCTCACCTACGACCGCAAGGAACGCGAAGCCGCGTTGAAAGACCCCGAACGGGCCAAGTTCACCTACCCCGAGATGACGCCGCACACGGTGCTCTTTGGCGGCACGGACCCCGGCCGTTTCTGTCCCACCTACATGATCTTCTGCGAAAGCTTCATCAAACCGGAGCAGCGGCGGAACCCGGATTTCGACCGGCGCGACGTTTACATCATCACCCAGAACGCCCTCGCGGATGCCACCTACCTCATGTACATCCGGGCGCATTACAACCGGAGCACGCAAAAGGACCCGCCGTTCTTCGCCGGCCTGGTAGATTACGTGCAGGGCGGGCTCCTGAACCGGGCCGAACGCGAAAAACGCGCCCGCGGACAGCCTTACCACATGGGCGCGGCCTCCCGGCTCGTGGGTCTCGGCGAGTACATCGCCCGTCCGTTGGACTGGGCGTTTGGTGAGAAAATCGGCAAAGGCATCGAACGCGACCGCCGCGCCGGCACCTCGTTCTTCGAGCCGGAGCATTTCACGAACGTCAAGGCCCTGGCCGCCAAACTCCAGTCCGGCCCCCAGCAGGACCCCCTGTCCAAGTGGCTGGCCGGAAACCTCAGCGAGTCCACCCGCAGCCAGCTCGCCAGCGGTGATGAAGGGGCACTGCGCAAGGCCCTGGCCAGGGACTTCAACGAACTCATCGAGCGCGAAATGCCCGAGCGCTGGAAGGTGTTCGAGGACCTGCACCGCACCTACGGCGAGTATGCCGAGAACGAACGCCGCGCCCAGGAGTCCGGTGGCACGGAGCCGCAGTTGCGCGCGATCCGCGAAGCCCGCGAGGCCGCGATGAAACTCCGCCGCGAACAGTTCTTCACCAACGGCGTGACCTTCTACATGCCCGAGCGCTTCACCTCCGTGAAACTGGATTCCCGCCTCCAACGCTTCGCGAAACAGGACCTCACCTGGGCCGCCATCCGGCTTAACCGGCTCCTGCTCGAAGCGGCCTATCCGGACGCGATAGCGAAGAGCGAAGGCGGCGTCTATCCCGACCTCGAAATCCACACGCCGACCGTGGAGGATTCTTCCAAGGCCTTCACCGAGTACGTCGAGGACGCGCGCAAACGGCTGGAGCATGACATGAAACTGCCCAATGAGCCGAAGCAAATCCGGCCCGGCGAAGACGTCCGCTACGACGAGGCCACCGGCCGCATCCAGGTCAGCGGCCAGGTCGCCGTGATGTCCATCAACGGCCTCCTCACCAAGGTCATCTTTGACAAAAACCCGGACCACGACTTCTACGTCGAGGAGAGCTTCCCGCTCGACTGGATGTATCCGCATCTCACGCCCTCGGGCATCATCATGAAGATCAACCGGCAGCCCTTGCCGGAAATGACGCAGGACATTGTGGACCGCGACCATCATTTCTGGAGCAAGTACACCGAGCGGCTCATCGGCAACTGGATTACCTACGACACGACCGTTTCGAACATCTGCGATTTCGCCGAACAGGTCTATGTCCGGCGCAATTACAAGAACGTGAAGGTCGCCGGCAAGGAAGTCTTCCCGGATGGCCGCTTCGTCCGCGATGACGATGCCCAAAAGGCCTTCTCCAAGCTGCGCAGCGCCATTGCCGGTGTCTATTTCTGGCGCATCAACGAGGCGGGCCGGCGCGGCAACCTCGCGGAGCAGCAGCGCATGATCAAGGAGTGCGACTTCGCCTTCCGTCAGGCCTTCGCCTTCTGCCCATACAGCCCGGAAGCCGTCTTTCGCTACACCAACCTGCTCATCAGCCTGGGCCGCACGGATGACGCGCTCATGATCGCCCGCACGTTCGCCAAGCTCGACCCGCACAACCGCTCTGCCAAAGACCTGATCGATCAATTGACCTCGATCCGCCAGATGCAGGGTTCCAACATGCAGGTGCAAAACTCATTGGGCCAGATGGAGACGGCCTACCGGGCCAATCCGGCGAACGTCCAGGCCGGTCTGAACCTCGTCGCCGCCTACGTCCAGACGCGCCAGACCAACGCCGCCCTGGCCACGCTCGACGCCGTGGGCCCCACCATCTCCAATGACGCGGCGATGCTGCTGCCGGTCGTGCAGGCCTACCAGGCCCTCGGCCAGCCCGCCAAGGCGCAGATGAGCCTCGCGCGACTGATGCCCCTCTGCGACCAAATCCTCGCCGACCCGGCGGCGGACAACAACCGCCTGCAGACCGCCTTGCAGGCCTACCAGCTCGCCGGCAACGTGCCCAAACTGGAAGGGAGTCTGCAACGGCTGCTGAAACTCAACCCCACCAGCCCCGAGCTGTGGTATGATTTTGGTGCCCTGCTCGCCTTCCAGTCCAAGACCAATGCCGCCATCCAGGCCGTCAGCAACGCCGTCCTGAACAGCAACGTCCGGCTCAAGCAAGACCCCAAGGCCCAGAACCTCCAGGTCATGGCCGCCACCGACCCCCGCTTCACCACCATCCGCACCCAGCCTGACTTCCAAAAGGCCATCGGCGGAAAGTAAGCCAAGCGCGGCAGCGCATCACTGACGTCCTCGCAGGCGAGTTCCCCCTGTAGGCCGGGTTCCCCGAACCGGCATCCGTCCGCCTTACTCCCTCTCCGCCTCTCCCGGGGAGAGGGATTGAGGGTGACGTAGCGAATTCAAAGTGCTGGTCCGACTGGCCCCCGGCTAATACCAACTACTGGAATACTCTGGTCGAATCCCCGATTTGAACCAACG
>RFSE01000317.1 GCA_009924135.1 Pseudomonadota bacterium | reverse complement strand
ACTCGAAACCCCAAACCCCAAACTCGAAACTAACGATGAGCACACCGAAACTCTCCGCCCCTGACCTCACGCAACGCCCCCCGCGCAGTCCCCGCACCCGCCTCGGCGGCTACGTCCTGCTGCCGCGCATGTTGGACAAGGGCCGCGCCACCCTCGCCGGCACCAACGGCGAGTACCATTACAACTGCCCGCTGGACCAGCACGTCATCAAGTTCATTGGGTTCGACCCGAAGAAGCTGCTGGCCGAGTTGAAGAAGGGCAAGAGCGACACCGAGATTCTCGCCTGGCTGCAAGCCAACGCGAAGCACCCGCGCACCCCGTGGGAAATCCAGCAGTGGAGCGATTACCATGACCGTCGAGGCCCGGACAGCGACGCCGAGACGCTGGCTTACTTCGCCAATTACGTCAGCAAGCTCAGCACGACCCGCGAAGACATCACCACCTGGGCCGATGTGCTCGACCTCGATGATTACGTCACCTTCGGCGGCAAAGCCTGACCCGCTGCCAAACCTTCAAACCAGTTCCCGATGAAACCATGGCGCATGGCGAAACCGGAGAACGGTCACCTCCCTCTCCCTTTGCGGAGCAAGGGGAGAGGGCCGGGGAGAGGGGTTGCTTGCGTCGGCGCAGGTGGCACTCCCCTCATCCGGCCTCCGGCCACCTTCTCCCCTCGCTCCGCGAAGGGAGAAGGCAACCCGCCCTTCCGGCACATGCTGCCATTTCTGCTCAAGAACAGTTGTCCCTCCAAACTCTCAACCCGAAACTCCTAACCCGAAACTGAACATGAAATCCACCGTTGAAATCACCGCCACGAACTTCGAATCCGAAGTGCTCCAGTCCGCTACGCCCGTGCTCGTGGACTTCTGGGCCCCCTGGTGCGGCCCGTGCCGGATGCTCGCTCCGGTACTGGAGGAAATCGCCACCGAACAAACCGGCAAGGTGAAAGTCGCCAAGCTCAACACGGACGACCTGCCCGACCTCGCGCAGCAGTTCAGCATCCAGGGCCTGCCCACGATGCTCTTCTTCGTGGGCGGCAAACCCGTCGGCCAGATCGTCGGAGCCGCCGGCAAGAAGACCATCCTCGGCAAGCTGGAGTCCCTCACCACCACCGCCTGAACCGGGGCGATCTGCTGAAGGCAGTTGGAAGCACCGGGGCATTTGCCCCGTGTCTTCGTAAATCCAGCGGCTTGCTCGTGCCTTGACGCGCCGATGCAGGCTCGCTGGGTGCGTAAGTGCTCAGGCCAAAGGCCTGACACAAGCCAGCCCAGGGCAAGCGAGGCACGAGCGCCGCCCTGGGATCACCCGTAAGGTTTACCCAAGCCCCAGCGGGGCGTAACAGGCGAAATTCGTCTAGGTTGAGAGTGTGGGTGCGGTGGTTGTGCCTTCCTGTCGCGATCTCTTAAAAGCCTGTCTGCAAATTGAGAGGGATACTGCTGGGCGGGATGACGGAGAAGGCTGGAATTGACGGCAGGCCGGTGTATAGGCTAACTCTCAAAAAATAATTACTTCCCTTCAGTTAATGGAAACTCGGGGCGTGCCACGCGGTCGCAATTCGTGCGTAGCGCGCCCCGTCACTGAGTTCGGGTCGTTAGACGCCATTACCATCATGCAGCAACCACCGCCCCTTCCTAAAGCCAATGCTCAAACGCCTCCGCCGCTTCCCCCACCGCTTCCACCTCGGCTGGATGGTGCCGTACGACCGGAGAAGCCCCATGCGGCCACCAATGACTATACGGAATTGCGCCACCGGGTCCTTTATTTCGTGCCGGTCATTCTCACAGGCGTACCGGTTGGATTACTCCCACAAGCCTGGGCCGGGACTCGAAGCTCCGAAAGCGACACTCAGCTTTATTTTTTGGCTCTTGCGGCCATCGGATGCATTGGATTGCTGGTGATCGCCGCATTAACCGTTTACTTCGCCCGGCGCTCCGAGATCAGGTCTTACGGCGGATTGCGGCGGTCATACTGGATCATGGGGTTACCATCTTTTTGGCTGCTTGGCGTCTGGCTCGGGTATGCGTGGAAAGACCTCTGAGCAGGCCGTTCGCCGGGAGACGGTGCTCACCTCACCGAATTTTAGCCGGCCCCGAGGCCCCATCGTAAACGGTCTAAATCACTTCGCCGCTTCGCCAGCACATCAAAGTCCTGTACCAGCTTCTGCTTTCATGGCCGGGTCTCGTGTGGTTGCCGGGGCTCAAGGCTTCACTGTACGAATAGGTATTTGTCCTGGGTTCGTTGGATGCAAATGGCTTGAGGCCATTTTCATTGAGCCAGCGCTGCCCCATCCGAACGATGAACTCCGAACCGTGTCGCTGCGCAGATTGGCCTTGCGAGTGCCACCGGGATCATACCCGGGTCAACGTTCCGGTGTGTCCGCCGAACGAGTCCTTCTCCACGCCGAGCCTTTGCAAGACAGTGACGAAGAGCTTCGCCAGCGGCAGTTCCTCCACTTCCATCTTGCTGGTCCATCCCGCATCGCTGGCAATGCCGGCACCGGCCTGATTGTCCTCATTTCCTTTGCCGAACTTGAGATAGCGGCCGTTAGTAAAGCCGAGGTTTTTGCCACCTGCAGAAATGATCGGATAGTTCCGTGACAGGTGGAAGCTGCTGGAAGCCGAGCCATGCATCGCAAAGGTGTTGTCCAGCAGGTTGCCTTTGCCGTTCGGCTCAGGAGTGCTTTTCAGTTTCTGCACGAACCGACCGAATTCCTCGGCCTGGTAGCGATTATAAGTGCCAAGGTTCTGCCAGCCGCCGGGCTCCTTGACGGCATGAGTCAGGCCATGGGCACCGCCAAGCCCGACGGCCAGTGACAGCAGGTCGTGCGGGCCTTCGCCGTTTTCCCGACCCAACTGAAACGTCGCGACGCGGGTCGAGTCACTCAGGAAGGCGAGGTAGATCAATTCATACATCGTCTGGAAATAGAGCCGGGCTTCCTTCGGTTCGGCCTCGAGATGCAGGTTGCGGGTGTCCACCTTGGGAATCGGAGCATCGATCCACTTTTGGGCCTTCGCGAGCTTCAACTCGGTGTCGCGCACGGCATCCAGATACTGTTGGAGCGTCTGTTGATCGTGTTTGGAAAGCTGGCGTCCCAGCGAGCGCGTGTTCTCAATCAGGAGATCGAGGGCGCTCTTGCTTCTCGCCAGTCGGTCGGCTGCGTCCCGTCCGCTCGTCACGAACAGCAGGTCAAAGATTTGCTTTGGCCGGTTCATCGCCGGAATCGGCCGCCCTTCACGATTGAAGGACTGGGTCTGCGCGCCCCGAGGACCACCTACTCCGCCATTGGTGGACATGACGAGCGAGGAATGCCGGGTGAAGTCGCCGGCGTACTCCGCATAGACCTGATCCAGCGAGATCGTATTCTGATACGGGCCGTGACCACCGATGGGGGCACCCGTCAAATATTGATCGGCATTGGAATGGCCGTGAACGTTTCTGGCCGCCGGATGCGACAAGCCGGAATAGATCGTGACGTCGCTGCGCAGCGGCTCGAGCACCTCCAGCACCTTGGTAAATTCGAAGTCCTTTTCGCCGCCCCGGGGAAACCAGCTCCAATCATTCCACGCGGGATCGGACTTGAGCGGCAAACCGACCCCGTCCGGATGATAGATGCTGACATACCGTTTCGGGGTCTCGTCCTTGGTCAGGCCGCCCGCCGCAAACGTTTCGAACCAGGGCAACGCGAGCGCCACGCCGGCACCGCGAAGAAACGCCCGGCGGTTCAGCGTGAGGGATTTATCGCTCATGGGATGTTTCATGCTTACTTGGAGTTAAAAAGGTTGCTGCTGACGATCAGGTTTATCAGGTCACCCAGGCCGTCACCGCGTTGCCGGAATTGTGCGGTCAAGCTGTCTATGTCAGCACGGTCGGCGAAAGAAAGCGGCCTGCCAAGCGCATAAGCCGTCAGCTTATGCACCATCGCCCGGGCAAATTGATCCTGCCGGTCCGTGAGCAAATAGCGTTTCAGACCATCGACCCCGGCCAGCGTCTGCCGGTTGAACAGTTCGGCGGTCGCATCGACCGGCTGATTCTTGATGCTGGTCCGGAAGACACCGAGGGCATCGTAGTTCTCAAACGCAATGCCCCACGGATCGATCCGCGAGTGGCACGCGAGGCAGGCCGGTTTGTTCCGGTGATCGACGATCCGTTCCTTCAAGGTCATTTTGAGAATCTCCGGATTCGTCAGATCGACTTGCGGGACATTGG
>RFSE01000316.1 GCA_009924135.1 Pseudomonadota bacterium | reverse complement strand
GAGGTACGTCGCATGGCCATCGTTTCACTGGGTAAGTTTCACGCACAGGCGCGTTCAGCGGTCCCAGCGCTTCGTCAGAAGGCGCTGCGGGGTGCTAATCAGGAGATCCGGCAGGCTGCGGCTTTTGCCTTGAAGGAAGTTGATCCCACCGCCGCGATTACCGGGAGCATGAACTAGCTCGCCGGGTGGGCTGTCCGACCAGGGTGGCAGAGGTCAGGTAATGAGGACCCAATTTTGGAACAGACAAGCGACTGCCGTTTAGCCAGCATGGCTCCGCTTGTCCGCCATACCCAATCCTGTTAGGGAAGCCCGTGTAAATCCGGCGGGACGCGAGCCGGCTTGGGTGCTGGTGGTTGCGGCACTGGGCATTGCCTTTTCGCTCGGGGTGTTTCAACTCGTGCGGTACTGGGACGAGAAACGCGCCGAACTCCACCTGACACTCCAGGCCCAGGCGGCGGCCAGCGCGGTGCGGGATTCGGGGGAGGTGTGCGACGAATTGCTGCACAATCTCGCGGAACTCATGGGCCGGCGCGGCGATCTGTCACGGGCGGAATTCTCCGAAGTCACGCGCCTGCTGCTTTCACGGCATAAGGAAATCCGGTCGATCAACTGGGCACCCGTGGTGCCGGCGTCGGAGCGCGCCCGGGTGGAGGCGCAGGCGGCCCGTGAGCTGGGCCGGCCGTTTGGGTTCACCCAGCGGAATGCCGCTGGCAACCCGGAGCCGGCGACGCCCCGGGAGGTTTACTGGCCAGTGTTGTATATCGAACCACTCGCGGGCAGCGAGCGGTCATTGGGCCTGGACGTGCGGACGGCCTTGAACCGGGCGGCGCACGATTTCGCCTGCGATGACGCAGACTTGGTCCTGACGCGTCCGTTCCGGCCGTTCCACGAGCCGGCCCAGCAGTTGAGTTATGCGGCGATCATGCCGGTGTATCGCGGCGGCGGGATGCCCGCAGTGGGCCCGGAGCGACAGGCCCGGCTGACGGGATTCGTGCATGGAATATTCCGGGTCGGTGATTTTCTGCGCGATGCGATGCTGGAGGCTCCGCCTACGATGCTGGACATGATGGCGCTGGACCTGACGCCGGAGAGTCCGGAGCGCTTGATCCACTATCTCCCCGCAAAAGAATCGGCCGCTGCTGCGGTGCCGACCGAGGCGGACATGCGGGCGGGCTGGTACGTCGAGTTGCCCATGAGGCTCGGCGAACGTTCCCTGGCCTTGCTCTTCCGGCCCGCTCCCGGGGCGCTGGCGGCCATGCGGACGCTTAACCCCTATGGCGCATTGGCGAGCGGTTTGTTGCTGACGGTGGTGTGTGCGTTTTACCTGCGCACCGTCCAGCGCCGCACGGCGCGGGTGGAGGCGGAAGTGGCGGCCCGCACGGAGGAGTTGAGCCGGGCCAATGCCGGACTTTCCGCCGCCGCGACCGCCTGCGAATTGGCGGAACGGGGCCTGGCGCGGCAGCTTGCCTTGTTGCGCACGTTGATTGATGCGATCCCCGACTCCATCTACATCAAGGACAAGGAAGGCCGGTTCCTGCTGCACAACGCGGCCAACCGCCGCGCGCTGGGCCTGGCCCCGGGCGATGAGGGCACCGGACGCACGGTCCATGATTTCCCAGCCACCAAGGCCAACGCGGAGGCCTACGACGCGGATGACCGTGCGGTGCTGGCCAGCGGCCAGCCGGTCCTTCATCGCGAGGAGGCGTTCACGCAACCCGATGGAACGCCGGGGTGGTTTCTGACGACCAAGGTGCCGATCCGCGACGAACGCGGCGAGGTTTCGGGCATCGTCGGCGTGAGCCGGGACATCACCGTGCGCCGGCAGGAGCGGCAGGCCCTGGCCGAGAGCGAGGCCCGGTTTCGGACGTTATTTGAAAGCTCACCGGACGCCGTGTTTGTCGAGAGCCGCGAGGGTATTGTCGTCGATGCGAACCAAAGCGCCTGCCGGCTGCACGGCCTGACGCGTGCCGAGCTGGTCGGCAAGCACGTCACGGAGCTCGTGCCGCCCGACCGGCGTGAGGCGGTCCGCCAGGACTTCCCCGGGCTGTTCAACCGCGAGAGCACTTTGCTGGAGAGTGAAAGCCTGACAAAGGACGGACACGTCGTGCCCATCGAACTGGCCGCCTGTCCTTGTGAGTACGAGGGCAAGGTCGCGGTGCTGCTCCATGTGCGGGACATCTCGGTGCGGCGTCGGAGCGAGGCGGCCCTGGCCCGGCGGGACCGCATCCTGCACGCCGTTGCCCGGGCGGCGCAGACCCTGTTGCACGCGCAAGACTGGCAGACGGTCGCGTCCGAAATGCTGGGTGAACTGGGGGAGGCCACCGGGTGCAGTGCGGTGTGCTTGTTCGCCAATGACATGCTTGGTGCCGAGCCGGCTTTCCGGGCCCACTGTCTTTGGCCCGTGACGGAGCCACCGGCCAACGGTGGCGCACCGATTGGCTATGCGGCCAGCGGCTGCATCCGATGGCGTGAATCATTTGCGCGCGGTGAATCCATTTACGGCCCGGTGAATGCGCTGCCCGCCTCCGAACGCCGGCTGCCGGAATCCAAGGGCATGAAATCCATCGCACTGACGCCGGTGTTCGCTGGGAACACGTGGTGGGGGTTCCTGGCCCTTGGCCAGCGCGAAACGGAACGCGAATGGTTTGCCGGCGAACTGGAGGCCTTGCGGGCCGCTGCCGAGGTTTTTGGAGCCGCCATTGCCCGGACCGAGGTCGAGGCAGAGCGGGTGCGGTTTGAGACGCGGTTGCAGGAGACGCAGAAGCTGGAAAGCCTCGGAGTGCTGGCCGGGGGCATCGCTCACGATTTCAACAACCTGCTCACCAGCATCCTCGGCAACGCCAGCCTTGCCCGACTCGACTTGCCGCCGCACTCCCCGGCCGACCAATCCTTGGAGCGCATCGAAACCGCCTCGTTGCGGGCCGCTGACCTCTGCAAACAGATGCTCGCCTACGCCGGCAAGGGCCGCCTGGTGGTCCAGCCGGTCAACCTCACCCGGTTGGTACAGGAAACCGCGCATTTGCTACAGGTGTCCATCAGCAAACGGGCGGTCCTTAAGTTTGATCTCGCCCAAAATCTGCCCGCCGTGATGGTGGATGCCTCCCAGCTCCGGCAGATCGTCATGAACCTCGTCATCAACGCGTCCGAGGCCATTGGTGAGCGCAGTGGCATCATCGCCCTCTCCACCGGTCTGGTGCGGGCGGACCGGGGTTATCTGGCGGATACGCGGCTGGCCGGCGATCTGCCGGAAGGCGATTACGTTTTCCTGGAGGTGAGCGATACGGGGTGCGGCATGACGCCCGAAATTCAGGCCCGCATCTTCGAGCCGTTCTACACGACCAAGTTCACCGGGCGCGGACTGGGACTGGCGGCGGTGCTCGGCATTGTGCGCGGTCATCGGGGAGCCCTGATGGTGGACTCGGTGCCGGGCAAGGGCAGCACCTTCCGGCTCCTGTTGCCGGTTGCGCGTGGACAGGTCGTCGAAGTTTCCACGCCCAACCCGCTCGCCGACGGCTGGCGGGGACATGGCCGAATCCTAGTGGTGGATGACGAGGAAACCGTGCGGGCGGTGGTGGCCCGCGTGCTGGAGAGCCTCGGGTTCACCGTCACGCTCGCGGCCGACGGGCGTGAGGCCGTGAAGATCTTCGAGGCCCAGCCTGAGGCCTTCACGATGGTGGTCATTGACCTGACGATGCCGCACATGGACGGCACGGAAGCCTTTGCCCGCATGCGGCAGGTGCGCTCGGACCTGCGGGTGGTGCTGATGAGCGGCTACAGTGAACAGGACGCCACCGTCGCTTTTGCGGGCAAGGGGCTGGCCGGCTTCCTGCAAAAGCCCTTCGAGCTGGGGCACCTGCGGGACAAGGTGCGCGCGGTGTTCGAAGTGCCGAAATAGCGGGCTTACCCAAGACCGGGTTGCTTCGGGCGCGACTTGACACCCGCATCATCTGGCGGGATGCCACTCCCTCTTCAAGAACCGGAGAGGGTCAGAAAAAGTTGGTCAGAAAAATGGCAAGGGCTTGAGTTGAAATCTTTATGACCCAATCTTTCTGATCCCGTTTCCTTTGGTGGCCCTCCAGTGCGGTGGTCAAATGGCGCGCGGTTGCATCATCTTAGAAAAAGCAGTTGGAAAGTTGCCAGCAGCGGCAAGTAGCTGGTGGAGTGGGGGATGCCCATGCAAATTGCCCCGGTCACCCCTCACCCGCA
>RFSE01000315.1 GCA_009924135.1 Pseudomonadota bacterium | reverse complement strand
TAGCAGCGTTGCGCCCAGCAACGAAGTCGCAAGCATTTTTTGCAACGCTGCGACCTTTCCGGTGCGAGTAGTTCCATACATCGCGGATAGCGTGCCGGACTCAACAGGTAGTTTGCTCATGGTTCGGTTTGCAATAGTTCAACGCGGTGCCCGTCCGGGTCAACCACCACGGCCCGGCGTCCCCATTCGGAATCACGCGCCGGACTGACGACAGTTGATGGATAGTTGCCCAGAGCCGCCAGCGTTGCGTCCACTGAAGGAACACGGAAGCCAATACGTGTTCCGAGTGTGGAAAATCCGTCCGCCGCAACCGGGTAAAGTTCGAACACGGTGCCGGCATTCTCGCTGGCAAAATGCTCCGGCCCGTTACCATGTCGATGACGGGCAAACTTCAGACCGAGGCAGGTGTAGAACGCCGCCGTCTGCTCAAGATTGGCTGACCTCAGCACCACCAGATTCAGGGTTGGCTCGCTCATGGAGTGAAGGCGCTTCAGGCGGGCGGATGCTGTCGATTGTAATCTTGGGCCAAATTCCACTGCCGGTGGCTTAATAATCCGCCCAAATCTCGTAGCCGTCGGGATTGCGGAGCACCTGCCGGCAGCGGGCGCGGACCGCTTCTGCTTCGGCCACGGCTTTGGGCAGTTCCGCGCAGCCGTAGCCGGCTTCCTGAAAGAGCTGCCGCGCGACGGTGTGACACTTCGCGAGCACGTAATCCTGTGCGCCGCCCATGCCGCGCCAGGCCTTGAGCAGGGCGGCGTAGGTCTTCACGTTGTCGGGATCGGTCTTCGCGGTGAGGGCCATTGTCTGCTTGGCGAGTTCGGCGGCGTGGTCGAGGGACTTCATGTTGTCCTTCTGCACTTCGCACTCCTGCGGGATCTGCTGGACGAGCTGCTCCAGATTTTCAAGGTAGGCCTTCAGTTCGGGGTTGGCCGCGCTGCGGGCGCGGAGGTGTTTTGTCAGGTCATCGGCAAAGCGTTGATACTCCGCAATGCGGTCCACGTGGCAGCGGACGAAGAAGATCATGTCGTCAATTGCCTCGGAGATGTACGCCTTCTTGCCGGTCTCTTCACCGGCTTTGAACACCGCCTCGATCGCCTCCGTACAACCGCACGTGCAGGCGCGATGCACGCCGTCGCCACCGCGCCGGTGATGCGTGCGCAACGTGCGGCCGGCGGGATCAAGGATCGCCTCGCTCATCGGCCGGCCCAGGGTGGCTTTCAGGATGTCCACGGGCGTAGTGACCGTCACCGGGGTGTCGCGGGCTTCGAGGAAGTAGAAGAGCGCGTCGCCCTTGGGCGGGACTTTCTTGCCCAAGCGGAGGAAGGCGGTTTCGCCATCGAACCAAACCGGATAATCGTACGACCCAGGCACGCCGCGCCAGATGGTGCCCTTGGTCTGCCGGAAGGCGTAGGTCGTCCGCGTGCCGGACTCGGACAACTGGGTCTTCCACTTCGCGGGGAACGGGCGCTTCCAATCGAGCGTCACGTCCTTTTCGAGAAAGCCCGCCTTCATCGTTTCGCGGTGCCAGATGCCGGGGGCGGCAAGCGAGGCGAGGTAGAAGCTCTGGCCATCGCCTTGCAGGTCGAGCGATTCGATCCGCCGCTTGCCCTCCGCACCGCCGAGGCCGAGTTGCACCTGCTGATGCCCTTTCGGCCAGGTCACGACGAGCATCCGGTTGCCGCCGGGTTGCAAGCCAACGAAGATGTTTTCCGACGGCACGGCCACAGTCTTCGATTCGGGAAACGCAGCGGGATCATAAATGAGGTCGTCGCCGAGAAAGCCGGGTACGACGCCGTAATCCAGTGGACTCACCACGCGAAGCCCCTTCAGTTTGCCCGTGGGCTTCAACTCCACGATCTCGTTCCGCGCGACGGAGAACTGGGCGGACTCACCCGCGCCGGCGTAGGTGACTTCGAGAACAACCTCATCGCCCGCGTTGCGGACGATGGCCACGCGGCTGATCGGCCCGCCGGGTTTGCTCCCGAGCGGGATGGCCTCAGCGATGACGCTCGCCGCCCCGGCTGCGTTCTTGGCGTAGAGGGTCACGGTGCCTCGCGTCTTGGAGAAGGCCGCGAGCAAACCCTGATTTTCCACGACCGCGTCCCCGGTGAAGAAATACTCGCGGCCGGAGTAACCGGGGTCAGATGACGCCTTGGCAGGATTGGCCTCAAACGCAAATAGTTCCGTTGGCACCGCTTTCCACGCCGCCCGATCCTGCGGCACGCCAGACGCCGGCAGTGGGGCACCGGTATCCCATAGCGTGGTGGCGAACGCCATGACGGGGAGCAGTAAGTTCAACGCCAGCCCGATGGCGAAGGTAACTGCGCCACGCGGTGAGGGTGCCTGGACCCGATTCCGCCGGGTCGAAGTCTGGTTCAATTTCATGGTCAGCCTTTCAGACGAAATCGCTGGTCCTGCTGTTCGCCGTCTTACGCAGCAAGTTTCCATCAAACTCGCGCTTGTGAGCGCCTTGGGCACCTGTGGCGGCGGTCTGTGACCGCCACACCATGCCTTGCCCGGCTACTGGCCCGGATGCTTCGTGTACGCGGTTACGGCCTTCACATGGGCCACCTTCGCGGCGTCCATCACCTTTACGAGCTGGCCCACGGGGGCATCGGTGTCAGAGCGGATGGCGAGTACGACATTGGGATTTTCCAACACCTTGGCGGCGAGTGCTTCCTGGAGCTTCTCGGCCGTCACGGGGTGGCCGCCGAAGTGCAGGTGGGGAGGCATTTTGACGATGTCCACGAAGAGCGGCGGGATTTTTTCCGTGGTGCCTTCGCGTGCCTGCTTGGATTCGGGGAGCGTGAGTTTCACGGCCGGTTGCTGCCGGAAAGTCGTCGTGACCATCAGGAAGATGAGCACGACCATCAGCACGTCGATCAACGAAACGATGATGACGGCGGGCGGGTTACGGCGTTTGCGGTTGGTAAACTTCAATCGAGGAGGGAAGGAAGAGAATTTTTATCAGGAAAGCAGGAAGGCAGGAAAAGATGGTTTCATTGTAAGCACTGGCATTTCCTTCCTGCTTTCCTGCATTCCTTATTAATCAAGGGTTCCTAGCTTCATGGTTGTGACGGAGCCTGATTCCTGGTCCGGTACTGGCGTTGGAGGAACTCGTCGCACAGTGTCTCCATCTCCACGGCGAGCGTTTCCACCCGTTTGCTGAAATAACTCCAGGCGATCAACGACGGGATGGCCACGAGCAGGCCCATGAGCGTCGCGCGCAGTGCCAGGGCGATGCCGGAGGCGAAGAGCGAGTTGTCCCCGGCGAGTGCCTGCTGGCCCATGCCGGTAAAGAGCATGATCAAACCATACACCGTGCCGACCAGGCCGAGGAGCGGGGCGATGCCGGTGATGATTTCCAGCACCACCAGTCGCTGTTCCAGCGTGGCCATCTCGTGGCGCGCACGGGTCTGCAGGGCGTCAATGTTCTCGGCCTTGGGGCAGTCGAGGTGGTTGGCGGCGACGAGCAGGAGCCGGCCGAGCGCGGAGGGATGCTGCTCGCACAAACGGCGGAGCATGGGCAGGTCGGACTGCGTCTGGCAGTTCTCCACCGCATCTTCCAGCACGGGGGGGATGACGCGCTTGCCGCGGAGCATGAGCGCGCGTTCGATGATGACGGTCACGCTGATCAGCGAGGTCAGAAACAGCACAATGATGATGGCGTTTTCCATTTGTCGGGCGGCATTGATGGCTCCTCCGGGCTGCCGGAGCAAGCGGAGAAGCTCAGTTGTAGTAAAAGGTGAAGGTCACGTCGCGGTGGTCGCTTTGAAATTGGCGGCGCATGTCGCTCGGCCAGCGCGGAAACGGGGCGGGGTCCTGGATCGCCTTCTGACAAAACAGCGAGTAAAGCTCGCCTACGTCGGCGTCGTTGACCTTCAAGTCGGTCACGCGCCCGTCATAGTGCATGCGGAATTCGACGACCACCTTGCCGTGGGGGGTCGGGCGGGATTCCAAGAGGCTGTACCAGCGCTGTTGGATGGCCTGGATGATGGCCGCGTCATACGCGCCGAAGGTCATGCCCCGCACATCCAGGGCGCTGGGTCCCACGGATTTCACCCCGCCATCCTGTTTCATCCTATCACCCACCAGCCCGCTCTCGGCCTTGCGCGCGAGGGCTTCCTTGATGGTGCGCGGACGGGAAACTATCGTCTCCGCTTCGCCCGGCTCCGGCGGAGGCGCGGGCTTGGAAGCACTGGAACTTAATGCAGGTGCGGCAGGCACCGGGGTCGGGGTCATGACCTTGACGACTTGGA
>RFSE01000314.1 GCA_009924135.1 Pseudomonadota bacterium | reverse complement strand
GCCATCTGCCGGTTGGAGCGGAGCGATGGTGATTTCAACTTGCGCGTGCCGCTGCCGGAGGAACCGGACGCGGACACAGCGGAGCAGACCCGGCAAGCAGCCATCACGGCTTCGAGAGAAAAGTATGCGAAGCCCCGCGCGGACGTGGAAGCGGAGTTGTTCGCGCAGTATCGGCAGGCCGAACAAAAATCGGCAGCGAAACAGCCGCTTCCGAAGGAAAAGCCGAAACCAGCGGAAGCGTTTCCGCACGTTGCCCCTTCGGAACCGGCCAAGCCGGAACCAGCACCCGTTCCGAAAACCGAGCCGCCCGTCCCCTCAGCCCAAGCCCCCGCCGAGCCGAAGCCCGCTTCCCCACCATCGGACATGGGACGCGGCGGCGCGCAGCACCAAGCCATTCAGCAGCGCATCAAAACCGCCGCCGAAGGACTCGGCTACCGCGTCACCGTGGAGAAGCAGTTGCAGAACCCCCTGGGCAGCGTTGACCTTGCGTTGGAAAGCACCGGGACATCCATTGCGTGCGAAATCAGCGTCACCACCTCGATTGACCACGAGTTCGGCAACGTGAAGAAGTGCCTTGCCGCCGGCTTCGTCCATGTCGCCGTGATTACCGGCAATCCGGCGCGCTTGGGGCAGATTGCGGAAGCGGTGAAGGCGGCTCTCTCTGCCGAAGAAGCAGCGCGCGTCGGCTACTACTCGCCGGACGAGTTCATCACCAGCCTACCAAAACACCTTGCGGAAGCGCCGAAGGCCGATCCCACCACGCCCGCTGAGAGGCAGCGGCGCGGCTACAAGGTGCGACTGCAAGTAACCCCGCTCACACCCGAGGAGCGGCAGGCCCGCGAGACAGCCGGCCTCACGATGCTGGCCGACGCGATGCGAACACGGCCTCGAAAGAAGAAAAGTCAGTGAACTGCCGTCATTTCTTTTCCAAGAGGAAGACCGGGCCAGTGACCTTGTATGGCGAATACGCTTCAATCATCCGGCAGCGCAGTTTGGTGAAGGATTTGTCCGGCTGGTCTTCCGCATATATCACCGCCTGGCGGGCCACTCCCATTTCGCGCGCCGCTTCCGCGCGGTTCTTGCCGGCGGCGGTGCGGAACTCTTGCGCCAGTGTCGCCAGGTTCTCTTCCGTCACAATTCTTTTGGCTCGCATGGCGGCAACGTAAAAAAACCATGCGAAAACGACCACTTCTTTCTTGAAAAAGAGTAATCATTATGATTACCTTAACGCAGTATGAAAACGAACCCCACTCCGCTCGCCCAAGCCAAGCTTGTCGGCATCTGGATTCGCGTCAGCACCGAGGACCAGGCGCGGGGCGAAAGCCCGGCCCATCACCTTGAGCGCGCCCGCGCTTACGCCGCCGCCAAAGGCTGGACGGTCAAGGAGGTCTATGACCTTGCCGGCGTCAGCGGCAAGACGGTCAAGGAGCACGCCGAGGCCAAGCGAATGCTCGCCGACATCAAACGCGGCCACATCACCGGCCTCATCTTCTCGAAACTCGCCCGGCTCGCCCGCAACACAAAGGAACTTTTGGAGTTCGCCGACCGGTTCAACGAATCCCACGCGGACATGATTTCCTTGCAGGAGACGATTGACACCAGCACCCCGGCGGGCCGTCTGTTCTTCACCATGATTGCCGCCATGGCCCAATGGGAGCGCGAGGAAATCGCCGACCGCGTGAAGGCGTCCGTCAACGTCCGCGCGAAGCTCGGCAAATCCATCAATGGTCGCGCCCCCTACGGCTACGAGTGGAAAGACCGGAAGCTCGTGCCCCATCCCGAGGAAGCGCCCATCCGCCGGAAGGCATTCGAGTTGTTTCTCCAGCACCGCCGCAAGGGCACGGTGGCGAAGCATTTGAACGCCGCCGGCTACCGCACGCGCGAGGGCGGGGCTTGGCGCGACATGCAAGTGACGCGCGTGCTCGTGGACACGAGCGCCAAAGGCACCTACTACTTCAACCGCACCACCAAGCACGGTCACTGGAAATCGTTCGAGAAACCGGAAAGCGAATGGGGCCAGGTCGAATGCGAGCCGATTGTGCCGGTGACGCTCTGGAATCAGGTCAACCAAATCATCGAGGAACAGCTCAAAAGCTGGAAACGACCCGGCAAGCTGCCCACCCAAGTTTTCGGCAACCTCGCCCACTGCCATTGCGGTCACAAGATGTATGTCCGCAACAACTCGCCGAAATACGTCTGCCGGAAGTGCCAGAACAAGATTCCGATTGTGGACTTGGAGGGCATCTTCCACGACGAGTTGCAGGCGTTCTTTGCCACCCCGGAACGCATCGTCGCCCACTTGCAGGCAGCCAATCAAAACTTGGCCGAAAAGGAATCATTGCTCGCGGCGCACCAGCGCGAGACGCAGAAAGTGCGGGACGACATGACGCGCACCCATCGCCTCTATCTGGACGGCGAGCTTACCGCGCAGGGATTCGGACAGTTCTACAAGCCGGCCGAGGAACGGCTGAACCAACTCACAGCCGAGTTGCCGAAACTGCAAGGCGAGGTGGACTACCTCAAAGTGAACAACCTTTCCAGCGACGCAGTGCTGTCCGAGGCACGCACACTGTATAGCCGTTGGCCGTCATTGCCGACGGACGAGAAGCGGAAGATTGCCGAAAGCATCGTGGAAAAACTGGTCATTGGCGAGGGCGAGATTGACATAACCCTCTCGTATCTTCCTACTTCGGAAGAACTGTGCAAAAGCCAACAGCAGTTGAGAGGGCCGGGGTGAGGGAGAAAACGTTCGGTGGTTCAAATGGGGATTCGCCCAGAGTATTCCAGTAATTGGTATGAGCCCCGCCATGGCAGGCTGGAAGCCTGCCCCACTACCAACTTCGGAGGCCGGTCTTAATCAGTTTTGACGTTCGGTGAGCGTGGTTCGAACCGGCGGTCACAGACCGCCGCTACAGGGGCAAAGCGGCCCGAAGTTTCCTTTTCCGCGCCGCTTGCTAGAGTGCCCGCGTGAACCTGTTGGCCCTCCACGAACTGCATCAACAACTCGGCGCGCACTTCATCGAAGTGAACGGCGCGGAAACCGTCGCGCACTACGGTGACGCGGTGGCGGAGCGCGCAGCCTTGCGCGCGAGCGTGGGTGTGCTGGACCTGGGGTGTCGCAGCCGCCTATGCATTACCGGCGCGGACCGGGTAAAATTCCTTCACGGCCAGGTGACGAACGACGTGCAGCGCCTGCGGGTCGGTGAGGGCTGCTACGCCGCCCTCGTCAACGCGAAAGGCAAGATGCACAGCGACCTGAACATCTTCCGCCTCGCCGATGAACTGCTGCTCGATTTCGAGCCGGGCTACAGTACGGCCGTCGCCCAGCGGCTGGAGAAATACATCATCACCGAGGATGTGCAGTTGCTGGATGCCGCGCCGCACTATGGGTTGTTGAGCGTGCAAGGTCCGCGTGCGGCGGAAGCGGTCCGAGCGCTTGGACTTCCGTGGGAACTGCCCGTCAAGCCGCTCGCCTTCAGCGCGTATCTGGATGCCACCCTCGGCCAGCTTTACCTGATGAACCAGGTGCGTGTCGGCCCAAGTCTGGTAGGGCGAAACTCCGTCGAGCCCCATTCCGAGCGGAGCGAGGCGAGCGGAGCGAGCGTCTCAGCCGTCGCCCAACCGGGTTTCGATCTCTTTGTGCCCACCGCCGCCCTCGGAGCCGTGTTCGACAAGCTCATCGCCGCCGCGAAGTCGCTGGGCGGTCGGGCCTGCGGCTGGGACGCGCTCGAAACGACACGCATTGCGGCGGGCCTCCCGCGCTTCGGCCAGGACATGGATGAGACGAACCTGCCGCCCGAGGCCGGCATCGAGTCGCGCGCCATCAGCTACAGCAAGGGTTGTTACATCGGCCAGGAAGTCATCGCCCGCATCCGCACCTACGGGCAGGTTGCGAAGGTTTTACGTGGCCTGCGCCTGCCCGCCGGTCTGGACCCGCTGCCGGTGCGCGGCGACAAGCTTTTCGTGGAAGGCAAGGAAGTGGGCCACCTGACAAGCATCGTGCCGGGCATCGCGCTGGGTTATGTGCGCAAGGAGCATAATGCGCCGGGGACCACGCTGACCCTGCACAGTCAGGCCGGCGATTGCGTGGTAACCGTGGTTGGGCTACCGTCGGTTGCATGAACCCACCGTCCTCAGAAGACGAACGCCAGTTTTGGCGACAACTGATCTGGGGCGTGCCGTTGGGCGCGGGGCTGGGCTGGCTGTTCTGGGCGGTTTTCCTCGGGGCGGCGAGTGGCGGGGCGATGTGGATGTGCGTG
>RFSE01000313.1 GCA_009924135.1 Pseudomonadota bacterium | reverse complement strand
CAGCAGAAGCACCTCGTCATCCCGGCGTGCCGGTTGTGCCTGCCGCCGGAACTGGAAAGGGAGTTCACTGTCGTGGAGTTTCCCTTGCCGGGACCGGCTGCCTTGCGCCCGGTGCTCGACAACATCCTGCTCTCGGCGGGATTGGACACGCTCACGGATGAAGCCGCCGAAGCGGTGCTCGCCGCCGCGTCGGGCCTCACGACCATGGAGGCGGAGAACGCCTTCGCGTTGTCGGTCGTCGAGGCCGGTTCCGTGCAGCCGGCTTTGGTGGCTCGGGAGAAAGCCCAGGCGGTCAAGAAGACCGGGCTGCTCGAAGTCATCGAGGCCAAGGAATCCTTGGCCGACATCGGTGGCCTGGACCAGCTCAAGGAATGGCTGCTTCAGCGCCGTCCAGCGTTCTCGCAACGCGCCCGGGATTACGGTCTGCCGGTGCCCAAGGGCGTGCTCATCGTGGGCCTGCCCGGCACGGGCAAGAGCCTGACGGCCAAGGCCACGGCGCAGTCCCTGGGTGTCCCGCTGCTCAAGCTGGACGCCGGGCGCATCTTCGCCGGGCTGGTCGGCCAGAGCGAAAGCAACCTCCGCTCGGTGATCCAGACGGCCGAGGCCATCGCGCCGTGCGTGCTGTGGTGCGAAGAACTGGAGAAGGCGTTCAGTGGGACCAAGTCCAGCGGCAGCACTGACGGCGGCACGACCGCCCGGGTGTTCGGCGCGTTCCTGACCTGGTTGCAGGAGAAGACCAAAGCCGTGTTCGTGGTCGCTACGGCGAATGACGTGACGCAGTTGCCGCCGGAGCTGCTCCGCAAGGGGCGCTTCGATGAACTCTGGTTCGTGGACCTGCCCAACGACCGGGAACGTGAATCCATCTGGCAGCTCGTCATCACCCGGCACGGGCGCGATCCGGAGCAGTTTGACCTGACGCAACTTGCCCGGATCACCGACGGATACACCGGCAGTGAGATCGAAGCCGCGTTCACGGAGGCGCTCTTCCTGGCGTTCGCGCAGGAACGGGAGCCAAGTGACCTCGACATCGCGAAGGTGCTCACCGAGTTCGTGCCACTGTCGAAGCAGATGGCGGAGCAGATCAACGGCCTGCGTCAGTGGGCCAAGGGCCGGGCACGTCCGGCCACTTCACCCGTTGCTCCGGAGCGAAGGCTTCGGAAGCTGGCGGCGTGAGGTGAAGGGGTTGGCTTTATGCCGATCCCTTTTCTTTAGGTATCAGCAGTGATGCAGGGTCAATTCCTGTCCAATGGCAAAGTTCGGCGTGCGTTTGTGGGCCGTGCGATAAACGCAGGGCATCTTGTCTTGTAAGCGGGCAGAAGGTCCCGTCCCACTCCCGGCACGAAGGCTTCCTCCCTCTTGGCAGGGCGATTCTCATTCCTGCTTGCCCCCGGGCACGGCCCTCGGCACACTTTTTCCGGTTCCACGGAGTTTGAGGGAAAACAGAAGTCCGCTTGGGGCCGAACCGCCGCATGGCCGAACACGCTATCGATCTTGGACAGCTTGAATCCCACCTCTGGGAGGCGGCGAACATCCTGCGCGGGCCGGTAGATGCGGCGGACTTCAAGACCTACCTACTTCCGCTGCTGTTCTTCAAGCGCATCTCGGATGCCTTCGCCGCAGAGGAAAGGCTCATGACGATTTTGCAGCCCAAAGGGCTGCTCGAAGCGAAGTACAAAACCGCGTTCACCCCGTGATTACCAACCGACTCATCGATCAGTCCTATTCCGACCTTCGCAACACTTGTGGTGGCGTTCGCGAAGACTACTTTGGCCTCCTCTATTTGGAGCAGGAACACAAGGTCCCGAGGGAAAAGGCAGTCAATCAGGTCGCCTTCGGTGGTAATGACTACGGTTTCGACGGCTTCCACTTCGATGAACAACGCCGGAACCTTTACCTGTTTCAGTTCAAATACTCGGAGAATCACACCCAGTTTAAAAGTTCACTCCAACGCCTGATTGAGGATGGTGTGGAGCGCATCTTTCGTTCGCCGAACCAAGATGATGCTAAGAATCAGTTTCTACTCCAACTCCGTAGCTGTCTCGTCGAAAACCGGGCGATGATCGATCAGATCTGCTTCCGCTTTGTTTTCACTGGCGACCCGGAAGAAGCCGAACGCAGCAAGGTTTTGGAAAAACTCCGCGAGGATCTCGAAAACAAGAAGTTTCTGGTCGATCTATTCTTTGGCGAGCGAAGGGTTGGATTCGTCGTCGAGTTTCGCTCCTCCAGCGGTCGTGTCGGACTTGTTCGCGACCCGCGCCAAACCACGACCTTCGACCTGCCGCTCAATAACCTCGTCGTCGTTGACGGTCCGGCCGGGCAAAAAATGCACATCGGTTTCGTCCGGCTTCTGGACTTGAGCCGGATGCACCAAGAACTCGGGCCACGGTTTTTCGACAGCAACATTCGTTACGGCCTGGGCGAAGGCGAAGCAGTGAATCGGGCCATTTCCAACACGTTGAAGCAGATCATTTTGGACCAATCTGAGTCGCCAGGCATCTTTGCCTTTAACCACAATGGCATCACGCTCTACGCGGAAAAGGTCGAGATGCTCGATGGGATGTGCCGATTGCGTGCTCCCCGCCTGTTGAATGGCGCTCAAACTGTTACGACGGTCGGCGGATTCCGCGAAAAAAATAAGGACAACCCAAAACTCGAAACGGGGAAGGCTGCCTTTGAATCAATACGCTTGTTGTGCAAAATCATCACCGAGGCAGATCAAAAATTTGTCACTCGCGTCACGGTAAACAACAACCGGCAAAATCCGGTGGAACCATGGAATTTACACGCCAACGACCTGATTCAACTTGAGCTCCAGGACAAATTCCGGTCCGACATCGGCCTTTACTACGAACGACAGGAGAACGCCTTCGATCAACTCAGCCCGGAAGACCTGGAGGAATACGGTATCAAGGAGGACTCGCGGGCGATTCAGATGCTCAAACTAACGCAAACTTTTCTTCTCACGGATGGCTTGGTAAGTAGGCTCTCCGATATGCGGCGAATCTTCGAGGAGGACCGGACGTACGAGCAGGTCTTCCGGCAAAGCCGTCTCAAAGCGGATTCCCGCCACATCCTCCTCTGCTACAAGATCCAATTCAACTTGCGGAAGTTCACCCAGGAGATTGAGCAAAAGGGCCAGAACAAGTATTCGTTCATCCATCGCTCCCGGAATCTACTTTGGGCGTTGCTCTGCCAGGGTATGCTCAACCACGAGAACCTCGAAGAATTGGCTGATCAGCACGGGACCACGATGTCGGTGGCACTCGAATACAAAGAAGTGCTGAGCTGGCTGGCGACAGCGCGGGTTCGCTTGTTGCTCTCCGATTTGATGATGGATCGTGACTACGTTCCCAAGGTGCAAGAGGGCAACCTTAGCTTCCTTCGCACCGACCGTGCGTTCGAGAAGTGCATGGACAATGCGCACAAGAAATGGCGTTGGGTAACCAAGAAGCTCGGATGAGCCAGCGTATCACCCAACGACAGCTCGAATCCTACCTTGGGGACCATCAGCAGTGGCACGCGCATGTGTGGCGGTAGCTCAATTGCAAATCTGAAGCCCAATCCCGCATGGGCCTCGCTCCCGCTCTTCGACCGCACGGTCTGGAAACGTGTGCGGTTTGGGGACGTGGCCCATTCAAAGAAATGGTTGCCAGTCGAACTTCCCCGCCTGTCTTGCCTGATCTTCCCACCATGGACCATCCATGTCGGGTCTGCCATTGGAAGCAAAGTAATCTCCACCAGGGCAGTATTGGCGATCACCGGCTTGATTGACAATCAAGCCGGTCACGCGGGCGAAACCATGTCGTTGAGTCCAACCATTGAGGTCGTTCAGCCCGTGCTTTTGCAACAAACGACCCCAGGGTACATCCGCGTCTGCTGGCGCAACCCCAAGCGCGACGCAGCATTCCTTGTAACCAAGGTAGGTGCGGGGATCCCCCGCAACAAACGCAGCCGAGTGGATTTGATCGGCAATGAGCTGCAATAACCGACGACCGTTGTCGCTCAAGTCAGAGCGGATGCTATTCTGGCTTTTTTTGGTCATCCGCCCGGCCTCCTGATGATGCTCACTTTGGTTTCCATGCAGGGTCGCACATTAAGATTACTGGCACCGATTTGAATCCAAGTTTCCGTGCGCTGGTAAATGTCCAATCCCCGGCCGATGCGTACCATCCAGCCGGTGTGTAAACGCCGGTTGAAAAGTGAGACGGGGTCACGTGTGTGACAGGGCGGTCGAAAAGTGCAGCGCCTTCATTAACGATGAAGCATGTATCGCACTAT
>RFSE01000312.1 GCA_009924135.1 Pseudomonadota bacterium | reverse complement strand
TATGGCTTCCCGCAGCTTGTTCGCTCCCGTGGTTATCCAACTGTCATAAGCCTTCTTTGTTTCGGCCTTCTTGCGGTTCAAATGCTTTTTCAAAAAGAAGATGACTGGCGCTACACTTCCTATAAGCACTGCCAGCCAGACCCCATTCCTACTGATTATGAAGGCGATGAAGCAAGGAAGAAGGATTAGGCATAAGAACACACAAACGAACGCCATAGCAGCAGGGCTTGACTCTGACTCTGCATTTTGGAGGCAAGCGTCAGCTTCAAGTTCCGCAAGGTGAGCCGCACCCAAACATCCCATCACGCCGGTCAACGTCTCCGAATCCACGTCGGCATGACCGTTGAACACTTCGTCAAGCGCCTCTGGAATTCCGGTTTTGAGCTTGCTGAGTAGCGCCTTGTATTCGAGCGCCTCCAAGTCGGTCTGCTCAAGCGGCCCGAAGGACAATGCGGAGAATGGGAATGTGCTTTCATCCACCACGACATGAGCCTTCAAAGGTGCGAGCGCGGAATACGGCAAGTGGCCCTGCAAGTCGTGGTGTAGCGCAATCAATCGGAGCGCGGCCCACAGGGGAAATTTGTGGAGATTCTTCTGAATGAGTTGGAACTCCTCAAAGGCGGCGAAAACCCTATCCTTAGCTGCTTTCTCCTGTGCGCGCCTCGCCTCGGCTGCGTGCGTAGCCGACTGCAAGGATGCAATTTTCGAGTTGAGGCTAAGGAGTTGCTGCGACTGGAATAGTTCGTTGAAGTCGTGTTGGTTCATGTAGTGGCCTCGTGCTGACTGTGGTTAGGCGTATGTCGAATCCCGAAGGTTTTATGACTGGTGACTTGCAATTACCTCGCGACAGGACTTTCGGTGCCTGACAACTCTGCTAGCTGCGTTTGCGCTTTCTTGTGGCCTTGGGCGGCGGCTTTTTTAAGCCACTCCTTTGCAACGGACACGTCTTTGGCAACGCCTTGCCCGTTCAGATATTGCTGGGCCAAGTCGTATTGAAACACGGCTTCGCCTTCGGTGGCACGCTTCAATCGAAATGTGAACAGCTTTTGGAAGGTGGCTTCTTGCACAGCTTGTCGCTTCGCCGCCGCCTCTTGTTGCGCTTGGTTGCGCTCCCTCTCAGCGAGCCGTTCCTTAAAGATGATTGCATCTTGGCTCTGCTGCTTCTCAAAAGCTCTCGTCCTTTCCTGTTCATTCCGCAGGAAAATCGCCATTGCCTTGTTCTCCTCCGCCGTTTTCGCCGCCTGTTTATCTCTAATCGCTTCCGCAGCAGCTATTCGCGCCTCTTTTTTGTTTAATCCCACAATTAAAACAATCATCGAAATGAGGAAAATACCTCCTAAAAAACCGAAAACCTCCCAATTTGCCCTGCTATCCGATTCGTATGAGCTAATCGCGCGGCGTCGCTTGGCACTTTCATGCTCTCGTAGTGCTTTCCCGCGTTCTGCGGGCGGAAGATTTGCGATTCGTAGCTGGGCCGCAACATCATCCATCTTCTCCTGAGCTTCCTTGTGTTGTTGGCGGCTTTGGAGCGCCTGCAAACTGCGCTGGTAGGCTGCTAGTTCATCGTAATTCATGAACACTCCTTCGCTTCAGCGAAACTGCCCGTGAGTTCCGCAGTTGATGACCAGCCAGTTTTGGATTCTGGATTCACGGCGATAACCGGTGGACCGTCGCTCTTGCTGGTCGCGGCACTGAGAGTCAGCCGGTGCAAGTCAACAAGTCGCTTACGGGTCATCCTGCCGCCCGTGTAGCCCCCCGCCATTGCGTAGGCCACGGGAATCCCCCGCTCCTTACACCATTGAAAGGCCATTTCTTCTCGCAGCGTAATCAAGAGTTCGTCAATCCCGCCGAGTCCGCCGATTTTGCAGTCCCCGTGAACGTCCATTCCGGCGTTGTAGAGACACAGGGCGAACTCCGGCCATTCAGCCTCCACCATTTGCAGTCCCCGCCAAACCGTGCGGAGATACTGGCGGGCGTCGCTGACGAATTCCTTCAAGCACCGCGCCCCCGGCTGGTAGTCGTCGAAGGCCGAAACGCTCACGTCCAACTGCCAGAGACGCGGGTGGGCTTGAATGAGCGAGTGCGTGCCGCCGCCGCAATGGGCGTCCAAGTCGAGAATGAGAATGTGTCCGCCGGTCTGCTCTGCCAGCGCGTGCGCGGCAATCGCCAAGCCGTTCAACGTGCAAAATCCCGCGCCTCTGTCGCGCTTCGCATGGTGGAACCCGCTCGCCAGTGTCCCGGCTACACCGTCCTTCAAGGCGGCAATCCCCGCGTCCATCATTCCGCCGCAGACGTGCAGGGCCATCGTCAGAACTCCAGCATCCCAGTCCAGTTGCGAGGCTGTAGCGGTTTCGCGCGGCTCGCCAGTGCGGAGCGTTGCAAGGTAAGCGGGCGAATGGGCGCGAAGGGCTTGGGCTTCCGTGAGCGCGCGGGGTGGCAGGACGCGAATGTTTGAGATGGGGTGGCTTGCCAGCGAATCCGCAATCCATCCGGCCTTGCGCGTCGTGTCGAAGCTGTCCTTCGCCAGCACGAACTTGTCGCTGTAGTAGAGTGCGGAGGCAGCCATTGCCGTAGTTTTTACCAGAGTCGAGCCTAATCTGTCAAATTGGCGGGCCTGTGGTTTAGTCGTGCCGCTGTCGGGGCTGATTGCGATGTGGATTCCCGTCCCGTCAGACCTTCAGGAAGTGAGCGGAAGAGGGAGATTCGTTCCGCGCTGGCATATTTTTCTCATTTTATTGTTTTCCCGTGCGTAAGAGGGGTTTCACCTTGACACGTGCTGTCATTTTAGTCCATAATAGTCTCATGCCAAGACACTTACAAATTTCACGACCGAGCTTTAACTTCCCTCTGGATGCCTGTCCTAGCGACGCCCAGTTTCCCCCGGCGCGACTCAATCCTGAGCAGGCCGCTCGAATCCTTGGCTTTCAGCCACACGACATCCCTGTCCTCGTGGCAGCCGATTTGCTCGAACCATTGGGCAAGCCCGCTGGCAACGCGGTGAAGTATTTTGCAGCAGTGAAGGTCTTTGCGCTCTGCTACGAAGAGAAGTGGCTGAACAAAGCAACGGACGTTGTTTATGGGCATTGGAAAACGAAGAACGCGCACAAGAGCAAGTCCGCCACGATGGTCGTCCTGCCTACCACAGAAGCCAGTCTAGCGGCCTGACCGGCATTGCCGCCAAACTGGTTCGTTGTTGAAAGCGTCTCCCCGGCGCTTTTTTCGCTTACCCGGCCAACTGTTCCGCCCCTTCCGGCTCCCGCTGTTCCTTCGCTTGCTGCGCGTCGGGCAAGCGGACAATCTTTCCCTCGTAATCGTCCATCGCCGGGCAAGTGACTACGGCTCCCTTCGCATACGCTTGATGGACTGCTTGGCTTTTTTGGCCCAACGCAAACTGAGCGAACCTTTCGGGGTAGCCGCAGGTCGCTGCGCGCTCTGCCCATCCATAGCGATAACTGTGAAGGCTCACGCCGGTAATTCCCAAGAGCTTGCGTCGGCGGTAGAATTCAGCCGCGCGGTCGGAAGCACTGGTTGTTGCAATGTTCGGGAACAGAAGGCCCGTCTGTGGCAGCTTCGCCAGCAACGATTCCAGACTTGCCCCGATGAACAGTCGGGCGAGGGAGCCGGTTTTCAGCCGGTCGAATTGAATCGTCTTGGCCGCATGGTTGACATTCTCGGCGGTAAGATTCGCGGCGTCGGTTTGGGCCGCGCCGGTTTCCCAAAGCATCTGGTAGTAGTGCCGCCGTTCCGCGTTCTGCTCGGCAGCGATGATTTTGGCGTGTTCCTCGGCAGTAATGCCACGGCGCACACTTTTAACGGTTTTCGGCCAGAGCCTAACCGCGATGATGGGCGCGGGGAGCCAGCTCATGCCGCACGCGAGGCGATGGAGCGAGCGAAGCGTGTGGTTCACGGAAGCGCCGCCAGCCTTCAACACCCTGAGCAGGTCGTCCGCATTAGTTTCAACGAGCGGCTTGTTGCGGATTGAGGCGTAGGCGGGGGAGTTCACTTCGCGCTTGCGGCGCTCCCGTGTGGATTCGCGCCCGATGCCACAGAACTCTTCCATGACGACGTTCCAAGAGCGGCTAACCGCTGCGGGGTCAATTGCCGACAGGAAGACTCTGCCGAGTTCCCGATTGAGCGCCGGGGCTTGCGCCGCGTCATTCTTCGCGTTCAGAAGCCTCGCTGCCTCGCGCTTGTCCCGCGTGCGAAGGCTCGCCTGCTTTCCCGTTTCGTTGTGCTGGGTGTAGAAAATGCCCCCGTGCTTGAACATTCGATATGCTGTTTTCATGTTTTTTGACTGTTATCAGCATACGCCGGTGGTGAGATTTCCCCTTAGCGAGCAGTGGGCGAGTAGTTGCGCCCTTCGCTCGAATTGTCGC
>RFSE01000311.1 GCA_009924135.1 Pseudomonadota bacterium | reverse complement strand
GCGCTGGCCCGAAGATCGTTTCCAGGCGGTGGTGAAAGGGTTGGTGGCTCAGCACGATGTCTGGCCGGTGGTGTTTGGCGGGCCGGAAGACCGCGCCGTGGGCGACCGGCTTCTGACGGCCGCTGGACGCGGGTACAATGCAGCGGGAGCGCTTTCCCTGCGGGGCTCCGTCGCCGCGCTGCGGCGGTGCGCGTTCTACTTCGGCAACGACACCGGCACGATGCACCTTGCGGCGGCGGCGCGCGTGCCGTGCGTGGCCCTGTTCTCGGCGCGCGAATGGCCGGGGATGTGGTTTCCCTACGGGGTGCCGCAAAAAGTGTTCCGGGTGCAAATCGAGTGTGAAGGGTGTTCGCTGGTGGAATGCCGGGAGCGGGCCAACGAATGTCTGGGACAGATCTCAGTGGCGGAAGTCTTGTCGGCGAGCCGGTCGGTGCTGCTCGCTGGAGTAACCGCCTAAACCGAAGGAAATTTTTATGGAAGCATCCACGGGTGAGGTAAAAGCATCTTACGACGAATGGCATTTGCGCCGGGCCCAGACCGAGCAGGCGGGCGAGCAATCGTTTCAGCCCTGGCACCGGACGGTAATCAGCCGGTTGCCCGACCTCAACGGGCTCAAGGTCCTGGAGGTCGGTTGCGGGCGGGGTGATTTCGCCATCTGGCTTGCGCGCAAATACCCTCAGGCCCAGATCACGGCGGTGGATTTTTCCGATTCCGCCGTGGCCGTGGCCAAGGAACGCATGAGCCAGGAGAATGCGCAGTCACTGACGCTGCCGGCCGGAACGTTTGACCTGGTGTTTTCCTGCGAATGCTTGGAACACGTGCCCGAGCCGATCGAAATGGCCCGGGAGATGGCGCGCGTGCTCAAGCCGGGGGGACATTTCATCCTGACCACCGAGAACTATTTCAACGGCCAGGTGCTGGGCTGGGTGATGGCCTGGCTGCGGCAGCGCAAGTTCGATTCCGGGTCCGGCACCCAGCCGCATGAGAACTTTTTCCTGTTCTGGCGGGTGAAACGGACCCTCGAAAACGGCGGGCTGAAGGTGGAACACATGCAGAGCAACCATTTTCAGTGGCTGCTGTTGCCGCGTGTCTCACCCAGCGCCTTGTGCACCGAGGATTTCAAAAGCCCGTTTTGGCGGCGCGTGTTCCGGCCCTTCGGACGGCACTTCACGTTTCAGGGCAGCAAGCGGGCGGGCTGATAGACCCCACCGGCAACCGCATTCCCAATTTTTTTACTCATGGTCCGCACCCTCCTCCACGTCCTCAAATATTTTCTAGGCAACGAGCCAGCCTCCACGCAGACAACGCAAGCAGAACGGGCGGCGGTGGGGCGATACCTCGCCGGACGCAAGTGCCTGGTCGAGATCGGGGTGTTCGAGGGCGTGACCACGGCGGCCATCGGGCAGGGCCTGGACGAAGGCGCGGTGCTCTACGGCATTGACCCGTTCTTCGCCGGACGCCTGGGCATTTGCTGGGGCAAGCTGATCGCCACCCGGGAGGTCAATCGCGTGCGGTCGCGTGGGCGGGTGGTCTTCCTTCCCAAGCTCAGCTACGAGGCATTGAGCGATGTGCCGGGCGAAGTGGACTTCGTGTTCATCGACGGGGACCACTCGCTTGAAGGCATCACCAGGGACTGGTCGGACTGGTCGGCCCGGATTGTGGTGGGCGGGATCATCGCGCTGCACGACACGCGCGTTTCAATCCACCATCCGAACACGGCGCAACTGGGTTCGTTTGCCTATTTTGAGAGCCACATCCGCCACGATCCGAGGTTTGTCCTCCTTGAGCAGGTGGATTCCCTGTCGATCCTGCAACGGAAATCCGCTTGAGCGTCGCCCATCACGCGAAGTCCGCAGTGCTGTGGAACGGAGCGTTCTTCGTATTCCGTGAGGTAATCTTGAAGTTCGGGTTGATGGTGGTGTTGCGCCGGGTGCTGACCCAGGCGGATTACGGCGTGAACACCCTGGTCAATCCGGTCATGGGCTTCATCAGCATGTTTGCGTTCAACAACATCGCCGCCTACACGCTGCAGGTGCGGGACGAAAAGGACACCCACTGGCAGGAGCAGTTCACGGCGGGGGCGGTGATCCAGACGGCCATGTTTCTTCTGACCAATGCCGTGGCAGTCGCCATGCGGTGGTTTCCGGCGTATGCGCCCATCGCGCCGTATTTGCACGCGATGTCACCGCTGTACCTGCTTGATCTGCCGTGTGAGATCAGGCGCAAGATGATTGAGCGTCAGTTCGACTGGAAGCGGCTGCGCATTCTGCACAGCATCGGAATCATCATTGGGGCCGGGATGGCGCTGGGCCTGGCCTGGGCGGGTTTGGGCGCGTATGCCCTGTTGTTGCCGGTGATGGCGCTGACGTTCCCCTACATTTACGACCTTTTTGTGAGTGCCCGCTGGCGGCCGACCTGGGCCTGGTCGTGGGAAGCCTACAAGCCTGCTTGGAAGTTTGGCATGGCGCGCGTTGGCAGCGGGCTGGCATTCCGCGGCCGGCAGCTCATCGAAAGCGCGGTAATGGTGGTGCCGCTCGGCCTGGCGGGGCTGGGGGTGCTGGGCTGTGCGCTGGGACTGGCGCAGTTGTTTTGCCAGACCATCTCCGAGCAGCTCCTGGGTTCGATCTATCCCGTGCTCACGCGCGTGAACCCCGATCCGCAGAACGTCGCGCGGGTGAATGGGCTCGTGCTCCGCATCGTAGCCTGGGTGACGGTGCCGATGGCGGTGGCGTTGGCCGCCTTGGCCGTGCCGGTGGTGAACATCTACGGCCCGCACTGGGGGGCCGCCGTCCCGCTCGTGCCGTGGGCGGTGCTGGTCGGGGTGGGGGTGGCGCTCGGCCATACGGCCAACACGCTGCTGCTCTCGCTCAACCAGTTGAGGTTGTGCCTCATCGCCGACCTGATGCTGCTGCTCGGCGCGGTGGTGGTGCTGGCCGTGGTACTGCCCTACGGAGTGACCGCTTATTTGATGGGCTCCGCGCTCCTGCAAGGCGTGGCGCTGTTGTTCATGCTGGGCTGGCTGGTGGAACGGGGGGGATTGGCGCGCAAGGATATCACGAACGCCCTGCTGCCGACGGTGGTCGCCGCCGGGCTTGCCTATGCTGCCTGCACCGGGCTGATAAGGTTGACCGCGTTGGATGCGAACCGGTTGCCCGTGGCCATCGGTTACGGCGGCGTGTTCTGGCTGGCCTATCTTGCCGTGCTCCGGGTCGGGTTCGCTGGGCCGATGGGGGAACTCATGGCCTATGTGCCCGGCAGGAAGTATTTGAATCGCATATTCCGGTTCGCCCAATCTTGAGCAGCCCCAAACCATCTTCGGGGAAGCAGGTCTGCTTGGTTACTACCGCGCAAGTTTCCTACAATCCGCGCCTGGTGAAGGAGGCGGATGCCCTTGCTCAGGCTGGCTATCAGGTTCGAGTGGTGGCGGTGAGCCAGAATGCGGAAAAGGACCAGCTCGACCGGGCATTGACGGCCAGGCGGCCGTGGCGGTTGGAGGTGGTCAAGGCTCATCGTCGGGGGCCGGGCCGGGCCCGTTGGCTGCTGGCGGTTCTGCGCCAGCAGATCTGCCTGCGAGCGTCGCGGTTCGTCGCGGCAGCCGGGTTACAAGGACGAGCTTACAGCCGGTTCGGACCGGAACTGGCCCGGCTGGCGGCGCACCAACGGGCTGATCTATATATCGGTCACACACTCCCGGCCTTGCCGGCCGTGGTGTGGGCGGCCCGCCGCCATGGGGCACGGCTCGGTTTCGATGCCGAAGACTTTCAGAGTGGCATCCGGGCATTGCACGCATCGCCCACCCATGAGGACCGGTTGAGTGAAGCCATTGAGGCCGAGTATCTGCCGCAGTGTGACCATCTCACCTCCGCTTCGCCGGGCGTCTCGCAAGCTCTGGCCGAACTGTGCGGCGGACGGGTGCCGGTGCCGGTATTGAATGTGTTTTCCCTGGCGGACCGGCCGTCACGCCGGCCGCAACGCCCGGCCGGTGGGCCGCTGCGTCTTTACTGGTTTTCGCATGTGGTCGGGACCGACCGCGGTTTGGAGGACGCCGTGCTGGCGTTGCGCCAGTTGCCGGCGGGGAGCGCCGAGCTGCATTTGCGCGGGCAGTGCGACAGCGGGGCACGGGCTTATGTCGCCGGGCTGGTGGCCAAGGCCGGGGTCCACACGGGAGCCGTGATTGTTCATGATCCCGCGCCCTCAGATCAGATGGTCGCGTTGTGTGGCGGGTTTGACGTGGGGCTGGCGTTGGAAGTGCCCTATTCGCGGAATCGCATCATTTGTATGAATGACCTCTGCACGAACAAGGTGTTCACCTACCTGATGGGGGGGCTGGCCTTGGCGGCCAGCGCGATGAACGAAGGTTCTGCGGTCTACGAAGGGGCTGGCTTTTCC
>RFSE01000032.1 GCA_009924135.1 Pseudomonadota bacterium | reverse complement strand
TGTTCGGGGCGCTTCAGGAAAGTTTGCGGGCGCCTCCGTGGCGCGGCGGCGAAAACGGAAGTCAAATTCTGAAACGGGGCGTTTTTTGACGGGCTGCTACCGCTTTCTGGGCAAGGCTGACGCCCCCAATAAAAAAGGCGGCTACATGAAGCTCGGCCTGTACGCCGACCTGGGTGAAAACTACACCTCTGCCCACGCCCAGATTGGCACGGGCTGGAAGTTCTAGGCCTTTACTCTTACTTAACCAACCAGCCGGTGCTCCGCGAGGACGCCGGCTGTTTGCCTTATGCCAGGACTCTCTTGACCACTTCGCCCTTCACGTCCGTCAGGCGGAAGTCGCGCCCGGCGTAGCGAAAGGTGAGTTTCTCATGGTCCAGCCCGAGCAGGTGAAGGATCGTGGCATGGAGGTCCGGGAGATTGACCTTGTCCTGCACGGCTTCGAACCCATGGTCGTCGGTCGAGCCGTAACTGGTTCCGCCTTTCACTCCGCCGCCGGCCAGCCAGAGGGTGTAGCCCTTGTTGTTGTGATCCCGGCCATCGTCACCCTGCGCGTAAGGCGTGCGTCCGAACTCGCCGCCCCAGATGACCAGGGTATCCTTCAACAGGCCGCGTTCCTTGAGATCGGTGAGGAGGCCGGCGATGGGTTTGTCCACGCTGGTCGAGGTGCGGGTGAGCGCGCCCGAGAGGTTAAAATGATGATCCCAGTTGCCGCTGCCCACTTCGACGAAGCGCACGCCGGCCTCGATGAAGCGGCGGGCCATAAGACACTTGCGTCCGAAGTCGTCGGTGTCGCGATCCCCCACGCCGTAGAGCTGCTTGGTGGCGGCACTCTCTTTAGCCAGGTCCAGTACGGCCGGCATCTGGCTTTGCATCTTGTAGGCGAGTTCGTAGCTCTCGATCACGCCCTCGATCTCGGCGTTGTAGGGATCGCGGCTCTGCGCCTCGCGGTTGAGCGTCTGGATGAGGTCAAGTTCGAGGCGTTGAGCAGCGGCACTGCCGGGAGCACGAAGATTCTTCACCTCCGCCCCGGCAATGGGCCGGCTGCCGACCCCGATGCGCGTGCCCTGATAGATCGACGGAAGAAAAGCGCTGCCGTAATTCTGCGCGCCACCGGTGTTGTTCGGCGGGGCGATGGTGATGAAGCCCGGCAAGTTCTCGTTCTCCGTGCCGAGTCCGTAGGTGGCCCAGGCTCCGAGCGACGGTCGCACGAACTGGGAAGTGCCGGTATGCAGTCGCAGGAAGGCCTGCGGATGCGCGGGCAAATCCGTCTGCATGGATCGTATCAGGGCGAGTTCGTCGGCATGCTTAGCAACGTTTGGAAAGAAATCAGAAATCCACAGCCCGCTTTGCCCGCGTTGCTTGAACGGCGACTTGGGGGCGAGCCAGATGCTTCCCGGGCGGGTGCCGGGTTTGCCGGCATCGGCAATGAGGCGGGGCTTGTAGTCGAATGTATCCACATGCGACGGCCCGCCACTCATGCACAGAAAGATCACGCGCTTGGCGCGCGGCGTAAAATGCGGCTGCTTCGGCGCGAGCGGTTTATCATTCCCGGCAGCCCGAGCCGCCAGACCAGCAAAGGCGAGATAGCCAAAACCGCAGGAAACAGAAGAGAGCGCAGCGCGGCGGGACAGGAAATGCGGGGGAAAACTCATAATCTGAAAACAGTTTTAGCCACAGATGCACACAGATGAAACACAGATGGGATCATCAGGAAGGCAGGAAAGCAGGAAACTGACTGGCTGGATACTCTTCCGGCCTTCCTGCTTTCTTGATTCATTTCCAATCTGTGTTTCATCTGTGCAAATCTGTGGCTAAAACATTCAGTTCAACTGACTGAGGCAGCCCGCGCCGCCAAGCCAGCAAAGGCGAGATAGCCAAAGCCGCAGGAAACAGAGGACAGCGCAGCGCGGCGGGACAAAAAAAGCGGGGGAAAACTCATAAGGAGAATGCAGTTTGGCCAGGGTACACACAGATGAAACACAGATGGGATCATCAGGAAGTCAGGAACGCAGGAAACTGATCGGCTGGATGCTCTTCCGGCCTTCCTGCTTTCCTGATTCATTCCCAATCTGTGTTTCATTTGTGCAAATCTGTGGCTAAAATATTCAGTTCAATTGCCTGAACTCGGCGCTGGCGAACAAGGCGCGGCAATAGCTGGTCCAGGCGGCGGCCTGGAGGGCGGGCGTGGCCGGTTTGCCTTCGAGGAACTTGCTGAAGAATCCGGCTGCCGCAGCTTGCTCGCTCGCTTTTGGCGGGCGCGTGTAGGCCAGCCAGTAGGCGACGTTCACACGTTCCTTGAGCTGCGTTGCTTCGTCGGGGCTCACTCCTTGTGGCTTCCAGCGCAGGAGCCGCGTCGCCACCGATCCGGCCTGGTCGGCGACGAATTCGCTGTTGAGGAGAAAGAGCGCCTGCGCGGGGACACTTGTGCTCTCGCGCTTGCCGGTGACGAGGCTCGGCTCCGCAAAGTCGAAGAGAGCCAGGACGTCCGGCACTTTGTCCCGCACGATAGGCAGATACACGGACCGATGGGTGGAGTCCGCATTGAGCTGCGCCTCGCGGATGCCGGCGATATTCGGCCCGTCAATCGGCAGATCGCCCATGGTCAGCACCACGGAGCCGACTGGCGGTTGGAGGCTCAAGCGGCCTGAGACATGCAACATGGCGTCGCGGATGCCCTCGGCGTCGAGCCGGCGCGGCGACATGCGCCAGTTCCACGCGTTCTCGGGATCGGCGACGTGGTTCTTTTCGTCGTGAGTGGAGGACAACTGATAGGAGTGGCTCAACACGATTTCGCGCACCAACTGCTTGGTGCTCCAGCCTTGCGCCATGAAACGAACGGCCAACGTGTCGAGCAAGCCCTGGTTGCTCGGTTTAACCCCGGTGGTGCCGAAGTTATCCGGCGAATCCACGATGCCCTGCCCGAAGAGCCAGCCCCAGACGCGGTTCACATAGACGCGGGCAAGCAGGGGATTCCCGGAGGAGGTGAGCCATTCGGCCAGTTCGCGACGCCCGCTAACCGCGCTGGGAATGCGGGGCGGCGCGCCATGCGTGAGGGCGGCAGGAAAAGCGCGCGGCACCCGGTCAGCGGGCTTCTCCACATCGCCTCGCGTGTAGAGTGGCAGATCACCAATCGCGGCGAATTCCGGCGGACGAATGCCGAAGAGCCGCCCCTCGGCGAACCGGCGGAAGCCCCCGGTCATCCCCGCCGCCCGCGTGGCAGGCAGGTCCGCGACGCCCATGGCCAAGGCCTTTTCCTCGCCGGTGGAGGCGTCGTACTGCTTGAGCCGCACATCGAGCTGGCCAGTCTCGAACAACAGGCGTAGCCGGTCCACCAGCTTGCGACCATCGTTGTCTTGTGGGCCCTTGCCCTTCGCGCCGAACATCCCGGCCAGCGCGCCGCGCAGCTCCTCGCGTTTCTTCGCGAGGTCCGTTTCAGCGCGCTTGCGTTCCTCGCTGGTCATTGTGCGGTTCAACGTCGGGGCATGCGCGCCTTTGGGCAGCTCCCAGAGCTCGGTGGGATGACGGTTCTGCACGCCCTGCGCCGTGCCGTAACGCGTCTCGGTGGAGGTGAAGATGCCGGCGAGAGCGTAATACTCCTTCTGCGAAATGGGATCGAACTTGTGGTCGTGGCAACGCGCGCAGGCAATGGTAGTGCCGAGGAACGCCTGTGAAAGCGTGTCAATCTGCTCGTCCGCGACATCGAGAAAGAACTGCTTCGCGTTCATCTCGTTGACGCTCTTGGTGCCCAGCGCCAGAAAGCCCGTGGCCACGAGCTGCTCGGCGCGTTGCTTGTCGGAAGTGGAAGGCAGCAGGTCACCCGCAACCTGCTCGCGCACAAAACGGTCGTACGGCTTGTCCGCGTTGAAGGCGGCAATGACATAATCGCGATACCGCCACGCATGCGGATAGGCCGTGTTCACGTCCTTGCCGGTGGACTCCGCGTAGCGCGCCACATCCAGCCAATGACGCCCCCAGCGTTCGCCGAACTGCGGCGACGCAAGCAACTGATCCACGACCTTCGCCAGCGGACTGGCGGACTTGTCATCGAGGAACGTCGTGATTTCCTCGAAGGTCGGCGGCAGCCCGATCAGGTCGAAGTAAACGCGCCGCAACAGCGTGAGTTTGTCGGCATCGGCGACCGGCGCGAGGCCCTTGGCCTCCAGGTTCGCGAGGACAAAGCGGTCCAGGTCACTCTTGGGCCAGGCGGCATTGTTCACCTCCGGCACCGGTGCGGCTTTGGGCAGTTGGTAAGCCCAGTGATCCCGGGCCTTGGCCCCATCATATTCCTTCTTAACCAACGTACCGCCCGAGCGCGGGTCGGCCGCGCCGGTCTGAATCCAGCGTTCGAAATCGAGGATAACCGAGTCAGAGAGCTTGCCGCCCTCCTTCTCCGGCGGCATCTGCAAGTCCTTGGTGGTGTAACGGATGGCTTCGAGCAACAGGGACTTCTTCACGTCCCCCGGCACGACCGCCGGCCCGGTGTCGCCGCCCTGACGCGCCCCTTCGCGGGAATCGAGCGCCAGCCCCCCCTTCACCCTGTGCCCCTCGCCCGTCGCGTGGCACTTGTAACACTTTTCCACCAGCACCGGCCGGATTTTGGCCTCGAAGAAGGCCAGTTGTTCAGCCGAAGGCGTGCGCTCCGCCGGTTTCGCGGCGGCCGGTTGCTGCGCCAGCGCACGTGAAGCCAGGCCGAACGAAAGCAGTAGCGTCCAGAACAGGGATTTCATGGCAGGCATACGATCATCGTCTTCACTCTACAAACGACGCCGGACCGACGCGATGGTTACTTGCGATGTGCGACCAAGGCGGGGGCGTCACCCTTTTGCCGGAACCAACCGGCACCGCTGCGGCTCGGGAACAGCCGCGTGGCTCCTGACATGGCAACTTACCCCACTTTCTTAACTCCCGCAAATTTGATTGAGAAACCCCATCCATTGGGCGCATCTCGACACTGCCCCCGAGGGGCGAAATTTTCCGTAGCGCGGCTGTGTCGCGGAGACCAGCCGCAGCGGCTGCGCCTGTGCGGAGGCGTTGCGGAGTTCAGCCCCCGCTCGGCGCTCTAATGTTGCTGCGGCTGATCCCGCGCCGAGCGGGACACAGCCGCGCTCCGGGGGCAGTGCCAAGATGCGTCCAACCTCCTTCCCCGCCTCCCAGCCGTTACTGCCATGTACGGGCCAACGCGACAGCGGAGTGTGCCCGCAGTTGAAATGGTTCTCCCCGGTTGCTTCACATTGAGATAATCCAAAGCACCTTCGGCGGAACGCTTGCAAGAAACTGGGTGCAATCCTGCCTCCGGATTCGCTTCATTTTCCGATACAGAACTGGCTGAAGATCGAATCGAGCAGGTCCTCGGTCGTGGTCTTGCCGACGATCTCGCCGACGGCGTGAACGGCGATGCGCAGGTCCAGGGCGACGAGTTCGAGCGTGGCGTTGGCCGCCAGGGCGTCGTGCGTGCGGACGGTGGCGGCGCGGGCGCGTTGCAGGGCATCCTGATGCCGCGAGTTGATCATCACCTGCAACATCTCCGCCCGGATTTCGCCGGCCCAGATGGTTTGCTTGATGGCGTCCTTGAGCGCTTCGAAGCCCGCGCCGGTGAGGCAGGAGACGGCCACCGGAGCGCCGGTCTCCGACCCGGCGCGTTCTTCTGATGGCGCGGATGGTTCGCCCCGGGTCGGAGACCGGCGCTCCAGCAAATCCGCCTTGTTCCACACCACGATGCGTTTCTTCCCGGCAAACTCGGCCAGGAACTGCTCGTCCTCCGCTGACACCGGCTCGCTCGCGTCGAGCACGTGCAGGACCAGTTCGGCCTTGGCCACCATCGCGCGCGTGCGGCGGATGCCTTCGAGTTCGATCGAGTCGCCGGACTCGCGCAGGCCGGCGGTGTCCACAAACACCACTGGCAGGCCGCGGATGTTTGCCGTCTCCTCAATGGTGTCGCGCGTGGTGCCGGCGATGGGCGAGACGATGGCGCGGTCGTGGCCGAGGAGCTGGTTGAGGAGGGAGGACTTTCCGGCGTTGGGCCGGCCGATGATCGCGGCGCGGATGCCGCGCCGGAGGATCTGGCCCTCGTCAGCGGTGCGGAGCAGTTCGTCCATGAACGCGACGCCGCGCTCCAAGCGCGCGAGCAACTGTCCGCGCGTGTCCGGCGCGATGTCCTCGTCCGGGAAATCAATGTGCGCTTCGATGTGCGCGAGCGTCTTCACGAGGTCGTCGCGGAGCTGGTTGATGCGCTGGGAGAGCTTGCCGGCGAGCTGTTCGCCCGCCGCTGCGAGCGCCAGTTCAGTGCGGGCGTGGATGAGATCGGCGACAGCCTCGGCCTGCGCGAGGTCCAGGCGGCCATTGAGGAAGGCGCGCTGGGTGAACTCGCCCGGCCCGGCCGGTCGCGCGCCGGCGGCGAGGAGCGAATCCAGCACGAGCTTGGCGGGGAGCAAACCGCCGTGGCAGGAAATCTCCACGGTGTCCTCGCGCGTGAAGGTGCGCGGCGCGCGCAGCACCGACACCAGCACCTCGTCCACGAACCGCCCGTCTCGTTCGATGCGCCCGTAATGAATCGTATGCGACGCGGCAGCGGACGGTGTCAGCGAAGTCTTGCCCACCGGAACAAACACCGTGTCCGCCACGGCCAGGGCCTGTGGCCCGGAGACGCGCAGGACTGCGAGCCCACCTTCTCCGAGCGGCGTGGCGATCGCGGCGATGGTGTCGGAAATAAGGTTCAAGGTTTCAGGGGGCAGGTTTCAGGTTGGGGCGCGTGTGCTGTTGGAGTGCGGTGAATAGGGGGCTTTCACCGGGTGCTTGCCGTGGCTGACAGAGGGCAGACTCATTCGTGTTTTGAAGGGGCCAGCGGGATTCCGGCATCGGTCAATAACTTGTTCAGCACGGCTTTTGAACTCAGTGACACTTTGACCTTAAGCGTCTCCTTCCCATGCAAAACCACCACACTGTTGCATTCATAGCAGATGAGTAAGTCCACTGTTTCAGTGCCGCGCCGGGCGCGCATGGCGTGACGTGGGTTAAAGCACCCGAATTCTACGAACGTTGCGTGATCGATACTGGTGAGCAACGCGGAAACCGTAGTGTGGCAGGCATCTGGGTCTGTCAAGGTCAAGCGCCCCAGTACCGGATAGCCTTCAAAGCTGGCTGCTACTGGAGCCGAATTGGATGCAGCAGAGTTGCGATTGGGACTGATCGAAAGGAGTTCCAACGCGTCACATCGCTTGAGGATGGTACGGATTTCCCACGGCAGCCGGGGTGCCATTCTATCGAGGAAAAATCCCGGGACGGCGAGTGTGGCAAGTCCGAATACAGCCAGACCTACGAACCCGCCAATGATTGCCCGGCGGCTTGTCGGGCCCCGTTTCCACCGGGATTGCCAGGCTGTGATTCCGAAAACTACGGGAACGACGAACCCAACATATCCCGCAGTGATAATCAGGAGTTGGACCTCAGCTGGCAGGGAAGGCGCTAATCCATACGCTAGCCGCTCAAGAAAGTCCGCGAGGATATAGGCCAGCACTGAGGCAATGAGTGCCAGCAATAACCATATTCGCGGGGCGTGCTTTTGAACCAGCTGATTGTCCATGCCGGCATTCATTCTCCGATTACTTCCGGCACGTTCCCTTTTCCGGGTCCACGCCTTCGAGCAGGAGGCGGGCTTTTTCGTAGCTCTTGCGCTGGAGGTAGTGGCGGAGGTCGTGGTTGCCGCCGCCGGGCAGTTGGGTGGCGAGCGCGTCCAGACGCTCGAAGATGGGCAGGAGCGCGGGCGGCGGGTTCTCGGTGCGGCAGCGGGCCACGGCGTCTTCGAGAGCGCGCAGGGCTTGGAGGACTTGTTGCTCGGTTGCGGTCATGGCTTACGGATAGCGTGTCGGGTCGGGAATTCCAAGGCAGTGTTAGGGGAATAGTTTTCAGTATTCAGTATTCAGTTTTCAGTGATCAAACCGGTCGCCTCAGGGACGACGGGCATGCTGGCTACTGAACACTGAACACTGATTACTGATCCTCAAACACTCCGCCTTGGAAACCCCGGTGCTCCCGGCATACTCGCCGCGTGCGACACACCACGATCAACGGCCCCGTCTTCCTCGGCATCGAAGGCGGCGGGACGCGCACGGTGGCCTTGCTGGCGGACGCGGACGGGCACCTGCTGAAGCGGTTCGAGGCCGGGCCGGCGAATTTCAAGCTGCTGACGGCGCCCCAGCTTAGCCGCCGCTTGCGCGAGGTGCGCGCGGCATTCACCGGGTTTCCCCAGCCGGCTGCCGTTGCCATCGGGCTCGCCGGGGCGCGCGGTGAGGCGGAGTGGCAGGCCATCCGCGCGGCGGCGGCGCAGGTCTGGCCGGCAGTGCCGTGCCATGCGACGCATGACTTGGAAACGGCGCTGGCAGCAGTGGGAACAAGGCAAAAGGCAAAAGGTAAAAGGCAAAAGGGGGCGGATGGACAGGCGCTCTCAACTCTCAACTCTCAACTCTCAACTCAGGCTCTACTCCTCAGCGGTACCGGGTCGTGCTTTTTCGCCCGGGCGGGCGACGGACGCACGGCGCGGTTTGGCGGTTGGGGACATCTGCTGGGGGACAAGGGCAGCGGTTATGAGATCGGGCTGCGGGCGTTGAAGGCGTGCGTGTATTACCTTGATCGCGACGGCGAGTGGTCGCGGCTCGGCCAGCGCATCTTGCGTGCCCTGCAACTGAACGAACCGAACCAGTTGATTCCCTGGGTGCAGGCGGCGAGCAAGGCCGACATCGCGGCGCTCGCGGAGGATGTGTTCGCCGCCGCCGAGGAGCGCGACGCCATTGCGAAGGACATTCTCGCCGGAGCCGCTGCGAGTCTGGCGAAGGACGGCGTCAGTTGCACGAAGAAGCTGGCGAAGCCCGGCGAGCCGGTGCAGTTCGTCCTGGCCGGGAGCGTTCTGCTCAAGCAACCGAAGTTTGCCCGCGCGGTGGCGAAGCAGTTGGCCGAGCGCTGGCCGGGCTGTGTCGTGACGCCGCTCGAACGCGAGAGCGCGTGGGGAGCGGTCGAATTGGCGAAGGATTTGGTTCAAGGTTCAAGGTTCAAGGTTCAAGGCTCAAATTCGTCGCCGGCGGCAACCATTCCGCATTCCCTTTCTCCCACCGAGCAGCGTAATCCGCGTTCGATGAATCTGGACGTGCTGCCGGTCGCCGAGGCCATCGAATTGATGTTGTCCGAGGACGAGCAGCTTCCCGCGGCGATTCGTCAGGAGGCTCCGAAGATCGAACGGGTCATCGGCAAGATCGTTACGGCCTTCAAGCGGGGCGGGCGGCTTTTTTACGTGGGTGCGGGCACCAGCGGGCGGTTGGGGATACTGGATGCCAGCGAGTGTCCGCCGACGTTCCGGGTGTCACCGGAGCAGGTGCAGGGGATCATCGCGGGCGGCCAGACGGCGGTGTTCCGGGCGGTGGAAGGAGCGGAGGATGACCGCGAGGCGGGCGCGCGGACCGTGCCGTTTCGCGGCATTGGCAAACGGGATGTCGTGGTGGGCATCGCGGCGAGCGGGCGGACGCCGTTTGTGCACGGGGCCTTGGCGGCAGCGCGGCAGCGCGGGGCGTTCACGGTGTTGCTCTGTTTTAATCCGGCGATGACGCGCGAGCGGGGCGTAGCGCACGTCATCATTGCCCCGGAGATCGGGCCGGAAGTGCTCACGGGTTCGACGCGCTTGAAGTCCGGCACGGCGACCAAGCTGATCTTGAACCTCTTCACCACCCTGGCGATGGTCCGTACTGGCAAGGTCATCAGCAATCTGATGGTGGACTTGAATCCCTCCAACCTGAAGCTGCGTGACCGTGCAGTGCGCATCCTGGGCGAACTGACAGGAGCGGATCACGACACAGCCCGCGCTGCGCTGGAACAGTCCGGCTGGGTGGTGAAAGCGGCATGGCACCGGCTCGGTGGCCAGGCCCGGACTTGATGCGCCCACAGCACTGTCACTTAGAATTTCAATTATGAAGCTCCTTGCCCTCGCAATGCTCCTGGCTCCGGTGGCGTTCGCGGCGGTGCCGCGCGACGCGATGCCGCTGACGGTCGCCGACCTGCCGTTGAACTACCGGCTGCACGTTGAGTTCTCCACGCCCGCCGGTGGGTCGGTGCGGCTGGGCAAAACGCTCGTCGTTCCGTTGATGAATGGCGCGGAGCACGACCTGGCGCTGGAGCATCCCGCCAAGAGCCCGCCGGTCTTGCGGGTGTGGTCGGGCGGCAAGCTGGTGCGCGGGCCGGAGGAAGTGGCGGGGCTGTCGCAGGCCGGTGCACTGGATTTTCCGACCGCAAAGCTCAACTTCGGCGCGGACTTCACGGTCGTCGCGAAGTTCGAGTCCACCGGCGATGGCACCTTGTTTTCCAAATGTGCTCCGGCCGGGAAGTGGGCACCGGATGCGAAAGCGTTGTTTATCCGGGGCGGACGACTGGTGTATGACATTGGCTGGCTGGGGGCGTTAAGCGGCGGCGGAAAGGTCGATAATGGCAAGCCGCACACGGCGGTGCTCATGCTGCGCGAAGGAACGGCTCAATTGTGGCTCGATGGAAAGGTGGTCGCGGAAAAAGCCCGGTTCGCCAGACCGGACGCTGCCGGACATGTGTTCAAGATCGGGCGTGCGGCAACGGACTTCGCTGGTGATTTTGCCCAAGGCAAAACTGCCAGCGTGCAGGTCTGGTCGCGGGCGCTGCCGGACGCTGAACTTAAGCTGTTGTTTCAGGACGGCGGGGCCGGGGCCAGTTCGCCGGATTTTGCCCATGTGTCCGAGCGCGGGCCCGGCCGGCCAGTGGTTGAACCGGCGGCGGGGGCGAGTGTGCGGGCCGTCTGGGTGCAACCGCTGGAGCGGGCGGATCACGCGGAACTGGTTGCCAGCTGGAACGACCAGACACGCGAGGAAGGGCGGAAGATTTACACGGAGTTGTGCATCGTGTGTCACGGCACGAAGGAGCAGCAAGGTTTCCTGCCCACGGCGCTGCGGTTCGCGGAAGGCGAGTTTAAGAACGGTTCCGATCCGTACTCGATGTACGTCACGCTGACCAAGGGGTTCAACCAGATGGTGCCGCAAGGCCAGTACACCACGGCGCAGAAATACAGCGTCATCCAATACATCCGCGAGACGTTCGTGCGGCCCCACAATCCGAAACAATTCGTCGAAGTAACCCCGGCCTATCTGGCCTTGATGCCGAAGGGGCTGGTCCGCGCGGAAGCCGAACAGGTGGACCGCACGTTGCCGCAATACCGGCGGATGGACTTCGGGACAACGTTGTTTTGGACCTATCAAGTCGCTCCCGGGAACATCGCGCAGAAGGGGATTGCGATCCGCCTTGATGACGGTCCCGGCGGCGTGAGCAAGGGTCGTGCGTGGTTGGTGTATGACCACGACACGATGCGGGTGGCCGCTGCGACCACGGGTGATTTTGTGGACTGGAAGGGTATTGCCTTCGATGGCAGCCACGGCACGCACACGAGCCTGACGGGGGACCGACATTTCGTGAACCCGGCCGGCCCCGGCTGGGCGTCACCCGAGGGCAAGTGGGACGACGAGCGCCCGCGGGGCCGGGACAATCTGCCCTACGGCCCGCTGCCCCGGAAGTGGGCCCATTACGAAGGAATCTATCAGCACGGGACCAAAGCGGTCATCGCGGCGAGCATCGGCGGAACGCGCGTGCTCGAATCGCCGGGCTGGCTTGATTACGGCACGACCCCGGTCTTCACGCGTACGCTGAATGTCGGTGCGGCCGGGCAGCCACTCCTGCTGCGGGTGGCTCCCGACTCCGTGAACGTTGCGTTGACGGGCGATGGTTCCCTGCGCAAGGACGGCGGTTTCTGGGTCGCGCAGCTTCCTGGAGCAGCGAAGACCCGGCTCTTCATTTCGCGAGCCGACCCGGCTTCGCTGACGGCGCTGGCGAAAACGATCGCGGCACCGATGGATTTGGACCCGCTGACTCATGGCGGGCCACCGCGCTGGCCCGGGGAAGTGCTGACCACTTCGGAAGCCGGGAAAACGGACGGGGCTTTCGTGGCCGATACCTTTCCTTTGCCCGTGGAGAACCCCTGGCAGAGCTGGATGCGTCCGGGTGGATTCGATTTCACGCCCGATGGCAAGGCCGCCATCGTTGCGATGTGGAACGGTGATGTGTGGCGCGTGGACGGGATTGCTGGCGCTGCGCCTGCGCCCCTGCGCTGGCGGCGCATTGCCAGCGGGCTCTTCCAGCCGCTGGGTGTTAAGTTTCGCGGAGACGAGCTGTTCATCACATGTCGCGACCAGCTCATTCGGTTGCGCGACTACAACGGCGACGGGGAGGCGGACTTCATCGAGAACTTCAACAACGACCACCAAGTCACCGAACACTTCCATGAATTCGCCATGGGCTTGCAGACGGATGCGGCGGGTAATTTCTACTATGCTAAGTCCGCCCGTCACGCGCTCCCGGCCCTGGTGCCGCACCATGGCACGTTGTTGCGCGTGAGCGCGGACGGTTCGCATACCGATATTCTGGCCACGGGATTCCGCGCTGCGAACGGGGTGTGTCTGAATGACGACGGCACCTATTTTGTTACCGATCAGGAAGGCCACTGGACCCCGAAAAATCGCATCAACCGCATCAAGCCCGGCGGCTTCTACGGCAACATGTCGGGCTACAGCGACGTAACGGACGCGAGTGATTCGGCCATGGAACAGCCGATGGTCTGGATCACGAACGACAAGGACCGCAGCCCGGCCGAACTGCTCTGGGTGCCGAAGAACGCCTGGGGCGGACTGGGCGGCGCGTTGCTGAATCTCAGCTACGGCACCGGGCGTGCGTTTGTCGTGCCGCATGAAGTGGTGGGCGGTCAATGGCAGGGCGCGGTGTGCGAACTGCCGATGCCGGCCTTTACCTCCGGCATCATGCGCGGACGCTTTGCCGCTGATGGTTCGCTCTACACCTGCGGAATGTTTGCCTGGGCCGGTAATGCGACTTCGCCCGGTGGGTTTTACCGCATCCGCCGCAGCGGGAAGCCCGCGCATGTCCCGCTGGGAATCCGCGCGGCGAAGGGCGCGTTGACCGTCACCTTCAGCGATCCCCTTGAGGCCGCGAGCGTTACGCCCGAAGCGTTCGCTTTCAAAGTCTGGTTCCTCAAACGCAGCGCCAGTTACGGCTCGAAGCACTACGAGGAGCACAGCCTTGATATTTCGACGGCCCGGGTGGATGCCGATGGGCGCACTGTGAAGCTGGGCATTCCCGCGCTCGCTCCCACCCAGTGCTACGAACTCAAGCTGAAGCTGCGTGCCTCCGACGGTATCGCCGTCGAACGCTCGCTTCATGGAACAATCCATCAGTTAAACGAGCCATGAAACGTTCACCATCCTTTCACCGGCCGGCTGGCGGCTTGGGCCTTGCCATGCTCCTTTGTGCCACCAGTTTGCTGGCAGCGGAGAAACCGGATCTTTCGCTGCTCACGGTCAAGCGCATCTTCGACTCCAGTGACTTCAACGGCGAAAAGTTTTCCGGCACGTGGCTGGAGGATGGTTCGGGCTACACGACGTTCGAGACTTCCAAGACGACTACGGGCGGCCACGATTTGGTGCTCCATGACCCGAAGACAGGTGCGAAGGAAGTGTTGGTGCCCGCAGCGGAGTTCATCCCGCCGGGGGAAACCGCACCTTTGACCATTGATGGCCTCGCCTGGTCGAAGGACCGTTCGCGCCTGCTGCTCTACACGAATTCCAAACGCGTATGGCGGACGAACAGCCGGGGCGATTACTGGGTGCTGGACCGGTCGAGCCAGGAGCTGTTCAAGCTCGGTGGCGAGGCCCAGTCCGCGACGCTGATGTTTGCCAAGTTCTCCCCCGACGCCCGGAGCGTGGCCTACGTGCGGGAACAAAACCTCTACGTTCAGGACCTGCACAGCCGGCGCATCACCGCGCTCACCACGAACACTTCACCAGAGATTATCAACGGCACGTTCGACTGGGTGTATGAGGAGGAGTTCGGGTTGCGCGATGGTTTCCGGTGGAGCCCGGACGGCCGCTTCATCGCCTTCTGGCAGCTCAACACCGAGGGCGTGCGCGAAGTGGCATTGGTGAACAACACCGACGGCCTCTACCCCAAGACCCAGCTCATCAAGTATCCCAAGACCGGCGAAATGAACTCAAGTTGCCGCGTCGGCGCCATTGAGCTGGCCACCGGGCAGACGCGTTGGATGGAAGTGCCGGGCGATCCGCGCAACCATTACCTGTTCGACCTCGAATGGCCGGAGGGTTCGCCGGAGATTTTCCTCCAGCAACTGAACCGGTTGCAGAACACCAACCGCGTGATGCTCGCCGACCCCTTGACGGGCAAGGTGAAGCCCCTCCTCACCGATCGGGATGCGGCGTGGGTGGAGGAGCATCAGAACCTGAAGTGGCTCGACGGAGGGAAGCGTTTTCTGTTCTGGAGCGAGCGCGATGGGTGGGAGCACTTGTACGTTGCTGATCGTGCGGATGGGAAACTGAAGCTCGCGACGACGGGCGCTTACGACGTGACCGGCCTGGTCCACATGGACGTGCGCGGCGGGTGGTTGTACTTCATGGCCTCGCCGGATAATCCGACGCAACGCTACCTCTACCGGACCCGGCTCAGCGGACGCCAGCGTCAACGCGTTACCCCTTCGGACCAGCCTGGCACGCACTCGTATCTGGTCTCGCCGGATGGACGCTGGGCCTTCCACACGCGGTCCACCTTCAATCAACCGCCCGTCACCGAACTCATCTCGCTGCCGGACCACAAGTCAGTTCGCCTGCTGACCGACGATAAGAAACTCGTCGAACAATTAAAGCAGTTGAAGCAGCCGGTGACGGAGTTTTTCCGTGTCCCAGTTGCCAAGGGCGTGGAGCTGGACGCGTGGTGCATCAAGCCGCCGGATTTTGATCCGGCCAGGAAATACCCGCTGCTCATCCACGTCTATGGTGAGCCGGCCGGCTCGACAGTGCGGGACGCGTGGGGCGGTAAAACGCATCTCTGGCATCGCATGTTCGCGCAGCAGGGGTATCTGGTCATGAGCTTCGACAACCGTGGGACCGCCACGCCGCGTGGCCGTGACTGGCACAAGTCCATCTACGGCCAGGTCGGCATTCTGGCCTCGCAAGATCAGGCGGCGGCCTTGAAGCAGGTCATCGCGACGCGCCCTTACGTGGACGCGGGACGCATCGGCATCTGGGGCTGGAGCGGTGGCGGATCAATGACGTTGAACGCCCTGCTGAGGTATCCCGACCTTTATCACACCGGCATCGCCATTGCCTCGGTGCCGAACATGCGCTTCTACGACACCATCTATCAGGAGCGCTACATGGGCTTGCCGGATCAGAATGTGGATGGTTACCGGAATGGCTCGCCCATTACTTTCGCCGGCCAGTTGAAGGGCAACCTCCTGCTGATCCACGGCACGGGCGACGACAACTGCCACTATCAGGGCCCGGAAGCGTTGATCAACGAGTTCATCCGCCTCAACAAACCATTCCGCATGATGGCCTACCCCAACCGCTCGCACAGCATCAGCGAAGGCGCGAACACGACCCTGCATCTGCGGGAAATGATGACGTCCTTCCTGCACGAAAAACTGCCGGTGAAGTGAGTGGTGCCCCCGCCAGGAATTGAACCTGGATCTCACGTTTAGGAAACGCGAGCTCTATCCATTTGAGCTACGGGGGCAACGCTTTTTTGGCGTGTGCGAGCAACCGGGCAAGGATTACAAAACCTGGCCGCTTTCGCCAGCCCGAATCCGCCCGCCGTGAGGGCTGGTCGGCCAATCTGATTCCTGGCAAAGCTGCCTACGTCATGGACCCTGCTCGGGGCGGGATCAGCCGCAGCAACATGAGAATGCCAAGCGGGGCGGAATCCCGCTACGCCTCCTGCCAAGCGCAGCCGCTGCGGCTGGTCTCCGCGACACAGCCGCGCTCCGAAAGACATCGTCCCTCGGGGCAGTGCCGAGATGCGTCTCCTGCGCGGCTGCGCCAGTTGAATCATTTGACCCGCAAATGCGTTAGCTTCTACTCTGACGACGCTCATGTTTCATTCGCGCTTGCTGCTGGTGGTCGCCTTGGTCTGCGTGCCGGACATCTCCCACGCCGCCGCATCGGCTCCCATGCTGTCGGCCTTCGTGGAAAAGCACTGTGTCGATTGTCACGGTGCGGAGACGCAAAAGGCGGGGTTCCGGCTGGACACCCTGAAAGCGGACTTCAGCAATACGAAGGATTCCGCCGCTTGGACGCGTGTGTTCGACAAGATCACCTCGGGCGAGATGCCGCCGAAGAAACGCGAGCAGCCACCCCGGCGGGACATTGATGCCACCACGAAGTTTCTGCGCGAGCAATTGCATGCCGCCTCGCTGGCGCACCAGCAGAAGCAGGGCCGCGTCATGGTCCGCCGGCTCAATGGCACCGAATACGAGAACACCCTGCGTGACCTGCTCGGCACCAGCGTCGCGCTCAAGGAACTGCTCCCGGACGACAGTACGACGGCGGGCTTTGACAACGTCGGCGCGGGGTTGGACCTGTCGGCCACGCACTTCCTGCAATATCAGGAGGCGGCGGCCCGGGCGGTGCAATCAGTGGTTCCAGTTCACCCGCCAATTGCCTTCAGCGACCGGCGCACCGCCGAGGTGATGGTGAAGAAGGGGCCCAATTTCCAACAGACGATGAACCGGGGTGCCAAGATGCAGGGTGACGCGCTGGTCTTTTATACCAAGCTGCCGCGCTACGGACTCTGCTCGTCGGCCACGGTGCCCATGGCGGGGCGTTATCGCATCACGATGTCTGCCTGTTCGGTCGGTGGCGATGGCAAGCCGGTGCCGGCGGGCTTCATGGTCGTGAACTCCAGCGGACGCGAATCGCCGGTGTTGCGCGAGGTGCGCGAGCTTCCGCACGGCAAGCCGCAGTTGATCGAGTTTGAGTTCGATCTCGGGCGCAACCAGGCCTTCGTCCTGAACCTGCTCACGACCTGGGACATTCGCATCTTCAAAAAGCCCATCGAGGAATACACCGGCCCGGGTCTGATGGTCGAATGGATCCAGGTCGATGGGCCGATCGATGCGTTTCCGCCGCCGAGCTACCAGAATCTGTTTGCCGAGGTGCCGCTGAAAGCCCGGTCCGTCGTGAAGGCCGAATTGGCGGGCACGAAACCGCCCACCATCAGTCCCACGCGGTCGGAGGCGTCGTGGTACAGCGATCCGCTGGTGCCCGCGTCGGCGAATCCCAAGCCGGATGCCGAGCGCCTGATCCGTGCTTTCTTGCCACGGGCTTTTCGCCGGCCCGTCAGCGAGGAGCGGCAGCGGCATTTCGTGAAACTGGTGCATGACCGGCTTGACCAGAAGTACAGTTTCTACGACGCCATGGTGTTCGGCTACAAACTCATCCTCTCCTCGCCGGACTTCCTGTTTCTGATGGATTCATCGAATTCCCAGGCGACTGCACAGGGCGATCTGGTCTCCCCGAAGCTGGATGGCTATTCGCTGGCCGAGCGGCTCTCGTATTTCCTCTGGTCCTCAGGACCCGACGACGAACTGCTCGCGCTGGCCGCCAAGGGCGAACTCGGCAAACCCGCCGTGCTGCGTGCCCAGGTCGAGCGTCTGTTGAACTCGCCGCGTGCACACCGTTTCACGGAGAATTTCGCCGGCCAATGGCTGGACCTGCGCAAGATTGACTTCACCATTCCCGATCCCCATCTCTACAGCGACTTCGATTACCTGCTGCTCTGGGCGATGCCCCGCGAGACGCAGTTGTTCTTTGAGGAAGTGCTGCGCAACGACCTGAGCCTGCTCAATTTCATCGACTCCGACTGGACGATCCTCAACGAACGGCTCGCGCGGCTGTACGGCATTCCCGGGGTCAGCGGAAACGACTTCCGCAAGGTGAAGCTGTCCCCGGAATACCATCGCGGCGGGGTGATGACCCACGCAAGCGTGCTTAAGGTCACGGCGGATGGCACGCGTACGTCACCCGTACTGCGTGGCAAATGGGTGCTCGAACGAATTCTCGGCAAGCCGCCTTCACCGCCACCGCCCGACGTGCCGGCCATCGAACCCGACATTCGCGGAGCCACCACGATCCGCCAGCAGCTCGACAAGCATCGCAACACCCCCGCTTGTGCGACCTGCCATAATCACATTGATCCGCCGGGCTTCGCCCTGGAAAATTATGATCCGATTGGCAACTGGCGGGAATTTTACCGGGGCACGGAACGGACGAAGCAATATCCGAACGCCTTGTTTCCCACCAACGGTCGCGGGGTTTATCGAGGTGCAGATGTCGAGCAGGGCAGCGTCACCCCCGAAGGCCGGGTGTTCAAGGACCTGGCCGAATACAAGAAGCTCCTGCTGGAGGACAAGGACCAGCTCGCCCGCAACCTGACGCAAAAGCTGATGATTTATGCCACGGGCGCGGACCTCCAGTTCGCCGACCGTGAAGTCGTCGAGCAAATCGTCGCCAAAGTGCGTCCAACGAATTACGGTCTGCGGTCACTCGTGCATGAAATCGTGTTGAGCCGTGTGTTTCTGAACAAATAACCACCCCTCCAGATGTCCTTCCAACGAATCGACCGCCGCACCTTCCTCCGAGCTTCCGGCGTGGCCATCGGGCTTCCGTTTCTCGATGTCATGCTTCCCGCCAGTGCCGCCGAGGCCAAGGCCGCCAAGAAGCAGCCGCCGCGCATGGTGCTCGTGGGGCAGGGGCTTGGCATGTACGGCCCCAATTTCTTTCCGGAACAGACTGGCAAGGACTACGCCCCGAGCCGCTACCTGAAGCTGCTCCAGGCTCACCGGGACCAGTTCACCGTTTTCTCCGGCATGTCGCACCGCTACGCCGCCGGTCACTTCGCCGAGGTGGGAATCTTCACCGGGGTGGCACCGGAATTCATCCGCGACAAGGACATCAAGAACGGCATTTCATTGGATCAGGAGGCCGCTGCGCATGTGGGCGGTCAAACGCGTTACGCCTCGCTCATCCTTGGGGGTGGCGATGTTGCGTGGAATCGTCGCGGCGTCCGCCTTCCCGCCGAGAGCCGGGCGACCGCTGTGTTCAAGAAGCTCTTCATCGCCGGCAGTCCCGAGGAGGAGGCGCGCGAACTGCAACGGGTCAAGGACGGCCAGAGCATCCTCGATGACGTGGGTGACCAGATCAAAACGCTCAACCGGAAGGTAAGCACCGATGACCGTCAGCGCCTGGATTTGTTCCTGACCTCGGTGCGGGAAGCCGAGCAGAAACTGCAACAGGACGAACACTGGAGCACTTCCCCCAAGCCCAAGGTCAATGTGCCGACGCCCACCGTGGAGTTCAGCGGACCGCAACTGATCGAGCGGTCACGGCAGTGGTACGAGATCGTGCATCTCGCGCTGCAAACGGATTCCACGCGGGTCATCTCGCTCTGGATCGGCTCCCAGGAGCGTCCGGAGATCATGGGCGTCAACATCGGCCACCACGACGCCTCCCACCATGGTCAGGACCCCGCGAAGCTGGAACAACTGGCGCTGATCGAAGAAGCCGAAATCAAGGTGCTGGGTGAGTTCATCGAGAAGCTCAAGGTCACCACGGAAGGCGATCACACGCTGCTCGACCAGACCGCCGTGTTTTACGCCAGCAACCTCGGCAATTCGTCGTCACACGACAACAACAACCTGCCCATCCTGCTCGCCGGCGGCGGTTTCAAGCATCAAGGGCACCTGGGCTTCGACCGGAAGAAGAACCTGCTGCTCTCCAACCTCTACGTCCGCATGCTCCATCACATGGGCATCGAAGCGAAGTCCTTCGGAGCGAGCACGGGAGTGGTGAGCGAGGTGTAGAACCAATTCCGAATGACGGTCGGAAAGAGGGGTGGCTGGGGGAGACAGTCTCGCAACCGTAGGCACAACCTTCAGGTTGCGCCGGACGTGTGGGGCTGACGCGCAGCCTGAAGCCTGCGACTACGGCGGCTTACGGTTTGGCTTTTGATTGCTTCTCCCAGAACCGCTGGAACTGCTCTTTTGTCTTGGTGGTCGTCGCTTCGTCTGGCTTCGTCCACTGAACTTCGGTCGCCGGATGGTCGGCCTTGAACCGGGCGATGTCTTCGTCGCTGGCAACGACCTTGGTCAGCACAACTTTCTTCAGGACGGGAAGACTCTTCAGGTGCGCGAAGCCCTTGTCGTAGGTCAGCCAGGTTTCGTTGAGCTCAATTTCTTCCAAGGTCTTGATCCCTTCGAGCGACACGAGCGTGGCATCCGTGATGCGCGGGCTGAATTGGGGGCTGAGTTTGATGACGCGGAGCTTCGGCAGGGCCTGAAGAGCGGCGATTCCCTCGTCGGTGACGGCGTAAGTGTGCTGGAGGTCCACGCTTTGCAGGGACTTGATCTGTGCCAGCGCCGTCGTCACACGGTTATCGACGCGGCAGCCGCCGAGGCGCACATGTTCCAGATTGGAGCAGGAAGCCAGATGCGCCAGGCCGGGGCCAAGCGCACCTTTTTGCGGGAGGTGCCCAGGAGCGTACCAGCCCCAATGATCGAGGCCAAAGGACTTGAGACTTTTCCATCCGGCAAAGGCCTTGAAGCCATCGTCGCTCAATTCGGCGCCGTTGGCGAAGAACTTCTCCAACTGATCCAGGTGGGAAAGTGATTTCGCGGTGTCGTCATTCAGCCGGGCGGACTCGGGGCTGATGTCAGCGCGTTTCAACGTGTGGAACGCACCAATGACCTGGAAGTCCTCAACGCTGATGATGGCCTTGGAGCCAACCGAGGCTTCGGAGATGGTGCCGTCTTTTTCAAACTTGAAGCGAACGCCCTTGGCGGTCAGCGAATCCACGCCGGGCGGATTCGCGGCCAAGGCAGCGAAAGTGAGTGCGAGGAGGGCGATGACTGGGAGCGTGAGTTTCATCAGATCAACTCCTTCACCACGCCGCTCGCCAGACCGCCTTGGAAGTCATCGGGGATTTTCATGCCGACGCGGTCCACGACGGTCTTCCAAACGTTGGCCACCGGCATGTCCTTCTGCACGAGATGGCCCTGATGCTTGAGGCCCAGTGCCGAGCCGCCGCACAGGAGGAGTGGGAGATGCTTTGAGTCGTGCGCATTGGGACCACCGTTGGTCGTGGCCCAGGCGGCCATCGTGTTGTCGAGCAATGTGCCGTTGCCTTCCTTCACACTCTTGAGCCGGCCGAGGAAATGCGCCCATTCACCCAGATACAGGGCGTCGAGCTGTCGCCATTGCGCGATCTTGTCGTCCTCCTGCGCGTTGTGCGTAATGGTGTGGAGGTCCCATTTGCTCTGCGTGAGATAACCGTAGCACTTGGCCTCGTCGCCTTCGGTACGCGGGATGTGGCTCACGGCGCGCGTGCTGTCGGTCTCGAAGGCCAGCGCGATCATGTCGAACATCATCCGGGTGTACTCCGAGTAGCCACGACCATCGCTGGCAATGCGGTCGCGGGGCGAACCCGGGCCGAAATTGGGGCGCGATACCTTGGGCTTGGGACGGTCAATCCATTCGCCTTCGACCTTGATGCGTTCTTCGAGGTCGCGGATGGAGGTGAAATACTGGTCCAGCCGTTGGCGGTCAGCCGTGCCCACCTGGCGCTGCAAGGCGGAGGCCTGTTCCTTGATGGAGTCCAGCAGGCTGGTGCGTTGGGCCATGGCCTGCTTGGCCGCTGCCAGCGTCTTGTTGTCCTCGCTGCCGAAGAGCTTCTCGAAGAGCACCTCGGGGCGGTTTTCCGGGGTGATGGGCGTGTGGTTCTTGCTCCATGAAAGGGTCATCGGAAATGGTCCGCCAAAGCCCGTCTCGCGCACGGTGCCGAGCACGAGCGAGGGAAACCGCGTGGCGCTGCCGTGATGGACGGCCAGCTGCTGGTCCACCGACATGAGCGTCTTGGCATTGCGCACGGTGTTGACGCCCGTCAACAAGCAGCAGCAGGAGCCGTGGCCGCCGGTGAAGGACGTGAGTTCGGTCAACAACGTGAAGTCGTTCTGGAACGGCGCAAGCGGTGCGAGCGAGGGCGTCAGCGTGTAGTTCTTCCCCGTGTCCGGCGGGGTAAAGCCGGTGATCTCCACGCCCAAGCCCCAATAGGTGAACATCGCACGGCGTGGAATCTCATGGGCGGCCATCGATCCGGCAGTGGTAATGGACCTTGAGTTCTGGCTCATCACTTCGAGCCAGGGCAACGCGACGGTCGCGCCGAGGCCTTTGAGAAAGGTACGGCGGGCCAGGTGCCAGCGGTTGGTTTGGATGTTCATTTCAGTGCTTTGGTGGAAGGGGTGTTTACATTCCCAAGACCGTCTTTGCGGCGGTCTCGACTTTGGACAGGACTGTCGCCGAGACATGGCCCCATTTTTGATGGAGCCGTTCTTTAGAAATAGTGAGTATTTGTTCGCACTTCACCCAGCTTTTCTCGCGGAGACCGTTCGTGGTGTCGGGCTCAATCAGCACATGGGTCGCCACGGGGAGCCCTTTGGTGCTGAGGGTGAGCACGATGGTGTTGGGATAGCGGGGATTGGAGTTGGCGGCGTCAGTCTGGATGATGAGGGCCGGGCGCCTGCCAAGCTGATCGGAGCCCCGACCTGGCGACCAGTCCACCAGCCAGATTTGGCCGCGGCGAATTTCATTCATGGTTCGCGAAGGGCTTCTGTTTGAGCCGGGAGGGCGAAGGCGACATCGGACTCGTCGCTGCCAGCATCGGCAATGGCCGAGAAATCATCGAACAGGCGCTTCTCCCTTTCTTGGGCGTCAAGGAGTTGGAGGCCATCCTGGAAAAGGCGGTTCAAGCTTTGTCCACGGACTTCGGCAAGCTGGGCAGCCCTTTGATAAACACCCAAAGGCAGTCGAATGGTGAGGGTTTTGGCAGCATTCATTGGATGCAAAGTATGCCACTGGTTTATGATGTCAACCATCGGGCCTGACAAACATCACGTTCATCGAGATTGGAAAAACGTACTGGCCACCGTGGCCTGGATGATTTCCTGCAACCGGTATTCGTGCTTCGCGGCGTGGGTGGTGATTTGATCAACGGTGAGATGGTCGGCGTAACCGACGGGCCGGCCGAGTGCGTAACAGAGCAATTTTTCCGTGAAGCCTTTCACGAACTTTTCCTTTTCGGCGAGCAACGCGGCTTTGAACTCCTGCACCGTTTTGAACTCCGTGCCGTTCGGGAGCCGGCCGCTCACGTCCAGAGCCGGGGAGCCTTTGTCGCCGCGCATGCCTTCACCATTCTGCCGGTCGCGCCACCGGCCGGTTGCATCGTAGTTTTCCAAGGCCATGCCAAAGGGATCGACCCGCGTGTGACAGCTCGCGCAGTTTTCCGAGAGGCGGTGTTCGTCGAGGCGTTCACGCACGCTGCGCTGCTTCCTGTCCTTGATGGCCGGCAGATCGCCGGCGTTCGGCGGCGGAGAAGGCACCGGCTGGTTCCAGAGCGTGTCGAGCACCCACGTGGCGCGGCGCACGGGCAGAGTACGCGTGCCATCGGCGAGATACGTGAGGATGCCGGACATGCCGAGCACTCCGCCCCGCCGGTCATCAGCGGGTGCGGACACCCGGCGGAATTCATCACCCTCGACTCCTTCAATGCCGTAGTGCTTCGCGAGGCGCTCGTTGAGCATGAGGAAGTCGGAGTCCAGAAACTGCGTGATGGGCAGGTCCTGGTTCAGCACCGCGCGGCAAAATTCCAGCGGCTCGCGTTTCGAACTGTCGCGCAACGCATCATCGTAATCCCGGTAGAAATCACGATTGGGCGGGGTACCGTTGTCGAAATTGCGAACGCCGAGCCATTGCCCGGCGAAGTTGCGGACAAACTCCCACGCCTTCGGGTCGGCGATCATCCGCTTCACCTGCGCCCGCAACACCGTGGGATCGTGCAATTTCTTCTGGGCCACCACGCGATACAACTCCTCGTCCGGCGCGCTGCTCCAGAGCAGATAGGACAGGCGGCTGGCCAACTGCGAGTCGTCCACCAACTGCGGTCCGGGGGGCGTTGTCCGGGCCACTGGCGCCGGCATGGCCTCGCTGCCGAGGTATAGAAACTTCGGCGAGCACAGCACGTTCTTCACGCCTTCGCGTACGGCCTTGGTGAAGGCAAGGCCGCGCTCGGTCCTGGCTTTGAGCGTCCAGTTTACGACGCGGTCCAGCTCCTCCGGCGTGACTTGCCGTCGATAAGCCAGCGGGAGCAGGCGCGCGAAGATCTCGCGCAGATACGCGTCATCTTGGCGTTCCTCGCCGGCGAAGAAGAGCGTCTTGCGGCCCTGGGGCGGCCACTCCACGATCGGACCTTCCCATTCCATTTTGCCGATCCAGAGCCGGGGCCGCTTGGCGATGTTGAGTTTCGGATTCCAGATCCAGTATGGCCCTTCAAACGTCTTCCGGCTTTCCGTCGCCTTGGTAATGGTTTCTTCAAGCAGTTTCTTCTTCGCCTCGATTTCTTCGGCCGGCTTCTTCTCGCTCTTCGCCCGCGCGATTTCACCACCGACGATCACCTGCTTCCATTGCACATCCCAATACTTGGGATCGGCAATGCACGGTTCCTTCCGTTCGCCGAAGTCCCAGCGCAGGCGCCAGTCGCGGTTCATGCCCGGCGGGCCCATCTGGAGATACATCAGGAATTCGTATTCCTTCGGGGCATCAAGGGGGGCGTCAATGACGACGCTCTTCACCGCTTCAATGGGGCTGCCCAGCGCAAATTGCGAGATGAGCCGCACCTCTTTCAGGGCTTCCTCGTCCTCGCCCTTGAACGCGCCGGCCTGCACGCGGATGCGATACCAACCGTCGCGCGTCACCCCTTTCTTGCCCCAGTCCACGTTGTAAAACCGGAGCCCGGCCAGATACTCGGTGCCCCCGTTTTTCAGCGTCCAATCGTAAGGCCCGTGCGGTACGTAGCGCCGCTCCTTCGAGCCCCACTGATCAAAATTCGACTGCGGAATCCAGGCCAGCGGCTCCTTCAAGCCGGCAATCACCTTGGGAACGCTCGTTTCCACAAACGCTCCGGATTCGTTTTTGTAGGCCGTTTGCAAGCCGTGGACATAGCGCTCCGCCGTTCCGTCGTAGGTGAACTTCAGCACCTTGGGCGGTTCGTTGAAGATCGCCTCATCCAGTACGAGGTCCGCCACCGTCATGTATTGGGCAAGCTGCCCCTCATCCATGAACAGCCCCGCCGAGCCGCGGTCAAAACCACCGACCTTTCCGTCGGCCGGCAGCTCCTTCTCGACGCGTCGCGCAAAATTCTCCTCCAACGAGAACAGGTCCCGCACCGTGTTCGCGTATTCCACACGATTCATGCGGCGCATTGGCACGCGTCCGCCCGCGCCCTGGGCCGCTTTGGTGGTTTCATCCAACTGTTTGGCCACCCAGGAAGCCACGGCGAAGGCCTCCTTCGCATTGGGACGCGGCTTTTTTTTGGGCGGCATCTCGCCGGAGTTGATCTTGTCCATCACCTCTTTCCACTGGCCGGCATTGTTGCCCGCCGTGAAATCAGCCGTGAGCAGGTCAATACGGAACCCCGCCCGCGCCGTGCTGGCATCGTGGCAATCGACGCAGTGTTCCTTTAGGAAGGCGTGCGTGGACTTAGGCAGTTCTACAGGGAAAACGGGGAGCGACATGCTATGCAGCACGAGGCTTGCGAGGATGCTGAAGAGGATCGGTTTCAATGACAATTCAGACGAATGGGAGCAGGTGCTGCCCCGCTTGTCGATTGCGGTTTCGTTGCGCCAGCAGCCTTCCCGTTGACTCAATATAAAAGACGACGAAGGGACGTGCTGAGGGGGCAGATTTCGTCGATTCACTTTTGGAAGTCGCTGTCCAAGCTCGACCGCCCGGCAACGGAGCTTACTTCTCGCGTTTAACCACGGTGGGGAACGGTTTGGCGAGCTGTCCGGCTTTGATGACGCCACCCTGCATCACGGCGATGAACTTCTTCCGGTCTTCAAGGAGCGCGATGTCCGCCATCACATCGCCGTCCACGACGAGCACATCCGCGAGTTTGCCCGGCTCCAGAGTGCCGAATTCATGGCCCCGGCCCATGATTTCCGCGCCGGTCTTCGTGGCGCAGGTGATGACTTCCAGCGGGGTGAGCCCCACGTGCTTCACGAAGAAGGTCAGTTCCTTGGCGTAGTCGCCGTGCGGGTTCCAGCCGAAGCCGTAGTCGCCGCCCATGCCGAGCCGCCCGCCCGCGCGCAGGATGCGGCGTGCGCTTTCCGCCCCGCCATCCAGCGTCTCCTGATGGCCATTAATGACCTGCTGCGGCAGCCCGAACTCCGGGCCGCGCTCAATGCTGGCTTTTTCAAAGTAGAGCGCCGGGATGCAGGGCACGTCGCGTTCGAGCAACAAGTCGAGCGCCTCGTCATCCATGAAGGTGCCGTGCTCGATCGTGTCGTAGCCCGCGCGCAAAGCGTTCTTGATGCCCTGCGTGGCGCGGCAGTGGCCAGTGACCTTAAGCTTGTGGTTGTGCGCCGTGGCAACGACCGCGTTCATTTCCTCGAAGGTCATGCACAGCGTGTGGTGATCGTTGAGGTCCGGTGAGGCGGCGTCGCCCGTGGGATAGGTCTTCACCCACTCAATGCCGTCCTTCACGAGCGCACGCACTGCCTTCCGCGCGTCCTCTACTCCGTTGATGATGAAGACGAGGCCTTCCATGCCGATCTTGCGGAACTCCGGGTTCCAATCCATCAGCCCACCGGCCGAACAAATCTCGCGTCCGCTGGTGGCGAGGCGCGGGCCGGCGATGAGGTCCTCCTCGATGGCCTTGCGGAGCCAGACGTCCACGTTGAACAGGCAGCCGCCGGAACGCGCGGCGGTGTAACCGCATTCCAGTGCGAGCCGGGTGTTCACGGAGGAGAGCAGCGAGACGTATTCAACGGGGTACTTGATGTCGAGGTCTTCAAGGGCGGCGATGTTGAAATAGGTCGCGTGAAAATGCGCCTCGACCAGACCGGGCAGGATCGTGCCGCCACGGGCATCGATGCGTTCCGTGTCCGGGGGCAGGGCAGGGGCACCGGCCGCCGGCCCGGCGTAAACGATGCGGCCATCGCGGATGACCAGGCTGGCGTCGGGCGTGGGGGCTTTGCCGGTGCCGTCGATGAGCTGGCCGTTGGTAATGAGGGTGGTTCCTTGGGCGATTTTCATGGCTGACAATTTGCGGCAACCAGTTTACCGTGCGTCCGTGTTAAGCGGGCTGGCTTGGGCAATGACGGTGGCATGTGATTGCGTGCGATCGGACTTGTTGGCCTGAGGATAGACTGCGGCAGGACTGATTCAAGTCCTCGCAGTCGTTAGTTGAACAGCCGGCCCTGAATTCCGTCAAAATCGCGATGAAATCGAAGCAAAGTGTTCCGAAGCCCACCGTTCCGAAGGCTGCCGCTCCCAAGACCACGGTTCCGAAGCCCACCATTGAGGCCGGCCAGGTCTGGCGCATGGAAGGCGTGACCTGTCACATCGGCCAGGTAGGCAAGACACTGGTCAACTACAAGCTCCTCAAAGGTGACACCGTCCGCGGGCCTTCCTCGTTGGGGAACAAGGAAGTGCTTCTGAAGCATCTCAAGGCGAAGAAAGCTGTTTTGGTCAAAGGTTAGGGGCGCTCCAGAATTCTTCCGGGCTCCGTTCCGGCACCTTGCAGGAACTGGGTGTTTGGTCCGGTGAGGGCGGCGGTGGTTTTACGTTCGCCTGGCTAAAATAACGATTGTCCTCCGCCCCGGTCAGCGTAGTGTGGCAAAGATGAACCCGATGCTCACCCGACACTCCCTTTGCTGCGGATTGTCCCTCATTCCACCTGCCACGGCATGAGCAGCGGCGTCTTCACTGTTCACGGAAAACCGGTGCGTCATTGCGACGGCCTGCAGCGGCGTGGTTTTCTCAAGGCCGGAGCGCTCGGCTTTGGTGCGTTGACCCTGGCCGATCTGCTGCGGGGCGAGGCGGCGGCGGGGATTCGTTCGTCCAACAAGGCCATCATCAACATCCATCTGGATGGCGGTCCGCCGCAGATGGACCTGATTGATCCGAAGCCAGATGCGCCTTCCGAGATCCGCGGCGAGTTCCGTTCCCTCCGCACCAAGATTCCCGGGGTGCATCTCACCGAACTGCTTCCCCGGATTGCCGCGCACGCGGACAAGTACGTCTTCCTCCGGTCGCTCGTGGGTGCCGATGGCAAGCACGACGCCTTCCAATGCCAGTCCGGTTTCACGGAGAAGGAACTGACCAGTGTGGGCGGACGTCCGGCCATGGGGTGTGTCCTGAACAAGCTGCTGGGCCGGGCGGGTGACACCGCTCCGTGCTTCGTGGACATGCTGCAAGGCCGGCCCTTCGTGCGGAACAGTGCGCGTCCCGGTTTCCTCGGTGCCACGAACTCGGCGTATCGTCCGGACATCACCAACCTGTTTCCGCTGGCCCTCTCCGTGGGCATGAAGGCGGAACTCGACAAGCAGAGTTACGGTCGCAGTGAGAGCCTCGCGTTGACGACGGGGTTGACGGCGGCCCGCCTGGAAAACCGCCTGGCTCTGCGCCAGTCGCTCGACACCTTCCGTCGCGAAGTGGATGCCAGCGGGTCCATGGAGGCGGTGGACAAGTTCACGCAGCTCTCCCTGGGCATTCTCAGCTCGGGCAAGTTCGCGGACGCCCTTGATCTCGACAAGGAAGACCGCCGCGTAGTCGAACGTTACACCCCGCCGATCGCTGACTCTGGTCTGGGTGACACGATGGAAAGTCCCAAGGCGGCGCTAAAGTTTCTCATGGCCCGCCGTTTGATTGAGGCCGGAGTCCGCTGCGTCTCGGTCTCGCTGGGCGATTTTGACACGCATGAGGCGAACTTTCCGCGCATACGTTACCTCGGACCGCTTCTCGATCACGCGCTGGACACGCTGGTCACCGATCTCGACGAACGCGGCATGCTCGATGACGTAATGATCATCGTGTGGGGCGAATTCGGTCGTTCACCCAAGATCAGCGCCAAGGGCGGTCGCGAGCATTGGCCGCAGGTTGCGATGGGCATCTTGGCGGGCGGCGGATTGCGTACCGGCCAGGTCATTGGCAGCACAGATCGCCATGCTGCCGAGGCGGCTTCCCGTCCGGTGCATTATCAGGACGTGTTCGCCACGTTGTATCGCCATCTCGGCATTGACGCGCAGAGTACTACCCTTACCGACACGACCGGACGTCCGCACCTGCTGCTGGACATGGGGCGTCCGATCGAAGAATTGATCTAGATTCCGCCCGCTTCGCAAATAGGCATCGGGTTTCGTTCCTTTGTCCTGACCGAAAGTTCATCCATCCTGACTTCAGCACGAGCACACGCATGAGCAGTTCCAAACGCATCCCCACCGACGGCGGTCAAAATTTTGGCCACAACCCGTTTGATGCCTTGTCCAGTGCGGGGCTTCCGCCTGAGCCCGAAACGCCTCCTGCGCCTGCCTCGCCGACATCGGTCCAACCCGCGAAGCCGGCGAAGAAGAATCGCGGCCGGGTGGACATCATCCGGCAGAAGGCCGGGCGGGGTGGCAAGACCGTGACGGTGGTCAAAAACTTTGTCGGCATCGGCCTGCCGGAAAAGGAACAGCTCGCGAAGGCGATGCAAAAGGCCTGCGGCACCGGCGGCACCGTCAAGGACGGCCAGATCGAGATTCAAGGCGACAAACGCGAAGAGGTCGCCCGGATTTTGACGGAGGCGAATTTCCGTCCGGTATTCGCCGGCGGGTGACGAGGATGGTCACTGGTTTCCGGCGCGCTTCAGCGGATCCCAGTACATGGAGTTCTGCAGCAGGTTTGCGGCCTGCGGGTTGATTTGGTCATCGGTCCGGGCTTCGGAGTGCGCGTCGGCAAAGACCACGACTCCCCGGCCGCCGTTGATCCCGTTTTTGACCGTGCTGCCATGCCGGCACGCGATGCCTTCAAACTTGGGATTGGAACCGTCCATGACTGCGTTTGGCCAGTAACCGCTCATGCTCCAATAACCTTCCGAATCGCCGACTATCAAGCAGTCGGTTGGGCTGAGAATCGTAGTGGTGCGCACGGCGTAGCCGGAACTGAAGCTGGTGCCACTCACCGTGACGGTGCTGGCAGCCTGTGCGCTCGGCGGGGGATAGAACATGAAGAAAACATTGGCCGCGTAGCCGACCCGTGATCCGGGGTTGGCGGCGGTGGCCGAGAAGTCCCATTGGAATCCTGGAGTATATTGATTGCGGACTCCGACCAGGACGGGGCAATGGAACAGGTTGGAATTACCGGCGGAATACTTGTCCAGATAATTTCCCCACCAGTCGTCCTGCGCCGGCAGTGCGGGTTGCATTTTCCGGCAGGCGGGCAGGACATCGTCGGCATCGGAGGAGTAAAACTGCACGAAGAGCCCGATCTGCTTCAGGTTGTTCAGGCAGCGAACCTGCTGGCCTTTGCTTTTGGCCTTGGACAGTGCCGGCAACAGCATTCCGGCCAGGATGGCGATGATGGCAATGACGACCAACAGTTCAATGAGCGTGAACCCGGCGGTCATCCTGGGTTGGAACGGTGATTTTTTCATGCCTTGTCGGTGCTGTGTGATCCTTACCGTAGCCATTGGCGTGTCGCTGTCAAAGCCGTATTGAGCCGCCGTGCCTGTTCACCACCGGTTTATGGTGAGAATTCGCGGAACAAAGGTTCGCGTTTGAACCCCTGAACCAGCTGCCGGTAGGGCGCGGTGTCCTCACCGCGCCGCCGAAGTCTGGCGGCGTCCGGGTGGTTAGGCGGCGCGCTGAGGACAGACGCGCCCTACCCATGCCGGTTTATGGTGAGGGGCAACGGTCGGGAAGTTCGGCAAGCTGATCTTTACCTAACTATTTTCACAATGAGCCTGCCTCCGGAGTTTGGGCTCAGCCGGGACGCTACAGTTGAGCCACGGATGGAACACGGATTAAACACAGAACCAACTGTGCAAGGACCGCCTTGCCCCGCTTGTTTGACCCGCACCGTTTGGTCCAGGCAGGCAACTGCGACAAAACGCGCGCTCAGCTCGTCCCCATCCGTGTTCCGTCCGTGTTTCATCCGTGGCTAATGAACCGGTCCGGCTCACGGTTTCAAATGCTGGGTGAACCACTGAACTGAGTTCGTCAGCATGAGCGGCGTGAAACGATGGGGCACCTCGGGCTCCAAGTTCACCACCAGCCGGTCAGCCTTGTCCCCATAACTTGGTTTGAGCGCCGCCACGAACCGCGTCGCGCCATCGGGCGGCACCTGCTTGTCCACCGCGCCGCATTGAAACGCGATGGCTGGCCGGTGGGCGTAGAGCTTGAGGTGCGTGAGCGGATTGCGTCGATCGTAGTCGGCCAGGGCCGCAGTGTCCGGCTCACCCGGCGGTTCAAAGGAACCGGGCCGCATCCAGTCGGGAGTTGCAACACAGGCGGACACGGCGACGATCCGTTGATCCACGCTCGCTGCGGCCACTGATATATCTCCTCCCATGGAGATGCCGCCCATGCCCACTTCGTTTCGCACGCCCAGGGTCTTGATCGCCCAATCGATCACGTCGGGCGTTTCCTCCGCACTCCGCGCGAGGATCGGCCAGAAGAATCTGCGGATGTTGCCGCGCACGCGCTTGACCAGCTCCTCCTTCGTTTCGATGCGCCGCTCGCCGTGTTGGAAGGGATCAAAGCTCAACGCGACGAACCCCTTCTTCGCGAACTCGCGAAGTTGTCCTTCAACCGATTCCTTCTGCCCGCTGAAGCCCGTAATCCAAATCACCAGCGGGCGGCCCTTGGTCTCCGGCGGCGCGATGACCAGGATGGGAATCTCGCCCACCTTGGCGCGGATCGTCTGCAAGGCGGCCGGCTGCTCCTGAGCGTGGGCCACGAGAATGGTGAGGAGCAGGGCGGCGAGAGTGGTTTTCATGGTGTTACGCGGTCTGTGAGGAACGTTTCAAGGCAGCACCCGGATGCAGGCCGGGCTGTTCACCGCGACCGGTTCGCCGACGGATTTCAACGCACCCGTCTGCGCATCAATCCGAAACACGGCGACATTTTTGCCGGGCATGTTGGCGCACAAGAGGAGCTTGCCGTTCGCGGCCAACGCCAGATTCTGCGGCCCTCTGCCCAGGCTCGGCTCGATGCTCAACAGCGTCAGGCGGCCATCGTCAGCGAGGCGGTAACAAGCGATGCTGTCGTGCCCGCGATTGGTTCCGTAAAGGAAGCGTCCGTCCGGCGTGATCTTGAGATCGGCACAGTAGCTCTTGCCGGTGAAGTCCGCTGGCAAGGTGGAGATGTTCTGGCGTTCGGTGAGCATGCCGGTGGCGGTCGCATAATCGAACAGGGTCACCGAGTTCTTCATTTCGTTGATGACGTAAACGTATTTGCCATTCGGATGGAAAATCAGATGGCGGGGACCGGCTCCCGGCGGTGCCTTGGCAAACGGCGGTTCGTTGGGCGTGAGCTTCGCAGTGGCGGCGTCGAGGCGATAGCCCATGATTTTATCGATGCCCAGGTCGGCGGCAAAAGCAAAGCGGTTGTCCGGACTGACGACGAACGAGTGAGCATTGGGTCCCTTCTGACGCGGGAGGTCCACGCTCGAACCGCTGTGCTGGAAGAATGAAACGGACTCACCTAGCGAGCCGTCCGCCTGGACCGGCAGCGAGGCGATGTTGCCCGTCGTGTAGTTGGCCACCAGCACGGTCTTGTCCGTGGCATCGACATCCACATAGCAACTGGCCGTGCCGCGCGTGGACTGGCGGTTCAACAGCGTGAGCTTGCCCGTGCGGCCTTCAATCGCGTAGGCGGCGACGTGCTCAGGTTCCTTGCCGCCAAAGCTCTTCGCGTGGATCGAATACAGGAACTTCTGATTGTGCGACACGACCATGAAGAATGGATTCTCCACGCCGGTCGTGCGATGCAGCGGTTTGAGGCCGCCGGTCGCGGGGTCGAGTTGAAAGGCGGTAATGGCTCCATTGGTGCCGGAGGCGAAGGAGGAGATGAAGACGAGTGGGTCAGCGGCATGAGTCAAGGTGGTCACGCTGCCAAGGAGGAGGGCCGTTAAGAGGAAGGAAAGGTTGCGCATGGGTATGAGAAGCATCTCGCCGGTTAGTTTGTTCGGCAGTCTGACGTTCTCCGGCGGGCGAAACCTCAATGAAATCCGCACGGAGTGCCGAGCATTGCCCGGCTTCAACAAGCGACTCTCAACCATTGCACTTCCGACGCGGAATGCCGCGCTGAGAAATCAAGTTTGTGGCACTGGGACAGCCACCGGCGCGGGGGCAGGGGCAGGGATTGGAGCAGTGGTCGGGGTTGGAGCAGGCGTTGGCCCGGCGCCAGGGGCATGCCGCTTGGTCTCGTTCGGGTCAACCCCGGCAAAGAGCACGTAAATGGCGGGCAGTACGAGCAGCGTGAGCAGGGTGGCGGAAATCAGGCCGGAAATGATGACCACGGCCAGCGGGCGTTGTGTCTCCGAACCGATGCCGTGCGAGAGCGCCATCGGGAGCAGGCCGAGCATGGCGAGCAGGGCGGTCATCAACACGGTGCGCAGCCGGGTGAGCGCGCCTTCCTGGGCGGCCTCGCGGGCGGTCTTGCCCTCCTCGCGCAACTGGTTGAAGTGGCTGACCATGACGACGCCGTTGAGCACCGCCTGACCGAAGAGGGCGATGAACCCGATGGCGGCCGAAACGCTCAGCGGGATGTGCGTGATGAGCAGCCCAAGTATGCCCCCGATCAGGGCGAAGGGGACGTTGCCCAATATGAGCAGCGAACTCTTCAACGATTTGAAGGCGTCGAAGAGGAGGATGAAGATGAGGAAGACGCTGACGGGCACGACGACGGCCAGGCGTTTCATCGCCCGCTCCTGGTTTTCGAATTCCCCGCTCCAGGTCACGAGGGTTCCCTGCGGCAGTTGGAGGGCGTCCACCTTGGCCTGCATGTCGTTGACGACGCTGCCCATGTCGCGGCCCTTGATGAAAACGCCGATGGCTTTCACGCGCGTGCCGTTTTCGCGGCTGATGTTCATCGCGCCGCTGCTGACCTTGAAGGTGGCGATTTCGTGCAGCGGCAGGTGCAGGCCCTCCGGCGTGTCCACGAGCACGTTGCCAAGTTCGGAAAGCCGGCGCTGCGGTTCCTTGAGGCGGACGGTGACGCTGAAATGCTTTTCACCTTCCCAAAGTTCCGTTGCCGCCTTGCCGCCGAGGGCGATTTCAATCACGTCCTGCACGTCGCTGATGTTCAAACCATAGCGGGCGGCATGATCGCGGTTGATTTCGATAAGGCTCTGGGGCACGTCACCCGCGCGGTCAATAAAGGCGCGCGTGACCCCCTCGACGCCCCCGACGGCCTTGAGGATCGCGTTGGCATTGGTGGTTAGCGCGCCGGCGTCATCGCCGAAGACCTTGATGACCACCTGGCCATCAATCTGTGAAATGCTCTCCAGCACGTTGTCGCGGATGGGCTGGGAGAAACTGGTCTCGACGCCGGGCAGCACGTCGAGCGCTTTGTCCATTTCATCGAGGATTTGTTCCTTCGTGACCTTGCGGGTCCATTCCTCGGGTGGCTTCAGGTCCACGAAAAACTCACCCATGTTTAGGGGTTTGGGATCGGTGCCGTCCTCGGGCCGGCCAGCCTTGGAAATGACGCTGCGGACTTCGGGCATTTTGCCGAGGATCTGGCGGATGCGGCGGCACTGCTCCTGGGCCTCGCTGATGGAGAGGCCCGGCGGGAAGTTCGCGTTGACCCAGATGGTGCCTTCGTTTAGTTCGGGGAGAAACTCGGTGCCCAGTTTGGGCACGACCGAAAGACTGGCCCCGAGCGCGGCAATCGCGATGAGCAGCACGATGATCGGCCGGCGCAACGCCCAGCCCAGCACGGGCTGGTACAGCGCCTTGCACCAGCGTACGAGGAAGTTGTCCTCATGGGGAATCTTCTTCCGGAGCAGCAGGTAGCAGAGCAGGGGGACCAGCGAGAGCGAGAAGAGCAGCGAGCCGATCAAGGCGCTGGTGACGGTCCAGGCCATCGGCGCGAAGATGCGGCCTTCGTGGCGTTGCAGGGTGAAGATGGGGATGTGGGCCGCGATGATGATGAGCATCGAGAAGAAGGTCGGGCGGCCAACTTCGGCGGAGGCTTCGAGGATTGTGTGTTTCAACCGGGCGAGAAAGTCCTCGCGGCTTTTGGGTTCCTCGCCGTGCTGTTCGCTGAGGCGGCGGAAGATGTTTTCCACGACGATGACGGCCCCGTCCACGATAATGCCGAAATCCATGGCCCCGAGGGATAGGAGGTTGGCGGGGATGCCTTTCCACGAGAGGCCGATGAAGGTGGCGAGGAGCGAGAGGGGAATCATCAGGGCGACGATGAAGGCGGCGCGGACATTGCCTAGGAAGAGCAGGAGCACGAAGCTCACGAGCATGGCCCCTTCGGCCAGGTTCTTGAACACCGTCTTGAGCGTGGTGCCAATGAGCCAGGTGCGGTCATAGTACGGGACGATCTGCACGCCCTTGGGCAGGATTGATTTGTTCAGGAGGGCGATGCGTTCCTTGACCTTGCCAAGCATGACGGAGGGATTCTCACCTTTGCGCATGAGGACGATGCCGGTGACGATGTCGTCGTCACCATCCTGGCCCACGATGCCCTGGCGCGGCACGCCTGAGACACTGATTTGGGCAATGTCCTTCACCAGCACGGGCGTACCGTTGCGGGAGGCCACGACGATTTTGCCGATGTCTTCCGCAGAACGGAGCAGGCCGATGCCGCGGATGACATACTGCTGTGCCCCCTGTTCCACGTAGCTGCCGCCGGCGTTGGCATTGCCGCGACCAAGCGCGGTAAAGAGCTGTTGCAACGTAAGATTGTAGCCCCGCATCCGGGCGAGGTCGGGGTTGACCTCGTACTGCTTGATGAGGCCGCCCATGGTCACCACGTCGGCCACGCCATCCACCATGCGGAGGTTTCGTTCGACGACCCAGTCTTCCAACGTGCGCAATTCCGCCGTCGTGCGCCCCTCACCCTTGAGCCGGTAGCGGAACAGCTCGCCGATGGGCGTCGAGAGCGGCCCGAGCTGCGGTGTGACGCCCGGCGGAAGGTCCACGCCGGTGAGCCGCTCTATCACCCGTTGGCGGGCGAAGTAATCATCCACCTTGTCGTCGAAAGTGAGCATGATGAAGCTCAGGCCGAATTGGGTGTGCGAGAAGAGCCGCACCTGATGCGGAATGCCGCTCAAGGCGATTTCCAACGGAATGGTCACCTGCTTCTCGACCTCCTCCGGCGCGCGGCCGGGATACAGTGCGATGACGTTGACCTGGATGTCCGAGACATCCGGGAACGCCTCGATGGGCAGCGTTTTGAAGGCGACGATGCCGCCGGCAACAAACAGGACTGCCATCAGGCCGACAAACATCGGCTGATGCAGGGCGAAGTGAACGAGGCGTTTGATCATTTACGGCAACAGGTGGGGATGGCCCAGGCGGCTGGGCGAAAACGGACCATTATATGTGGTGGCGATCAGGAACCGGCGCTATCGGTGGCGACTTGTTCCAACAGCAGGGCACCACCGGTGACAACGCGCTGACCAGCGTCGAGGCCCTCGATGATCGGCAACTTGCCGGCCACTTCTGCGCCTACCTTGACTTCGCGCCGTCGGAAGCGGCCCTGACCTTCTTCGACATAGACATAATGACGGTCGCCTTTGAGAAACACCGCCCGGGACGTTACCGACCGCGGCGTGGCGACCGGCACTTCAATCTCGGCCGTGACGAGCATTTCGGCGCGGAGCGTGCGGTCGGCGTTTTCGACCGAACCGCGCACGCGGAGCATGCGGGTCGCGGGGTCAAACGAATCAGAAACCACCTCAAGCCGGCCAGGGTGGGATGCCTCCGGGGACGCTTGGGAGCGTATCACCATTGGCAGGCTTGGCTTGAGGTGGCAAAGATCAGCCTCGGAGGCATCGAGCAGGACCCAGAGGCGGGTGGGATCAGTAATGACGAACAGCGGCGCACCGTACTGCGGCAGTCCGGCGAGCATCTGGTCCGGGCGCACTTCCTGACCGGGATTTAAATTCTTTTCCACGATCACGCCGGTGAGCGGGCTTTTCAGGGCGATGACCTGGTCAATGGTGCCCATGCTGCCGCCGTAAAGCGCCAGCCGGGCCAGTCCACGCTCCTGCTCGGACTGCGCGCGGGCGAGGTCGGACTCCGCCGTCTCCACGTCCTTGCGCGGGGCGGCACCGTGCTCGAAAAGTTCCTTCAAGCGGGCCAGGGTGCGCTCGGCCTGGCGGACATCGCTGGCGGCCCGGCGCACGTCGGCCTGCGCCTGGCCGAAATCCGGCGAGGCGATCATGGCCAGCGGTCCGCCTTTTTCGATGGGCTTGCCGACTTCCCCGGGGATGGCGGTCACGCGACCGGCAAAGGGCGTGAACACCCGCGCGGTTACGGTCTCATCCCACACCAGCCGACCGTGCACGCGCAACTTCGTGGTGCGGGTGTCTTCCACGGCCTCAACGGACACGGACGCGAGCTGAGGGCTGCCCGCCGGGAAGATTACGGCTCCGCCCTCGGCCTTGGCACTGGTGGAAGGCGCGGGTGCATCCGCGCCTTCCTTCTTCTTTTCGCAACCGGCAGTGATCAGGGCCGCGAGGGCGACGCCCACGATCCAGGATTCTTCGACGAGCCGGCGGACGAGTGGTTTTTTCATGGCTGCTTTCCTGGTGCGGGAGTTCCACGCCAGCGGCTGGCTGGAACTTTCGCTGGCCGGAACCTGGTGGTGAGGCGCCGGCTTGGCTTCAACCGTGGCGGTGTCCGTTTGGATTTCAGCCTGGATGAGAGGTGTGGTTTTCATTTTGGCTCCGATTCGGTGGAAAAGTTCAGGGCGGCCTTGAGATTCACTGCGGCCGTGGCGGCATCGGCGGCGGCGGCGGCGGTGGCCAGCCGCACATCATTGTCGTTGCGTTCGGCGGAGAGCAAATCGAGCAGGGAGGCACCGCCCTTCTCATAGGCGAAGGCCACGGTTTTGCGGACCTGCTCCGACTTGGGACGGATCTGGTCGCGATAGCGTTGCAACCGGCCCGACGCCTCCTCATAGGCGACGCGGGCGGCGGCGATGTCGGCGGCAATCTGGGCGCGGAGCTTGTCGGATTGCACCTTTGCGGCCGTGATGGCGACGCGGGCGGCGGCGATGTTGCCTTCGTTGCGATTCCAGAGCGGCAGGGGGATGGAGACCGCCAGGCCAATCGTGTTGGGTTTGTCCGGCTGCTCATGCTCGTATTGCAAAGTGAAGGTGGGATCGGGCACGCGGTTGGCACGCGCCAGCCGGAGGTCGGCCTCGGCCTTGCGTTCGGCAGCCTGGGCGGCTTGGATGTCCGGCCGGGTAAGACCGGGCGACTCCGCGCTGGCCGGGAAAGGAAGGCCAACCAGCGTGTCCATGGAGTCGCCCGGCACCCAGTCACCGGACGAGTTCGCTTCGCCCAGTAAAACATCCACCGCGATGCGGGCCGCCCGTTCGGCGGCGGCGGCGGCACTGGCGTCCTGTGCCAGCCGCTCGGCGGCAATTTCGATCTGCATCTTGTCCGCCAGGGAGATGTCCCCGGCTTTGTGCCGGACTTCGGCGATCCGGGCTTCGGAGCGCAGCGAGGTGACGGACTGATTCAGGATCGCAACGTTGTCCCGGGCCTGAAGCACGGTGACGTAAGCGCGCGACACGCCCTGATCAAGGACGCGCCGGGCGTCCCGCAGGCGCGCTTCGGCACCCGCCACGCCAGCCACCGCCGATTCGCGACGAGCCTGCCGCTTGCCGCCAATTTCGAAGAGCTGGTTGACGGCGATGATGTTGTCGAAACTGCGGTTCCAGACGGAGTTGCCGGCCGTGGTTCCGTTTGGATGGTCGTCGAACGAAATCTTGGCGGTGCTTAATGAAAGGGTCGGGTTGGGAAACTCCTTGGCGACCAGTTTTTGGGCGAGCGCGGCGTCCACATCGGACTTGGCCGCGAGCAAATCCCAGTTGCGGGCAAAGGCCAGCCGCTTCGCCTCGGCCAGCGTGAGCGTACGGGGCGCTTGAGCCATGCCGGCCGACGTGCAAAGCAGTCCCGCAGCCAGGAGGGCCAGGGTCTTGCCGGGACGGCGCAGGATGGAGGTGCAGTCAATCATGAAGCTTTTGCAGTGAAAGGGGGCAAAGTGGACACGCCTGGTGAATTGCGGCGCGGACCGCCTACGGCCGGTTCAGCCACCAGATGACGCCACGTTACCTGACGTCCAGCCAGCCGACGCAAGCGGTTGACCGGCGGTTCAGTGATCAGTTCGCGGATCGTGCCCAGCAGGTGCGGGAGATCGAGGGGTTTTTCCGCCAGGGCGCTTACGCCGGCCGCTTGGGCCAGTGTTTGCTGGTCTGGCCGGGCCGTAATGACCAGTACCGGTAGCAGGGGATTTAACGCGGTGACGCGTTCGAACGTGTCCCAACCGCTTTTGCCGGGCATGTTCAGGTCAAGCAGCATGAGGTCGAAGGGGCCGTCTTGCAGCAATCTGGCCAGCGCTTCGTCGCCTGAAGCCGCCATGGCAACTTGATAGCCTTCCCGGTCGAGCAGGTTCCCGAGGGCCAGCCGGACGGATGGGTCGTCGTCGGTGATGATAACCTTGTGTTTCATCAGCGTAGCCCGGCAGACAACCCCGCGAGCTTGGTGACAGCTCCCGCCGGGCACGATTCCCCCCGCATGTGCGGGGGAAGTTGCGCCTGCTGGATTGAACCAATGGTTATCATTGCCTCGTCTTTAGCGAGAGGCGTGCCAATTAACCTGCGATGATGAAAAATGCGTAATCCCTTCAGTAACGCGCTATCTTAACCAGTTGCCAGCAGGGAGGTTGAGCAGCTCTTGGCCTGCGGTGGTAAGAATCTTACCACTTTTAGGGCTCGGGATGGTGAGTTGGCCAGCGGTTATGCTACAATTGCCTTGTGGCAACACCTTCTACGCGTTTGGCACGAGACTCGCGGTACGCCGCAGCGTTCGCATGAACTTAAGCCTGAAACCCCGCATCGCCACCCTCGTGGTCGTGGTGGTGGCTTTGCTTGGCTTTATCGGCTGGGCGGCCCAGTTCACGTGGCGGCATATCGCCACCTTGGGCGACCGGCTCTCGCGGGAACAGATGGAGAGTTTTCAGACCGCCGACCAGTTCCGTGCCAACCTGCAACGTCTCGACTCGCTCCTGCATCGTTACGAACGTCATCACGAAGCGGGGGATCGCCAGCAGTTCCTGCAAGAGTGGAAACGGATCGACCTGTGGATCGACGAGCAGCGTCCGACACTTACCTCGATTCGGGAGGGCCGCCTGCTGGATCAGATCAACACCGGGTACGACGACTATTTCAACGCCGCCACCAACCTCTTGGCCCAGCTTGATGTGAAACCAGCCAGTCCGGGCGCAAGCCTCGCCCGGGTGGAACAGGAATCCGCCAGGCTCAACGCCCTGGGCTACGAGCTGGTGAAGGCCCACCGGGAATCGCTTGAACAGTTCATCGCCGAGTCCCAGCACACCCTGGAGTGGTTGCGCTGGTTTTTTATCGCCGCATTCTTCGCGTTGCTGGCCCTGGGCGTCTGGGCGGCCCGGCTGGTCTACCGGGCGCTCATCGCGCCGCTTCAGGTGAAGCTGCTCGAAAGCCAGGCCACCATCGAGCGCCAGGAGAAACTGGCCTCGCTGGGCCTCCTCGCTGCCGGGGTGGCGCATGAGATCCGCAATCCGCTCACCGCCATCAAGGCGCGGTTGTTCACCCAGTCCCGTCATCTCAAACCCAATTCACCTGAACGCGTGGACGCGGATGTGATCAGCCAGGAAATCAGCCGGCTCGAGCGCATCGTGAAGGACTTTCTCACCTTCGCACGCCCTTCCGAACCGGACTTTGTCGTCATCCCGGCCGAGCAGCCGCTGCGCGATACGCGTGATCTGCTGGCCCCGGCCCTGGCGCAGCGCGGGTTCGAGTTGCGCCTGGTGCCGGGCGAGGCCGGCCTGCATGTGCGAGTGGACCCGCAGCAAATCAAGCAGGTCCTTATCAACCTCACGCAGAACGCCGCCGATGCCTCCGGCTCTGGTGGCGTCATCACGCTTCACGTCCGCGCCGGCACGCGGCCCACGCCGCACGGCACCATGCCAGCGGTGATTCTCGAAGTGGGGGACAGTGGCAAGGGCATCCCCCCCGATGTTCAAAAGCGCCTGTTCGATCCCTTTTTCAGCACGAAGGAAACCGGTACGGGACTCGGTCTGGCCATTGCTGCCCGCATCGTCGAAAAGCACGATGGGGCACTGCAATATCAGACCCGGACCAATCACGGTACCGTGTTTGGCATCGTGCTGCCGCCCGCTTCCCCCTCGCCATGAACAGCCAGATATTGTTGATCGAAGACGACACTGCCATTGCCTCCTCATTGGAACGGGTGCTCGCGGCGGAAGGGTGGATCGTGACCCACGCCGCGCGCGGCGATGACGGGCTTGCCTTAGCGCAGCAGCAGACCTTTGACCTCGTCCTCACGGACTTTAAACTACCCGGCATCGGCGGCCTGGAAATTGTGCGGCGGCTCCACGCCGTCCGGCCACGCCTGCCCATCGTGCTGATGACGGCCCACGGCACCACCGAAACCGCGATTGAGGCGATCAAGTTCGGGGCCTACGACTATCTGCTGAAGCCTTTTGACATGAGCGAGCTCATCGAACTCGTGGGCAAGGCCCTCACCGCATATCGCCTTATGACGGAACCGGTCGATCTGGGCGTGGCCGAGGCGGTGGGCCACGCGGCCATCATCGGCCAGAGCCGGGTGATGCAGGCCATTTACAAGGAGATCGGCCGCATTGCCGCCAAGCCCGTCAATGTGCTCATCCGCGGCGAAACTGGCACCGGCAAGGAACTCATTGCCCGCGCCATTTACCAGCACAGCGACCGCGCGCAGGCGCCGTTTGTCGCGGTCAACTGTGCGGCGATCCCGGAGACCTTGCTGGAAAGCGAGCTGTTCGGCCATGAGCGCGGCGCATTTACGGGGGCGGACATGCGCCGCATCGGACGCTTCGAGCAAGCGCACACTGGCACGTTGTTCTTGGACGAGATTGGCGACCTTACACCCAACACGCAGGTGAAGTTGCTCCGGGTTCTTCAGGAGCATTCCCTCCAGCGGCTGGGGGGCAAGGAAACCGTGGCGGCAGATGTGCGCGTCATCGCTGCCACGCACCGGAATCTCGAGGTGATGATGCGTGACCGGCTGTTTCGCGAGGACTTGTTTTACCGCCTCAACGTCGTGACGGTCATGCTGCCGCCGCTGCGCGAGCGGCGGGAGGATGTGCCCGACCTGGTGCGGTACTTCCTCCGGCGATACGGCGCGGAACTCGGGACGAGTGAACCGAGCATCCAGACCGAGGCACTCGAATTGCTCAGGGCCCAGCCCTGGCCCGGGAATGTGCGTGAACTGGAAAACACGGTCCGTAAAATCCTTCTGCACGCGCGCGGCTACACCATCAGTGTGGAGCATGTCCGCACCGCGCTCGCGTCTCCGGCCAACGCCGGAGCGGCTGGCTCCGGTCCCCCCCCCAACCTGATCGGCGATCTGCTGGCCGCTGCCCAACGCGGCGAACGCGAGGATGTCTATGCCGAGGTGATCAGTGCCACCGAACGTGAACTGCTGGCCCGGACCATCGAACTGGCGGACGGGAACCAGGCCAGGGCCGCACGGTGGCTCGGCATCTCCCGGCTCACGTTGCGTGAAAAATTGCGCCAGTACTCGCTGCACCCGGCGCAGGACACTGGCGGCTGAGCCCCGCTAGCAGCCTGTTAAAAAACGCTTCCTCCTGTAACGCGCGAACGCTGCGGCGCGTCCATGGTAAGCATGGCACTGGGACGACGCAAACCACGGCAGGA
>RFSE01000310.1 GCA_009924135.1 Pseudomonadota bacterium | reverse complement strand
TTTTAACTATCAAGGGGCGGTCACGCTGGAAAACGTCTTCCTGCTGGGCAATACCGCCGCCGGGGGCGACGGGGTGAATGGTAACGGTGGTTATTTTGGCGATGCCACCCCGACGGGCGCGGGCAGCGGCCTGGGGGCGGGAGTGTTCAATTACGATGGCCGCGTTACCCTCAAGCATGTCACCGGCAGCGCCAACACCGTGGGCACAGGCCCCACCCAACCAGCTGCGGCCACCGGCGCGGTGATTTACAACTACGACGCGCCCGGGGGCACCACTCCGACCGTTACCTTCTACAACTCATTGCTGGCCAACTCGACCTACAATGGGTCCACCGGCGTAGAAGTGTTCAATGACGGGGCGGGAACCATCACGGCGGCAGGGGCGGCCAACACGTCGCTCGTTCCCACGTCCACTGGAATTACCGGTTCCGTCATCACCAGTGATCCGAAGCTGGCCCTGATTGAACGGCGCAATGGCGTCTATTTGGTGCGGGTGTTTACGGGGAGTCCGGCGTTGGACGCCGCTGACCCAGCCAACACCCTGGCGGTCGATGCCGCCGGTAATCCCCGGCCGGTTGGTCCCAAGTCCGACATCGGGGCTGCGGAGGGTGCGTTTGCCAGTTCTCCTCCCAAGGCGGGCATGTTGCTCGTTGGTGATACTTCGGCTGATGCGGTGTTCGCCCTGAATCCGGTCACGGGCGAGCGTTTCCTGGTTTCCAAATTCGGAGTGCTCGGCAGTGGGCCGGACATCGGCAATGTCAAAGGCATCGCCGTGGATGCCAACTTGAACATTTACGTGGTGAATACCACGCCGACGGTGGGCATCGTAAAAATTAATGGCCTCACTGGTGATCGCACCTTGTTGTCAAGTTCGGCCGCGTCCGTCGGCACCGGAGACGGGTTCTCTGGAGCCAGCATCTCGGGCATCGCCATCCGGCCCTCCGACGGCAAGTTGCTGGTCACGGATTCCGGCGGCATCAACGGCGCGGGAGGCTCGGATTCAGTCATTGTGGTGGACCCGGTCACGGGCAACCGAACTTACCTCTCCGCAGATGCGATACCTGACACGGCCAATGCGCTGACCACGGCCAATACCATCATCTACCACAGCACCCTGGGGATACTTGTGGCGGACAACACCACGGTGGACACCGTCACGCGGATTAGCGATGCGACCGGGGCCCGGACCATTTTCTCCGGCCCCACCATTCCCAATAATGTCGCCGTGTTCACTGCTCCCATCGGGATTGCTGAGGACACGGACGCGTCCATTCTGCTCGTGGACAACAACACGAGCGGCACGCGTCAGTTGTTGCGCCTCAACAAGTCCACCGGGGCTCGTTCCGTGGTTGCGAATCTGGGTTCGAGCGTCTCCTACTCGGGCGTTGCCGCCAGTTCCGATGGTGTTTTTATAACTAAGACCACGGCCCCCGCCCAAGTTCTAAAGGTCAATGCTGTGACCGGGGCGGTTACCCCGTTCTCGGGCAACACGGTGGGGGATGGCGTTCTCTTTGGTAATGCCGCTGGAAGCATCGGGTTAGGCATTGGTCTGGCCGTGATTCCGGCCGCCTCTGCGGGACCGGCGATAACGAGTATTACGGTCCCATCCGCGGGCACCTACAAAGCGGGACAGACGCTTACCTTTACCGTTAACTACAACACCGCGATTACCGTCACCGGGGCACCCCAGTTGCCCCTGACCATCGGTGCCACGGCGCGGACGGCGAACTACGTTTCGGGCAGCGGTACCACCGCGCTGGTGTTTACTTACACCGTGCAAGCCAACGAGTTGGATACGGACGGAATTTCACTGGGCACGGCGTTGGCGCTCAATGGGGCTACGTTGGTAGATGGTTCTGCCAAGGCGGCGACCATCACTTTTACCCCGCCGAGCACTGCGACGGTGCTGGTGGATGCTGCGCCGCCTTCCGTCGCCATCAGCGTGCCTTCCGTAGCCAGCACGGTTGCCGGGCCGGTGACTTACACCGTGACCTACACGGACACCGCTACCGTGAGCAGCACCTTGGCGGTCGGGAACATTACCCTGAACAAGACCGGCACGGCCAACAGGACGCTGGCGGTGACGGGAACGGGTTCGACCCGCACGGTGACGATCACCGGCATTACCGGCAATGGTACCATGTCCATCTCCCTCGCCGCAGGGACGGCGACGGACGTGGCAGGCAACGCCGCCGCCGCCGCCGGTCCGAGCGCCACCTTCGCGGTTGGGCAGCCCGTGATTACAAGCGTGACGCCCCCGGCCAACGGCTCTTACAAGGTGGGATCGGTGCTGACCTTCACGGTGAATTTCAACGCCCCGGTGGCCGTGACGGGCACGCCGCAACTGCCGCTGACGATTGGCGCGACCGGCAAGACGGCGAACTACGTGTCCGGCAGCGGCTCGGCGGCCCTCCTGTTCTCGTACACCGTGGTGGCGGGCGACACGGACACGGACGGCATTGCGCTGGCTTCGGCCTTGAGCCTCAACGGCGGGACGATCAAGGATTCTCTGACTGCGCTCGCAGCGGCGCTTACCTTTACTCCGCCCAACACCACGGCGGTGCTGGTGGACACGACAGCTCCGACGCTGACCATCAGCGCGCCCTCGGTAGCTTACGTGTCGGCCGGGTCGGTGAACTACACCCTGACGTATGCTGACGCGGCGTTCAATGCCGCGACGTTGGTGCCTGCCAACCTCACGTTGAACAAGACGGGGACGGCCAACGGCACGCTGGCCTTGACGGGTTCGGGCACGACGTGGACGGTGACGATCAGCGGCATTACCGGGACGGGGACACTGGGGATCTCGGTGGCGGCGAACACGGCCAGCGATGTGGCAGGGAACCTGGCTCCCGCAGCAGGTCCGAGCGCGACGGTCGGCGTGGGGCCGGTGGCGATCACGAGTGTGACGAATCAACTGGGAACCAATTTTTTCGCGAGCCGGGTGTTTCCGATGCTCTTAACCGTGGATTTCAGCGGGCCGGTGGCGGTGGTGACCAACGGGGGGCTGCCCTATCTGTCAGTGACCATCGGCAGCACGGTGCGGCAGGTCTCCTACCTTGGGACAAATGCGCTCCGCGCCAATTCCTACATTTTCAGCTACATTCCGGTGGCGGGGGACATGGACACGGACGGGGTGGTGGTGAGTTCGCCGCTGGTGCTCAACGGGGGGACGATCAAGGACCCCAACGGAGTGCCCGCGTTGCTGACGTTCACGCCGCCCGACACGAGCGGACTGTTCGTGGACACGACCTTGCCGACGATCACGATCAACCCGCCGCCGGTGCCCATCACCAATGCCGGACCGGTGACTTACACCCTTAATTTTGCGGACGACCAGAAGATTTTCTAGGTGTTCCTGGCAGCCACCAACGTGGTGTTGAACAAGACGGGCACGGCCAACGGGACGGTGTCAATGGGCGGCTCTGGGCTGGCCACGCGGACTGTGACGATCAGCGGGGTCACGGGGGACGGAACGCTGGGGATCAGTCTGACCACCAACACCGTATATGATAACGGGCTTCAATCGGCCGTGCCGACGGGCCCGAGTGTGACCTTCATCGTGGACAATACGCCTCCGACGGTGGCCGTGAGCGCGCCCTCGGTGAGCACGACGGCGACGGGGCCAGTGACCTTCACGGTCACGTATGCTGACGCGAACTTCAGCGCGAGCACGCTGGTGCCGGCGAACATCACCCTGAACAAGACGGGCACGGCCAACGGGACGGTGGCGGTGACGGGGACAGGGTTGACGCGGACGGTCACGATCAGCGGGATCACGGGCGACGGCACCCTGGGTATCACGGTGGGGGCGGGGACGGCCAAGGACACGGCCGGCAACCTGGCCCCGGCGAGTGGGCCGAGCGCGACCTTCACGGTGACGCAGCCCAACACGGCGCCGACGGTGGCCAACGCGATTGCGAACTTCAGCGTGAACGAGGATGCGTTCAACCGGGTGGTGGATTTGACGACCGTGTTCACGGACGCGGAGACGCCGGCGGCGAGCCTGATGTACAGCGTGGTGGGGAACACGAATGTGGGGCTGGTGACGGCAACGATCACGAGTTTGACGAACCTGACGATGGCCTGGACGGCCAACAGCAACGGGACGAGCGAGATTTCGGTAAAGGCGACGGATGCGGGCGGGTTGTCGGTGACGAACACGTTCGTGGTGACGGTGACGCCGGTGAACGACGCGCCGGTGGTGACGTTGGCGACGAACGCGGTGGTGGCGTATGGAGATGGGACGGCCCGGACCAATGCCGGGTTTGCCAGTGCGGTGGTGGGGCCGCCGGACGAGGCGGGGCAGACGATGAGCTACACGGTGACAGCGGACAACCCGGGCCTGTTCAGCGTGGCGCCGGCGATTGACAGTGCGGGGACGTTAACCTTCACCCCTCTGGCCCGGACCAACGGGGCGACGCGGGTGGTGGTGGTGGGGCAGGACAGCGGAGGCACGGCCAACGGGG
>RFSE01000309.1 GCA_009924135.1 Pseudomonadota bacterium | reverse complement strand
AACCCACCCTCCCCAAACACGTCTCCCCCGATGGCAAGAAGGCCAAGCCCGCGCGCCAGCGCCAGCAATGGCATCTGCTCTACTACGCGCTGGCTGCGTTTAACATCCTGACCGTGGGCTTTACCCTCCGCCTCAACCACCAGATGCAGGAGGCCTTCGCCCGCAGCGTTGAAATCAGCCATTCCTGGGACCGCCGGCTGCAGGACTATGGCAATCTGTACGGCCTGGCGCAGACCGTTCAGGCGCGGTGCAATGACGTTTTCATCAACAAAGACGTGGCGAAGCAACGCGACCAGCTGGAACAGGCCTACGCGGTCTTCAAAAAACGCATCCAGGCAAAACGCAAGGAGGCCATCATCTCGACCGAAGGCGCGGAGAGCGAGCGGCTGCTGGACGAATTCGAAAAGCTGCGCACCGCCATGGAAAGCATGGTGGAAACCGCTGATGATTCACGAACTGGTGGACACCGCCCGCCGCGCCGGCATGGCCGAGATCGCCACCGGGGTGCTCCACAATGTCGGCAACGTGCTCAACAGCGTGAACGTCTCCGCCTCGCTCGTCGGCGAGAGCATCCGCAAATCCAAGGCGGCCAACGTGGAACGGGTCGCCAAACTCCTTACGGACAACGAAGCGAACCTCGGCACCTTCCTCACCCAGGACCCCAAGGGCAAACAGGTCCCCGCCTTCCTCCGCACGCTGGCCACGCATTTGCAGGAGGAGCAAACGCGGGTCCTCAAGGAACTGGATTCACTCGGGCAAAGCCTGGAGCATGTGAAGACCATCATCGCCATGCAGCAGAACTACGCCAAGGTGACGGGCATCCACGAGACCATGGCGGTGGTGGATGTGGTGGAGGATGCGTTGCGGCTCAATGCCATTTCCTTCACCCGGCATGAAATCCGGGTGCGCCGCGAGTTCGAGGCCAAGCCCGTGGCCACCCTCGAACGCCACAAGGTCATGCAAATCCTGGTCAACCTGCTCACCAATGCAAAGCACGCGCTGGACAAGCCGGAGGTGAAGGACAAGACTCTCACGGTGCGCGTCGCCCAAAACGGCAACGAAACCGTCCTTATTTCCGTCGTGGACACCGGCTCCGGGATCACGCCCGAGAGCATGTCCCGCCTCTTCCAGCATGGCTTTACCACCAAGCCGCAAGGCCATGGCTTCGGCCTGCACCACGGCGCGCTGGCCGCCAAGGAAATGGGTGGCAGCTTGACCGCCAAAAGCGACGGTGCGGGCCTGGGCGCGACCTTTACCCTCGAAATTCCAATCCGCCCGCCGGAGGCAGGAGCTTAGCTATGCATCGCATCCTCGTAATTGACGACAACCGGGCGATCCACGACGACTTCCGCAAGATTCTCTGCCCCGCGACCGCCGCCGTGGAGGATCTGAGCGCGGCCGAGGCCGCACTTTTTGGTGACCAGTTGCCGCAGGAAACCAAGACCGTTTACGAGATGGATTCTGCCTACCAGGGGCAGGAGGCGTTGGCCCTCGTCAGCAAGTCCGTCATGGCGAACCGCCCTTACAGCCTCGCCTTTGTGGATGTGCGCATGCCGCCGGGTTGGGACGGGATCGAGACCATCACCCGGCTCTGGCAGGCTGACCCCAATCTCCAGTGCGTCATCTGCACCGCCTACTCGGACTACTCCTGGGAGGAAATGGTCGGCAAACTGGGCCGGAATGACCGCCTGTTGATCCTCAAGAAACCGTTCGACAATGTGGAGGTCAGCCAGCTCGTCGTGGCCCTGACCGAGAAGTGGAACCTCAGCCGCCAGGTACGTTCGCAAATGCGCAACCTGGAAACGCTGGTCTCCGAACGCACGGCCCAGCTCGAACGCTCCGTCGCCCTCACCCAGGCCACCCTCGACTCCACCGCCGACGGCATCCTGGTGGTGAACCAGGAAGGGCGCATGGGCGGGTACAACAAGAAGTTCCTCGCCATCTGGAACCTCCCGCCGTCCCTGATCGATTCCAAACACTATCAGGACATGTTGAGCGCGGTCCTGTGGCAGATCAAGGATCCCGAAGGGTTTAACAAGAAGTTCCGTGAGCTCAATGACACGCCGGAAGCGGCGAGCTATGACCTCATCGAGTTCGTGGACGGCCGGATTTTCGAACGCTACTCGCAGCCCCAGCGCGTGGGCGATCAGATCGTCGGCCGCGTCTGGAGCTTTCGGGACATCACCGAGCGCAAGAAGGCGGAGCGCAAAATCCTCCGGCTCGCCAGCCTCATCGACCTCGCCCAGGATGCCATCATCGTCCGCGACCTCGGCCACTGGATCACCTTTTGGAACAAGGGTGCCGAACGCCTCTTCGGGTGGACGGCGGAGGAGATCAAGGGGCACCAGGTCAACGAGTTGCTGTACCGCGATGCCACGGCCTTCGAAACCGCCCAGCAGGAATTGCTCGAAAAAGGCTCTTGGAGCGGCGAGATCCGCCAGCTCACCAAGAGCGGCACCGAGGTCTTCGTCAGCTCCCGCTGGACCCTGGTACGCGACGAGGAAGATCACCCCAGCGCAGTCCTGGCCATCAGCACCGACATCACCGAGAAAAAGAAACTGGAAAGCCAGTTCCTCCGTTCGCAACGGATGGAGAGCATCGGCACGCTGGCCGGCGGGGTGGCCCACGATCTGAACAACATCCTCGCGCCCATCATGATGTCCGCCCCGCTCCTCCGGCAGGGTCTGGGACCACGCGAAACCGAGATGCTCATCAACAACATCGAGACCAGCGCCCAGCGCGGGGCCGACATTGTGAAACAGCTCCTCGCCTTCGCCCGGGGCATGGAAGGCGAACGCGTCGTCGTCAACCTCCGCCACATGGTGGATGAGATGGCCAAGATCGTCCGTGAAACCTTCCCCAAAAACATCACGGTCAATGCCCGGAACAGCCGCGAACTGTGGCCCATCATCGGCGATCCCACGCACATCCATCAGGTCCTGCTCAACCTCTGCATCAACGCCCGCGATGCCATGCCCGGCGGTGGCACCATCAACATCCTCGCGGAAAACATGCAGGTGGACGACCACTACGCCAGCTTCGACGCCGAAGCGAAGAAAGGCCCCTACGTCGTCCTGCGCGTCGCCGATACCGGCACCGGCATTCCGTCCGAGATTCTCGACAAAATCTTCGACCCGTTTTTCACGACCAAGGAACATGGCAAAGGCACCGGTCTGGGCCTCTCCACCGTGCTCGGCATTGCCAAGAGCCACGGCGGCTTCCTCAACGTCACGAGCGAAGTCGGCAAAGGCACCACTTTCTCGTGCTTCTTCCCGGCCACGCCCAACGCCAAACCCGAAGCCCGCGCCGAGAAGAAAGCCCTTCCGCGCGGCCGGGGCGAAACCATTCTCGTGGTGGACGACGAAGTCGGCATCCTCAACGCCGCCCGCCGCCTCCTGGAAACCAACGGCTACAACGTCATCACCAGCAGCGACGGCGTCGAGGCCCTGGCGGTTTATTCGCAGCACAAGGAATCCGTCAAAGCCGTCGTGACCGACGTGATGATGCCCGTCATGGACGGCGCGGCCATGATGCGCGTGCTCAAGAAGCTGGAACCCAACATCAGGGTCATCGCCACCAGCGGCATTGATCAGGATGCCAAAATGGAGGAGCTCAAGGCGCTCGGGATGAAGGCCTTTATTTCCAAGCCGTACACCGCCGAAAAACTGCTCAACGCGCTCCGCGACCTCCTCGACGCCGATGCCTCCAAGCCCGGTTGAGCCGTCACGCCTGATGACGCTCCAGCCCGCCAGCCTCGCCGCCCTGTCCCGTGCACTTGCCGAATGCCATGCGGCGAAGCGCGCCGTTGCGGCCGTTGATCTCGCCGCGCTCGCCTCCGTCCGCGAGTACGCCTCGGAGGATATGACCGTCACGGCGGAAGGCGGTCTTACGCTCGCCGCGCTCCAGGCCACCCTCGCCACGCGTGGGCAATGGCTGCCCATCGACCCGCCTCATCCTGAACGCATCACCATCCGACAACTCCTCGCAGAAAATCTCTTCGGCCCGCGGCGGTGCGGTTTCGGAACGGTCCGCGAACACCTCATCGGCCTCGAAGCCGTGCTCGCCGATGGTCGGATCACCCACTCCGGCGGCAAGGTCGTGAAGAACGTAGCCGGCTACGATGTGCTGAAGCTTTTCGTCGGCGCGCGGGACAGCCTCGGCATCATCAGTGCCGCCACGTTCAAACTCCGCCCGCTCCCGGAGCAGGAGCTGTTCGTCAGTGCAACCTTTCCTTCCCTCGCCGCCGCGTGGACCACCGTCGTGGCCGTATTGGACTCCCCGGTCACGCCCGTCGTATTGGACCTGCACAACCTCGCTGGCGATGGCTCCGTCGCCGACATTTTCACCGTCCGGATTGGTTTCGCCGGCACCCGCGCAGAAGTGGCATGGCAGCAGGCGCAAACGCTTGTTTTCCAGCCGCTCACCCCTCCCGCCGATGCGGAAGCCGCATTCTGGGCCAACGCCGCCCCAACACACACTGACTCAGTGCTTCCGACCAAGCTTCCCGACGCCTTGACCGCGCTCGGCCGCGTGCCGTTTGTGGCCCGTGCGGCCAACGGC
>RFSE01000308.1 GCA_009924135.1 Pseudomonadota bacterium | reverse complement strand
AACCCCTCATCCGGCCTCCGGCCACCTTCTCCCCTTGCTCCGCAAAGGGAGAAGGCTCCCCAGGTGGCACCCCGGAGTGCAAGAAACTAAGACGCGCACTATTCCCGCGATTAAAGGTGACCACGGGTTGGATTCCCCATCTGCGTTCGCCTTGTATCTGCGGGAATGATTTTTCTACTTCCCCTGCCCCGCCGGAGTTTTCGTGCCCGGCATCAGCGTGATGGTTACCTCCACAGGCGTGTCCTGCGGGGGCACGTCCTGCCTGCGCACGACCCAGGTGTCATCGGCGTCGCGATTTGGCAGCGGACAGTTGAAGACCGCGTCGGGGTCCGTGACGATGGCGATGAGCGAACCCTCGGTCTGGGCGATGAACCGGCCCTGCCACACCCGTGAGCCAGTGAAGGTGAATTCCCCCTTGGGCATCATGGCCTTGGCCGGCTTGTTGTACGTCATCTCCTCAATGCGCTTTTGCACCCGCTTGCCGTCCAGCATCCAGCCCACCTCGATGACGACCGGCTCGCCGGGAAGCGGCGGGTTGCGTGCGGAACTGCCTTGCGCGATGGGGCCGCCCGACGGCGCGTTGGTGAGGGGCGCAGCCTGCGAACCTTTCGCTCCGAGCAGCAGCATGGCGACCTGCAAGTGATGCGGCGCGATATCCGTCACGAGGATGCTCTCGTGCGTCTTGCCCATCGTGGTAACGAGCAGGTATTCGAGCGGGCCGTTCGTCATGTTGAGCCGGGCCGGAAACGAGACCCGCCGCGCGGCCTTGTCCAGCTTCACGGTGCCAACCTGGAACATGCCCGGAGACACTTCACGGATGGCGGGCGGCGGCGCAGGCTTGTCCTCGGCGAGGCTCAACGGTTGTTGCGCAGCGGCAAATAGAGCAGTCGCCAGCAGCAGCCAGCTTGTAATCCAATAATTCATCGGTCGGGTGCCCTTACGCTACGCCAGGGACCGGCAAACGCGAGCGATTCCTGTCCGAAACCGTCATGGACTGCGGCGGCAAGGGGAGCGCGACACCGCTTTTCCGTCCCGCGAAGCGGCCCGGCCCGCTGCCCCCTTCCGGCTTTCAGAATCCCAAAGCGCCGTCGCCGCTAGGCTCTGCCGGCGCAGTCCATGACGCACAATGGCTCGAAGCGCGCTTGCCCGCCGGCTAATTGCCTTCCACATTTCGCCCAGTTCATACGTCCATGTCTGCCATGAGCCAACGCCTCTTTCTGCTGCTTGCCCTGTGCGCCCTCGCGCTTCACCCGTCGCGCGCGGATGATTCCGCCAAGGAAGGCCAGTTTCTCACCAACACCCGCCAGCTCATCTACGAGGGCCGACGCAGTGGGGAAAGCTACTTCTCCTCCGACGGCAAGTTCATGGTCTTCCAGAGCGAACGTGAGCCCAACAATCCGTTCTACCAAATTTACCTGCTCAATCTGGAAAATGGTGATGTAAACCGCGTTTCCCCCGGCACGGGCAAGACCACCTGCGCGTTTCTGCGTCCGGGCAGTGACGACGTCCTTTTTGCCAGCACGCACGTGGACCCCGAGGCACTCACGAAACAGAAGACGGAACTCGACTTCCGCGCATCCGGCAAATCCCGCCGCTACGCATGGGACTATGACGACCGCATGGAAATCTTCGTCGCCAAACGCGATGGTACGAACATCCGCCGCCTGACCGACGCCCCCGGCTACGACGCCGAGGGCAGCTACTCGCCGGACGGCAAGCTCATCGCCTTCTGCTCCATGCGTCATGCGTTCCCGTTGGAGAAGCTCGCGCCGGAAGACCGCAAGCGGATGCAGGTAGACCCCGCCTATTTCGGCGACATCTACCTGATGAATGCCGATGGTTCAAACGTCCGCCGCCTCACCAGCACGCCGGGCTACGATGGCGGGCCGTTCTTCTCGCCCGACGGGCAACGGATCATCTGGCGGCGCTTCACCGAAAAGGGCGACACGGCTGACGTGCACACCATGAAGCTTGACGGCTCCGATGTGCGCCGCCTCACGGACTTCAGCGCGATGTCGTGGGCCCCGTATTACCACCCCACCGGCCGCTACGTCATCTTCACGTCGAACAAGCTCGGCTTCGCGAACTTCGAGCTGTTCATAGTGGACGCCGAGGGCACGAAAGAACCGGTGCGCATCACTTATACGGACGGCTTCGACGGGTTGCCGGTCTTCTCACCCGATGGCAAGAAGCTCGCGTGGACAACGGGCCGCACGCCGGAGAAAAACTCGCAGATCTTCATGGCGGACTGGAACCACGAGGCGGCGCTGAAGGCATTGGCGGAGGCACCGAAACGCAGCGCAGCGAGTGTTCTGTCATCAGTGATAAGTGTTCAGTCCAAGGCAGGCGAGCCGGCGGCAACCACGGTTCACAACGCGTCGCCAGCCACGCCACCGAAGGGCTTCACGCCTGACATCAGGGCCGACGATGCCCATCGCATCGTCAACTACCTGGCATCTGAGGAACTAGGGGGCCGGCTGACCGGCACACCCGGAGCAGAAAAAGCGTCCACGTTCATCGCGGATTACTTTAAGTCCATTGGGCTGGCTCCATTGACTAAAGCTGATTTCTTCCAGTCCTTCGAGTTCAACTCCGGCGTGCGCCTGGTCACGAACCAGAACACGTTCACCCTCACCCGGACCAACGCCGAAGCCCCGGTAAGCTTCGCAGTCGAACAGGACTTCCGCCCGCTTTCCCTCTCCGCCAGCGGCGAGGTGCAAGGTGACGTGGTCTTCGCCGGTTACGGCCTCAGCGTGCCCGGCAAGCTGGGAGAAGGCTACGACTCCTATGCCGGCCTGGATGTGTCCAACAAAGTCGTCCTCGTCCTGCGCTACGTACCGGAGGAAGTGGAATCCAAACGCCGCCAGGAATTGAACCGTTACGCGGGACTGCGCTACAAGGCGCTCATCGCGCGCAACCGTGGTGCCAAGGCCCTGCTCGTGGTCACGGGTCCGACTTCGCCGAACGCCGGCCAGCTTGCCAACCTGACTTACGAAAGCACCGGCAGTGGCTCCGGCATTGTCGCGGCGTCGATCAATCTAAAGATTGCGACGCAACTGTTTGCCGGTTCGGGCAAGGACTTGAAAACGATCCAAGCCGCCCTCGACAAGGAAGACCCGCACACCGAAGGCAGCTTCCCGCTCGCCAATGCGCGCGTAAAAGTTCGCACCTCCGTCGAGCACATCAAAAAGCAGGACCGTAACGTCCTCGCACATATCCCGCCCGTGGGCACGAGCGAGTATGTCGTGATCGGCGCGCACTACGATCACCTCGGCCATGGCGAGACCGGCGGTTTCGCGCGCAAGGACGAGGAAGGCAAGGTCCATCCGGGCGCGGACGACAATGCCTCCGGCACCGCTGCCCTGCTCGAAGTCGCCGGCGCGCTGGCAGACGAGTCGCAACGGATGAAGCCCGTTGCGTTCCGGCGCGGCATCATCTTCGCCGCCTGGTCGGGCGAGGAGATCGGGTTAATCGGCTCGACGCAGTTCGCCGAGCATCCGCTGGTGCCGCTCTCGAACGTGGTGGCCTACGTGAACTTCGACATGGTCGGCCGGCTCCGCGACAACAAGCTCAACTTGCAAGGCGTCGGCTCCTCGCCCGCGTGGCGGAAGTTGGCGGAGAAACGCAACGTCGCCGCCGGTTTCAACCTGACCTTGCAGGATGATCCGTACCTGCCGACCGACACGACGCCGTTCTATCCGAAGAATGTTCCGGTGATCGCGTTTTTCACCGGCAGCCACGAGGAGTATCACCGGCCTGCCGACAAGCCCGACACGCTCAACTACGAGGGCCTCGAACGCATCGCGAAGTTCGCCCGCGCCCTGGTCACCGACCTGGCGAGCGGCGCTGAGCGCCCGGCTTATGCGAAGGTCGAGAAGAAGGATGGCGGCGGTGGCCGTGACCAGTTGCGCGCCTATCTCGGTACCATCCCTGACTACGCCACCGAAGTTACCGGCGTGAAGATCAGTGGCACGCGCGGCGGCAGCCCCGCCGAGAAAGCCGGGCTGAAAGGCGGCGATGTCATCGTGGAATTCGCCGGCCAGAAGATCACCAACATCTACGACTACACCTACGCGATGGACGCCGTAAAAATCGGCCAGGCCGTGAAGGTCATTGTCCTCCGCGACGGCAAACGGATGGAACTCACCGCCACGCCGGAGGCGAGGAAATGACCATTAAAACGAAGCTTGTGCTAGTCCACTGAGAAACTCACACAGCCCTTCGGGACCCATTGCTTTATCCAGTTGCACGGTTATGCACGCTCCGGTGGCAGAAACAAACAAGCGACGCGTCGTTCCTGGACCTAAGCCCGGGGCTGTGGCGCTTGTGACTGCGCTAATCGCGACAAGCCTTTTTTGGGTCCTCGATACGAAGTATCAGCAGGTGGATGAGATTCGGGAGCATTCACTGTTACTGATCTGGGTTGTTGTGAATCTGCCCGCCATACTTCTGTACTCATTCACTTCTGATGAAATTACGAGATTCAATACAGACTTTTATCTCTGCGTTTTCCTTCAATGGTTGGGGATTGGGTATGTTCTCGGTCTGGCATGGGTGCAAGTTCGGCAGACATCAGATTCACAGCAGACCAAAATGATTCCACCCAGTTGAACGTCGTTGAAGCCCACAAGACTGATGAATATCCACCTCC
>RFSE01000307.1 GCA_009924135.1 Pseudomonadota bacterium | reverse complement strand
CCCGCCGCTCGGCCTCCGCCGGCAGCTTGTCCGTGAACGATTTGTTCTCCGTCATCACCCACCAGGCCTGTAGGAGCAGGTCGGCGACGGCGGTGCGGTCGGTCTGGCCGGCGAGGGCGGTGGTGAGCCAGGCCTTGGCGGCGGCTTCGGCATCCGGCGTGTTCGCGGCGACCGCGAGGCCGCTGGCTTGAAGCTGGAACGCGCCGTCGAAGTGCAGGTTCGCGAGCAGGTCCTGGCCGGGGTCGTTGCCCAGCTCCACGATGAGCAGTTCGACGAGCGTGGGTGCGGTAAAGAGCTGCTCGAAGTTCTGCTTGAGCTGCGGGCTGAGGCCGAAGCTCACGAGGCGGCGCAGGCTCACGTCCTCCGGCGCGCGCGTAAAGGCCTCGACGTGCGCGGCATCGATCGCCGCCTGCCGGACCTTCTCGATGTCCGCCGGATGGCCGAGGCCGGCGAGCGCGAGGCGGTCGTGCAGCTCGAAGACCTTCGAGCGGCCCGCACCCACACCGAGGAGCAGGATGCCCTCGGGCAGGCTGACGGCAAAGACGGGCGAACCGTCCCGGAGCTGTTCGCGGACGTACTCGCGGCGGTTTGCGACCGCCTCCAGCCAACGATAAGGTTCCTCGGTCATGTTCGGTTGTCAGCAAGGTAGCACCGGGCGGCGGGGGTTCAAGGTTCAAGGTTTCAGGTTCAAGGTTCGATGGTGCAACCCCCGCCAACTTTGAACTTTGAACTTTAAACTTTGAACCTTGAACCTTGTCGCTAGCCTCGCGCGGCATGTCGCAGATGCTCAAATCCTCCGGTGCCATGGGCGCGGCCACGCTCACGAGCCGGGTGCTGGGCATGGTGCGCGAAATCGCCTACGCGCGCTTCATGGGCGATGGCTGGGTGGCCGGGGCGTTCACGCTGGCCTTCACGATACCCAATTTGTTCCGGCGCCTGCTCGGCGAGGGCGCGCTCACGGCGGCGTTTATTCCCATCTTCAAGGATAAGGAGAAGAACTCCACCGAGGCGGAGATGTGGCGGGCGGCCAACGCCGTGATGTCCGCGCTGCTGGTCTTTGCCGCCGTGATCATCGCGGTCGTACTGGTGGGGTTGTCGATTGCCCTGGCCACCGCCGAGTTTGACGCCCGGACCCGGCTGATGCTGGAACTGCTGCGGGTCATGTTTCCCTACATGGGGCTGGTCTGCCTCGCGGCGGTGTTCATGGGCGTGCTGAACGCGCGCGGCCATTTCTTCATCCCGGCACTGGGCGCGGCATTGCTCAATGTGGTGATGATCGCGTCGGTGATCTGGCTGGTGCCCCGGTTTGGCGTGGGTTTGCAGGACAAGCATAAGCTGCCAGAACAGATCTTCGCACTCGCATATGGCGTGCTCGTGGCCGGGGTGGCCCAGGCGGCGTTTCAACTGCCAACGATGCGACGCGAGGGCTGGCGGCTGGCCTGGGTGACGCCATGGCGCGATGACACGGTGCGGGCCGTGATGGCCAAGATGGGGCCGGGCATCATCGGGGTCGCGGCGTTTCAACTGAACGTGACGCTGGTGCAGTTCGCCTCGTTCTGGGTGGATGATTACATCGTCGCGTCGTTCGGCTACGCCGTGCGGCTGATGGAACTGCCGCAGGGCATCTTCGGCATTTCGCTCGCCACGTACCTGCTCACGAGCTTGTCCGGGCTGGCGGCGGAGAAGAAGTATCCTGAGTTTCGGACGACGTTGGGACAGGGGCTGGCCTATCTGGTCGTCATCAACGCGCTGGCGACGGTGCTGTTGATGGTGCTGGCCGAGCCGATTGTCCGCCTGCTGTTCGAGCGCGGCCAGTTCGGCCCCGACGCGACGGACCGGGCCGCCCTCGCGTTGTTGTGCCTCGCGCCGGGCCTCGTGGCGTTTTCGATGGTGAACATCCTCGCCCGCGCGTTCTACGCCCTGGGCGACACGCAGACGCCGATGCGGGTGAGCATCTTCTGCCTCGGGGTGAACCTGCTGCTCTCGCTGCTGTTCATAACGCATCTGCGGCAGGCCGGTCTGGGCCTCGCGAACTCGCTGACTTCCTGCCTGAACGTCTGGTTGCTCCAGCGGGCCCTGCGCAAGAAGCTGGGCACCCTGGAATTTACCGAAGTGAAGCGCAGCCTCCAGCCCGTGCTGCTGGCGACTCTGGCGGGCGGCGTGCTGGCGTGGTGTGTTCACTGGGCTTGGGACGGCCAGTTGGGACACGCCTCCTTGTTCTTACGGGTCGGTGAAGTGTTCGTGCCGGCCGGGGTGGCGGCGGTGGTTTATTGGGGGATGCTGTGGGCCGGCCAACTGCCGGCGGCGGTGGAGGTTGCAGGATTGATCCAGAAGAAGCTCCGCCGCTCGCGTGGTTAGGCGCAAGATGCCGAACGTGTTTGCCAGCCTTTCCGCAGTAGCGCGGGCAGCCCTGCCCGCGCGATCAAACGACAACTGGTGAGGCGGCGCGCGCGGACAAGGCTGTCCGCGCTACTTTGTGTGCCAACTCGGCAGAACCGGTTCGTGCGCGATTGCATCGCCCGGCCGCTTCGGCTAAACCCGTAGGTGCGTGAAGATACAGGCGGATAACATCCGGCGGGTCGGACTGGTGGCGAACGTGGAGAAAAGCTCCTGCGTCGCGGTCGTGCGGCAGGCTGCCCGCCTCGTACGTGCCAGCGGGCGCGAGCCGGTGGCTGATGAAGCCACGGCGCGATTTGCGAAGCTCAAGGTCGCCACCGTCGCTGATGCGGCGGCCCTGGCGCGTGAGACGGACCTGCTGCTCGTCTTCGGCGGCGATGGCACGATGCTCCGCGCCGCCCGCGAGACCGCCGATGCGGGCACGCCGATGCTCGGCGTGAATCTGGGCGGTCTGGGATTTCTCACGGCGATCTCCGCCGGTGAGTTCGCGAAGGGACTTGGGGCGGTCTGGCGGGGGCAGTTCACCGTCGAGAGTCGTCCGCTGATTGAACTGAGCGGGATGCTGTCGGGGAAACTCCTGTCCTGCCTGGCCCTCAATGATTTTGTGGTGAGCCGTGGCTCCGGTTCGCGGCTGATCGAACTCGAGGTGACGGTGGACGGCGAGGAACTCACCCGCTACCGCTGCGACGGGTTGATCGTCAGTTCGCCCACGGGTTCGACGGCCTATTCGCTGGCCGCCGGCGGGGCGATCGTCAGCCCGAGCGCGGAAGTTTTCACGGTGACGCCCATCTGCCCACACACGCTCTCCAATCGTTCCGTGGTGGTGAGCCTGAACTCCGCCATCGGCATCCGCGTGTTGAGCGGGAAGATCGAGACGCTGCTGTCGGCGGACGGCGAGGTCGCAGGCCGGCTGGCAGCGGAGGAGACGGTGCTGATCCGGCGCAGCCCGCGTTCCGTGCGGTTGCTGCACCTGGCGGGCGATTCCTTCTTCCGCACGCTGCGGCAGAAGCTGAACTGGAGTGGTTCGCACGTGTGAAAAGTGTTTTCAGTTTGCAGTTTTCAGTTTTCAGTTGGCAGATGGTTGTGCCAACCACCGGTCGCTGATCGCAGTTTGCTGAAAGTTGGTTGCAGCCTGTTACCATCATGGTTCGCCTTAAAGACATCGCTTATCGCGCCGGTTGCTCCGTCATGACCGTTTCCAAGGCGCTGCGTGACGCCAAGGACATCTCCGTGGCCACCAAGGCCCGCATCCACCAGATGGCCGAGGAGATGGGTTATGTGCCGGACGCTGCGGCCGCCGGCCTGCGTACCCGCAGCACGCGGCTGCTGGGGCTGGTCATCTCCACGCTCACGAATCCCATTTTCGCCCGCACGGTCATGGCCATCGAGGAATGGGCCTACCAGCACGGCTACGCGGTGCTGCTCATGCATTCGCACAACGACCCGACGCGGGAGGAGCAATGCATCCGCCGGCTGCTTTCCCGCCGGGTGGACGGCTTGTTCATCTCCCCGGCGACGCGCATGGAGACGAACGCCGCGATCTTCGAGGAACTGCAACGCAGTGAAGTGCCGGTGGTTATCCTCGGAGCCCGTGCGAAGTTCTGTGCCAACTTCCTGTGTGTTGAAGGCGATGATGTCACCGCCTCGGCGAAGGTGACCCGGCATTTGCTGGAACTCGGCCACCGTCGCATTGCGTTCTTCGCCGGGTCGCAGAATTCGCCTTCGGCCCAGGACCGGCTCGCCGGTTACAAGAAGGCGCTGCGCGAGGCGTGCGTCGAGTTCGATGACCGAATCATTTTCCAGGCGGGTGCGACCATTGAGGAAGGTGAGAAGGCCGCCGTGCAATTTTTGAGCGAAGCCACCGAGGCCACCGCCATCCAGACGGTGAATGACATGGTCGCCATCGGTGTGGGCAACCTGCTGCTGCAACAGGGCTTGAAGATTCCCCAGGACATCTCGCTCGCCGGCTTTGGCAACGTGCTGATCAGTGAACACTTCCGCGTGCCCCTGACGACGATCCGCCAGCCCAAGTTCCGCCTCGGCGTCGCTGCGATGGAACTGATGCTGGCCAAGCTGCGGGGCGAAAAAGCCGAGAGCAAGCGCCTGCCGGCGGATTTGGTGATCCGTCAGAGCACGGCGGCACCGGTGAAGAAGTAGCCGTCGAATAATACCAACTGCGGGAATAGTTTGGTAAAATGGGGCGAGTTGTGGCCGGCGCAGCCGTTCTCCCTCACCCCGGCCCGGGTCCGCTGGGAGAGGGAGCC
>RFSE01000306.1 GCA_009924135.1 Pseudomonadota bacterium | reverse complement strand
TCCTGCCGTGGTTTGCGTCGTCCCAGTGCCATGCTCACCATGGACGCGCCGCATTGTTCGCGCGTTACAGGAGGAAACGATTTTTAACAGGCTGTTAGCACTTCAGAACCGGGTTTATTTGGTCTGCTGGGGCACGACGCGTTTCGGTGGCCGGTCTGCGTCTTGCAGGTGATGGGCCTGTGCTATTTCGACGGCAGCCCGCCCGTCGGGAAAGTGTGAGAATGGGGTGGGTTTTGGAGCCTGAATTTCAAATTGGAAATTTCAGATTTGAGGTCTCCAATCTTGCCACGTTCTTCCGCTTCACGGCGCAGCGGGTGCGTGGGCGGCAACTGCCGGAGCAACCGCTGTTGAAAACCTACCACCTTCTGCTTCTGTCCGCTTTCCGCTCGCACCCGGTCGTTGAGATGTCGTTGGCCTTTGATGTCCGAGTTCTGGAGTGTGTCGGCCCAGGCGCGAATCTGCCGGGAGCAGGACTCCGCCACGGATTTCAAGGTGGAGATTTCAGCTCTTAAAACTGCGGGCCAGCTCGTCTTCTGAGCCCGGCGTTCCTTCAGTGTGAGCATGGATCGTACCTCGCCTGCGGAGCCGCGGGCGAGGTAGAGGAAAGCCAACAGCTCGTTGGTCGTGCCGCGTTCGAAGCCTTCGGCGATGTTGTTGGATACGGAGAGTGCCGCGCGGTCAAGCTGGTCGCGGAAGCCTCGGCTGGATGCGAAGGTCTCCTGCGCGAGCAAGTCCTCGGTCCGCTCATATAATTCGGCGGCCTTTTGCCAGACTTGAAGGTCTTCAAAGTGCTCGTAGGTCATGGGAGCTGAGATCTGAGATTTGAGATTTCAAATTTGAGATTGCAACACGGTAGTTGTCGTATCGACGACGCTCAATCCACGCTCTTCACAAGCGCTTCATCCTGCGGCAATCGTGTCCCAAAGGGGCTCCTTGGCCGGGGTCAATTGCCAGGACACGTTCGGAGCGTAGGGGATGCAGGTGAGAAGGCCGCTTCCTTGAAATGTTATTCTTTGGCTATCGGCGTGGTAAATTGCTGACGAAAGAGGTTGCTTTTCTCGTTGCGTCAGGCTTCCGGCCTATGGCGATCAACCTACGGCCATCTGCGGGCTGGCCAGCGGGCGGGGCATTTCCTAGCCTGTGGGCATGAGCATCGTCCACGCATGAGTGAGCGGGTAAAGCGCTGCGGCTGCAGTCAGGTAAACGCGGAACACGAGGCGTTCTGCGTGCGCTGTGGTCAGCCGATCATGGATTTGGTGGCGGTGCTGTTGGATGCGGGCACTGCTGTGGTGGCAGCTGTTCCGGTCCCTGCTGAAGTGGTTCCTGCGAACCCGGCGCCTGAGGGGAAAAAGATTTGTCCACTATGCGGGGTGGCCAACGAATCGTTCGCGCTTTTGTGTGAAGGGGCAGGGTGCGGCAACGATTTGAGCGCCGTCGGAGTGAGCGGCGGCGTGGCCCCGCCGCCTGAAAAAGCCCCAATTTCTGCATCCGAACCGGTGTCCACGGCTCCAAAATTGTTTTTATTGGTCGGCTCGCAAAATTTTGAGTGTCGCGATAACGATGTCATCGGGCGGGAGGGTACGGTGGGGTGCCAGGTCTTTTCGGGCATCGGGACGGTGTCGCGGCGGCATGTTTTGCTGACTTGCCGGGAAGAAAAGTGGTTTATCACCGCGCTGGCGGGGGTGCAAAACATCACCCAACTCGACGGGCGCGAGCTGCCCCGGGGCACCCCCGAGCCGCTGGTGGCCGAGCATCACCTGCGCATGTCCACCCAGTGTTCGGTGCGGTTGCGGGTGGGGCAGGGAGGCAATTCGGAGAAAAACGGATGAAATATTTGCAGAAAAAAGTTGACAGTTTCCATCTTCGGCATAGTTTTTGCGCCCGGTCTAAAAACCGGTCAGAAGACGATTGCACATCAGCCCGGGTTCCGGAAGTCGGGGCGAACGGCTGATGGGTTTTTTTTTCTCCTGAGCAGTCGTGGGCAAATGGCTAAAGAAGCGTTTCAACGGACGAAACCCCACGTCAATGTCGGCACCATCGGCCACGTTGACCATGGCAAATCCACCCTCACGGCTTGCATCGTCGCCGTGCAGAACCGCAAGGGTCTGGCTCCCGCAATCTCCTACGCCGACATCACCAAGGGCGGCACGGTGCGTGACGAGTCCAAGACCGTGACGATCGCGGCCTCGCACGTCGAGTACGAGTCCGACAAGCGCCACTACGCGCACGTTGACTGCCCCGGCCACGCCGACTACGTCAAGAACATGATCACCGGTGCCGCCCAGATGGACGGCGCGATCCTGGTCGTGTCCGCCGCTGACGGCCCGATGCCTCAGACCCGCGAGCACATCCTCCTGGCCCGCCAGGTCGGCGTTCCCGCCATCGTCGTCTTCCTGAACAAGGTGGACCTCGTGGACGACACCGAACTGCTCGACCTCGTGGAAATGGAAATCCGCGACCTGCTCACCAAATACGGTTTCCCTGGTGACACGACGCCGATCATCCGCGGCAGCGCCACCGCCGCCATGGCAGGCACGCCCGAAGGCGAGAAAGCCATCGCCGACCTGCTCAACGCGATCGACACCTTCATCCCCGAGCCCGTGCGCGAAGTGGACAAGCCCTTCCTCATGTGCATCGAAGACGTGTTCAACATTGAAGGTCGCGGCACCGTCGTGACCGGTCGTGTGGAACGCGGCATCATCAAGAAGATGGAAGAAGTCGAGATCGTCGGCATCAAGGACACCCGCAAGACGACCGCGACCGACATCGAAATGTTCCGCAAGCTGCTGGACGAAGCCCGCTCGGGTGAAAACGTCGGCGTGCTCCTCCGCGGCACCAAGAAGGAAGAAGTCGAACGCGGCATGGTGCTGGCCAAGCCCGGCAGCATCAAGCCCTACACCAAGTTCAAGGCCGAGGTGTACGTCCTCACCAAGGACGAGGGTGGTCGTCACACGCCGTTCTTCAACAAGTATCGCCCGCAGTTCTACTTCCGCACCTCGGACGTGACCGGCAACGTCAGCCTGCCTGCTGGTGTGGAAATGGTGATGCCCGGCGACAACGTCTCGGTGGACGTCGAACTGATCACCGGCGTGGCCATGGAAAAGGGCCAGCGCTTCGCGATCCGCGAAGGTGGCCGCACCATTGGTGCCGGCCGCGTGAGCGACATCATCGCCTCTGCTTAAACAAAAAGCTTGAAACAGGGAGCGCGAGGTGAGAGCCTCGCGCCCCTTTTCGTCGCTTGGTTGGTATTCGAATGACGACACGGCGTTAGCTCAATTGGTAGAGTAGCGGTCTCCAAAACCGTTGGTTGGGGGTTCGAGTCCCTCACGCCGTGCCAGTTCCAGGCCCCCGGAGGGGTGGCAGAGTGGTCTATCGCGGCGGTCTTGAAAACCGCTAAGGTGTAACAGCCTTCGGGGGTTCGAATCCCTCCCCCTCCGCCAGGTCGGTCGGGTCAGCGGAAGCAAAGTAATTAAGTAAAATTGTGCAATCAGTCTGGCAATACATTCTGCTCGGTATCGCGGTCGCCGTGTTCTTCTGGGCGTGGCAAAAGGGCCACCTGCTGAAGCTGGGCAACTACGTGGACGAGACCAAGGTCGAGCTGAAGAAGTGCACCTGGCCTTCGCGTGACGAGCTGAAGGGCTCCACGGCGGTTGTCATCGTGTCCATCAGCCTGGTGGCAATTTTTACCGTGGCGGCTGATTTCATCATCAGCCGGTTCGTCCTGCTCCTGAACAACTTTTAACGACACGCACGCCATGCAAAGCCAGTGGTTCGCCATTCATACGTTGTCCGGTCAGGAGCTCAAGGTCCGTGACAACATCGAGAAGCGCATCAAGACCGAGGAGATGCAGGAATTCATCAAGGAAGTCCTCGTCCCCATGGAGAAGGTGGTCGAAGTCCGTAACCAGAAGAAGACGGTTACGAACCGCAAGCTCCATCCTGGTTACGTTTACATTGACATGATTTTGCTGGACGAAAACCGCCGCCTGCTGGACCGGCCCTGGTATTTCATCCGCGAGACCACGGGCATCATCGGTTTTGTCGGTGGCGAACGTCCCGTGCCGGTGGACCGCGCCGAGATGGACGTCATCAAGGAGCAGATTTCGCAGTCTGAGGACAGCGAGAAGCCGAAGGTCAATTTCGAGGTCGGCGAGACCGTGAAGGTCAACGACGGGCCGTTCCTGAACTTCAGCGGTGTGATCGAGGAAATCGATCCGTCCCGCGGCAAGCTCAAGGTCACCGTCAACATTTTCGGACGCAACACTCCGGTCGAACTCGAATACTGGCAAGTCGAAAAGGCCTGACCGGCATACAGCCGGACTCCCATTCCAATTTTTAGAAACTAATTCCCTATGGCAAAGAAAGTAACCGGATCAATCAAGCTCGCCATCGCCGCCGGCCAGGCCAACCCCGCGCCGCCCGTCGGCCCGGCACTCGGTCAGCACGGCGTCAACATCATGGCGTTCTGCAAGGAATTCAACGCGGCCACCAAGGACCAGGCCGGCCTCGTGATTCCCGTCATCATCACCGTTTACCAGGACAAGTCGTTCACCTGCGTTTACAAGTCGCCACCCGCCTCCATCCTGCTGAAAAAGGCCGCCGGGGTCGCTTCGGGCTCCAAGACGCCGAACAAGGACAAGGTCGGCAAGGTCACGCGCAAGCAGAT
>RFSE01000305.1 GCA_009924135.1 Pseudomonadota bacterium | reverse complement strand
GCCAGCTCTGACTCCAGCGGAACCGCCGTCAGCCCGCTGACGACAAGGCCAAAGATGAAAAACGCGGTCCAAGCGCGGAGGCGAGAGACTGTATGCTCAAAGTTGTTCATCGTCGGCTCGCCCCACTGTCAGTCAACCCAAGGCTCTCCGTCCAGTGGCTCAGGAAGAACTTTTTCTCCTTCGGCAGCAGGTCCTCGCTGGTCCCGAGGATGGGACGCAGGGCCGCCGTCATTTGCAGGAGGACGAGGACGAAGATCGTGGTCCAGACGCGCAGGCCGCCGCCGAACTGGGCGTTGAGTTGCTCGAAGCCGCGGGCCAGGAACTTCATTCCGAAGCGAATCGCAATCGCGGCGAAGGCCAGGTGCAGCACGCCCATCGCCGCCAGCGATTCCGTGCTCTGCGAAAAAACCCACGCCACGGGCGCGAAGCCAATCAGCAACACCGTGGTGAGAGCCAGCAGGCCCGCGACGAGACCGCACACTTCCGCAAGGCGCGTGTGGGCACCACTCAGGCACGCAAAGATGTAGAGGCTCGGCAGGCAGATGAGGCCGGACAGAATCAGGCCGCCGGCGATCTTCAACGGGGCCGCCCAGAGCTGGTTCCCCCCGGAGAAGGTGCCGACCACCAGCCCATAGGCCAGGGCGCACGCCAGGGCGATGCCCAGCAGCAGGAAGGTGAGCCGCACCTGCCCATCCTGCGTGAGCTGGAACCAGACGCGTCGCGGCTGACGCAGGATGGCTTCGCTCGCAGCAAAGAAGCCGCCGATGGGGACGCGCTCCGCCGGGTCCGTGCCCGGCACTCCGGGCAGGGGCGGTGACGGCACGGCGGCGGCGATTGGCACAGGTGTGGTGGGAAGGCCGCTGAACGGCGGTTCGGGTGGGATTGGAGGCAGGTTTGTCATAGGTATGTTTGTGTTTAGGTTCAGTCGAGAAAGAGACGGCGCAGCGAATAAAAGACCGCTTCGTAGAAGCTGCCCTTGAACGGTTCGTCGCGGAGAAATTGCACGGCCAAGCCCGGGGTGCCGACGAACGGGCGGAGTATCCACGCGACCTGGCTGCCGAGGAACAGGTTCACCGAGAGCCACGCCACGAGGACTCGCCGCGCCACCACTGCGCTGCCCCCGAGCCGCTCCAGCAACCGGAGCAACCGCAGGTTCGCCGCGATGCCGGCGAAGGCGATGGCCGCGACGATGGTGATCAGGATGAAGGCGTGCGTCGTGCCCGCACTGGTGGAGTGGGCCAGCGGCGGGGCGTTCCAGATGACGAAGGCCAGCAGCGGGGCGACCCCGCCGAGGATCGCGCCTGCAATGGTGAAGCTCATCAGCACCGCCAGCAGCGACTGCCGCAGGCCGATGTTCACTCCAAGCAGCGGCGCGAGCATGGCATTGAGCAGCGCGTTTCCCAGTCCGGTGGCGAGCAACACCAGCGGCAGTTTCACCGCCGTGAAGAGCGCCTGCTCCGGTGCCCGCCACCAACCCATCGCCGCTCCAAATGCCGACGAGCCGCCGACCGTGACGGCCAGCCAGGTCGCCACGCGGGCGGGCGACGGCGTTTCAGTCCACAGCGTGACCTGCGCCGTCTCGCCGCGCAGGAGCACGGGCACTTGCTGTAGCAAGGTTGTTGCATTCACTGCTGCACCTCCGCCTGTTGAAGCACCACGGCGCGCACAGCCTCGAAAACCGTTTCGTAAAAGCTGCCCTGAAATAGTCCGGCCCCAAGAAACGTAACCGGGTCCTGCGGCCGGCCGACAAACGGACGCAGCATCCAGCAAATCTGGCTGCCGAGCAGGAGGTTCACCGCCAGCCAGGCGAACAACACGCGCCACGCCGCGCCGTCGGACTCCGCATGAGCGCGCAGCAGCGGCAACAGGCGCATGTTGGCCATCACACCCGCAAACGCGATGAACGACACGGTGGCAAACTGCATGAACCGATAGCCCAGAAACGCCGAGGACAGTTCGAGGTTGAACGCGGGAACATTCCAGCCGACGAACCACTGCAACGGTGCAAATGCCCCGAGAATCGCCGCTGCAATGGTAAAACTCATGAGCACCGCGAGCAGCGACTGTCGCAGGCCGAGGTTCACGCCCAGCAACGGCGCGAGCATGGCATTGATGAGTGCGTTGCCCAGCGCGGTGAGCAGGAGGACCAGGGGAAATTTGGTCGCCGTGAAAAGCGCCTGAAGCGGCGCACGCCACCAGCCAATCGCCGCGCCGAAGAGCGCAGCCCCGGTCACGAGGACCAGCAGCCAAGTACCTGCGCGCCGCCGGTCCCAACGATCAATCCAGGTCGTCACCATCACGGTTTCTCCCCGCAGGAGAACTGGGATTTCGGCGAGGTTGGTGGCGACGCTCATGGCGTTATGCGCTTTGGCCGACGAGTTGAGAGGCAGACCCAGCCGGACGCGTCCCAGCCTGGACCGTCCGTCCCAGCCGCCAGAGGAAGCGGGAAAGTTCACGGTGAATTTCCCGGACAAACTCGGTGGGGCGCGCGCCGAGAGCAGTGAGGCAACGACCGTGGTTCAGCCACAGCATCGCCGCAGCAGCGAAGCAGAAGCCGCGAAATTGCAGCTCCCAAAGTGCGCCGCCCAAGCCCCATCCGGACACGCCGGCCGCCGCAAGCCGGTCCCGGTGAAAGGCGATGTGTCCGGCTTCATCGCGCAGAATGAGCCCGCACATGTCGCGCAACGGCTGGTCGGTACAGTGCCGTTGGATCAGCCGGTAATAGACCGTGCTGACAATCTCGACGAGCAGCAGGACCTGGAGTTCCGCCCGCACCCCCATCACCCGTCGGCAGGCCAGGAACGCACTGAAACTCCAGTGACCTTGGACCCGCCGTGCGCCAATGCGGTCCAATGCCCGCCCCAACAACCGCGAGTGCTCGCGCTCCTCGGCAAACCACAGGTCCACAATCTGCCGCATGGCCTCGCTGCTGCCGCGAAACTGCTCGGCATCACCTGCGATCAGGCACGCCGGCCCACCACCGTCCCCGAGCTGATACTCGGCCAGCGAGGGCCGCAGGTGCTTGAGGACGGATTCGGGCAAGTTGAACGGCGCGGCCCAATCCGGCTCGGCGCGGCGCTCGCGGTTGCGTTGGAAATGAGTGATCCATTTGGCGTGGTTCATGGGATGGGGTGTGTTGAATTGGGCGATTATTGTGGACCCGGCTTGGAGCCCAACTTTTCTCCCATCAGCCACAGCACCGTGCCAGCGAAAATGCCGATGCCGATGAAGAGCGAGCCGAAGATGAGTTCGCCCATCTCGGTGTCACCGCGGGCGTGCGCCATCAGCGCCAGGCCGGGGACGGAGAAGAAGCCGAACGAAAGGACGGAGCCGGTACGGGCGAGGGTTTTCATGGGTAGTCAACGCGGTCCGAAAACCGCGCGTTGAACCCATGAACCTGAAAGGAGCGCACCCCTCCCCATGAACCGGCGGTTGGCTTTGTACTGCAGGCGTCATCGCCTGCAAGTTCGGGCGGCGTCTCGCCGCCCGCAGGTACTCGGGGCGGGACGCCCCGGTAACTCGCAGGCGAGGACGCCTGCGGTACATGGCAGGGCGGCGGCAGGTTAATGGGAGTAAGCAAATGGTAGGTGGTCAGAGTATTGTCGGTCTCTCATTAGCACCGGGCTTCAGCCCGGTGTCGGGCGCGCACCGAAGCGGAAACCGTTTCAACGGTTTCAGCCCGAGGAACAAGCCGTTGAAACGGCTCGTCCATCGTGTCGGGGCGTCCACACCCGGCTGAAGCCGGGTGCCAATGAGAGTGGGGGTCGTGCCGTTCATGCGCGGGCTGCGGTTGATTCATGCGGCCAAGGGAACGGCGGCACCCGCCAGTCGCTTGGCTTCTGCGGCCATGCGCTCCAGCGCTTGCTCCACCGCGTCAATCGTCATGTCCGGCGTGCTGGTGCCGGCGGTGAGACCGATGGTTTCCGCGTCGGCAAACCACTCCGCGCACAAGTCGTCCGGCCCTTGCACATGATGCACGCGCGGGCAGAGGCGCGCACAGGTGGCGACGAGTTCGCGGGTGTTGTTGCTGTGCGTCCCGCCGATGACGACGACCACGTCGCACTGGCGCGCCAGGTCCTCGGCGGCGGTCTGGCGTTGCTTGGTGGGCTGGCAAACCGTGTCCACGAAACGGACTTCGCTGCGGGGGAAACGCTGCCGGATGAGTGCCACCAGATGGCGAACGCGTTCAATCGGCTGGGTCGTCTGCGACGCGACGCCAAAGCGCGGGTGTTCGCTTAGGGCGGCGACGTCCGCCTCGGTGAGCACGATGTCGCAACCCGCGAGGTCCTCGGTGAGGCCGCGCACTTCCACATGGTCGCGCTTGCCGATGATGACGGGATGGTAACCTTCCCGCACTAGCAGCTGCACCGCGCGGTGCGCGACATGCACTAAGGGGCAGGTGGCCTCCAGCAAGTGCAGACCTTGATCGCGGGCGCGGGCCTTGGCCGCTTCGGACGCACCGTGAGCGGTGACCATCACGGTGTCGGTCTCGGCGGTGGCGGGCTGGCTGGCAAACCGGATGCCATGCTGCCGGAGTCCGGCCAGGACGGTTTCGTTGTGGACCAGCTCGCCGAGAATGGTCAGCGGCTGGCGTTGGGCTTCAGCCACGGCGAGCGCGATGGCGTCGCGCACGCCGAAGCACATGCCGAAGTGGGAGGCGCGGAGGATTTTCATAAGTTTACTGGGTAGCAGCCGACGTGAGGAGGCTCTGA
>RFSE01000304.1 GCA_009924135.1 Pseudomonadota bacterium | reverse complement strand
CCCGGACGGATGGCCCGCTCTCGATTTTGAATTTCGGTTCCGTGTCATGCCCGCCGCTCATGGAGAGCAGGTCGCGCACGCGCATGGCCTTGAGGTTGGCGGACGGGTCGGCCGGCGCTTCAGAGGGGAAGAACTTCAGCACGGGATCGTCGAGCCCGAGCTTCCCCTCCGCGATGGCCAGCCCGACGGCGGTCGCGTCGAAACTCTTGCTGAGCGACCACAGGACGTGCTGCTTGTCGGCGGCTTCCGGTTTCCACCAACCCTCGGCGACGACCTTCCCGTGCCGCACGAGCATGAAGCTGTGCATGGTATGGATCGCCTGATCGGACGCGTCGACGTACGCGCGGATGGCCTGGGAGGAGATGCCCTGCGCTTCCGGCGTGCTGCGGGGCAGCGGGGCGGCTGCCGGGGAGCGAAGCGCGAGCGCGAGCAACAGCGCAATGACGGGCGAGAACCGACGTGATGGGGTGGACATGATGCTGGTCAAATGATTGCGCTTGGACTGGTCTGCTTCACGCGCGATTCAGCGCGCTCAGGACCGCCTTGATGGAGGCGAGTTCGATGTTGGTGTCCACCGCCGCGCCCCAGCGGATCTTGCCGTCGGCGAGCTTGATCTGGATGTAGGCGATGGCGCTGGCCTGCGACCCGGCGCTGAGGGCGTGTTCCTTGTAATAGGCAACCTCGAACTTCGGCGCGCCGGTGGTGGCGAGCGCATTCACGAATGCGGCGATGGGGCCATTGCCGCGGCCGTGGATCATTTTGACTTCGTCGTTGCGGGCCACCTTGGCGACGCAGCCGTATTCGTTGAGGATGTTGGCCGGAGCGATGTCCAGAAGCTTCCACGGTGAATCGCGTTCGACGTATTCCTTCCAGAACATCGCCTTGAGCTCCTCGCCCTTCACCTCGCGGCCGAGTGCATCGACGAGATCGTTGGCAATCGGGCCGAACTCGCGCTGCATGTCCTTGGGCAGCTCGATGCCGAACTCGGATTCGAGCAGGTAGGCCACGCCGCCCTTGCCGGACTGGCTGTTCACGCGGATGACCTCGCGGTATTCGCGGCCCAGATCGCGGGGATCGATGGTGAGATACGGCACGTCCCAATGCGTGCGACTGCCCGTTTCCCACTCGGCCAGGCCCTTCTTGATGGCGTCCTGGTGCGAGCCGCTGAACGCGGTGAAGACGAGTTCGCCGGCGTATGGCTGGCGCGGGGGAATCGTCATGCCGGTGCAACGTTCATAGACCTCGCGGATGGCGTTGAGGTCGCTGAAATCGAGCTGTGGATCGATGCCCTGCATGTACAGGTTCAAGGCGACGGTGACGACGTCGAGGTTGCCGGTGCGTTCGCCATTGCCGAAGAGCGTGCCTTCGACGCGGTCCGCCCCGGCGAGCAGGCCCAGCTCCGTGGCGGCGGTGCCGGTGTTGCGGTCGTTGTGCGTGTGCAGGCTGATGATGAGCGAGTCGCGATTGCGGATGTTCGTGCAAATCCACTCGATCTGGTCCGCGTACACGTTCGGCATGGCGACCTCCACCGTGTCGGGCAGGTTCAGGATCATCTTGTGCTGGGGCGTGGGCTGCCACACGTCCATGACGGCTTCGGAGACTTCCTTGGCGTACTCCACTTCGGTGGCGGAAAAGCTTTCGGGCGAATACTGGAGCGTCACCTCGGTGCCGGCGAGCCGGTGCAGCCGTTCCTTGATCAGCTTCGCGCCATGCACGGCGATGGCCTTGATCTCGTCCTTCGACTTGCCAAACACCACGCGGCGCTGTGCCGGCGAGGTCGAGTTGTACATGTGGATCACGACTTTCTTCGCCCCGATGAGCGACTGGATGGTCTTCTCGATCAAGTCCTCGCGCGCCTGCACGAGCACCTGGATGGTGACATCGTCCGGGATGCGCTTCTCTTCGATGAGGCGGCGGTTGAAGGCGAACTCGGTGTTCGACGCGGACGGGAAGCCGACCTCGATCTCCTTGAAGCCGCATTTTACCAGCGCCTGAAACAGTTCGAGCTTCTGCGCCACATTCATGGGCACGGCGAGGGCCTGGTTGCCATCGCGCAGGTCCACGCTGCACCAGATCGGGGCGCGGGTGAGGGTACGCGCGGGCCACTGACGGTTGGGCAGGTGGATGCCGGGGAACGGGCGGTATTTGGAGACGGTGTCTTTCAACATGAGATTGGGGCGCTGGAATTTTTAGCCACAGATGGACACAGATAAGACACAGATGGGGACCAATCAGGAAGGCAGGAAGGCAGGAAGGGAATCATGACGATGCACGGCGTGCACATCCTGCTTTCCTGCTTTCCTGATGCAAATCTGTGTTTCATCTGTGTCCATCTGTTGCTGAAAACAAAAAACCCACCGCCGGTGTGGCAGTGGGGCTCTCGAAATCGCTGTGTGTGAGTTCAGAACCCGACTGCCGCGCCGGCCAGCAGCGCGCGAAGCGAAAGTCGAAGGTTCAGAATGTCAGTCACGGTGGAAGTCTTAGGCCGAACGCACGGCCGGGTCAATCCGATTGTCAGGCCCCCATTAGTCCTTCGGTGCTTTTACCTTCGCGCCGGGGTCGTTCTTCTGCGGGCGGTGCGTCTCGTATTCGCCCTTGCCGAGCTTCTTTAGCACGGTGAAGCCGGCGTTGGTGGCTTCCTTCACGTTGAACTTCTTGAAAATCTTCGGCGTGTAGAACCCGCCGAAGACCTTGCGCACCGGTTTGCGGCATGCGGGGCATTGCGTGAGCGGCTTGGCGTCCAGCGGGCGGCGCAGCGTGAACCGGCCGCCGCAGGCCTTGCAGTCACCTTCGCACAATTCGAATTCGTAGAGTGGCATGGTTCGGTAATCTAAATCTTGCTCGTGCTCTTAATCTCCATCCACTTCCACCGTCCGGTTCGCGACGGGGATTAAGATCACGAGTAAGATTACGGCAGAATGAAAAATGTTCAAACGGCAACACACGCCGCGAAGCCCGCGCGGATGCCGGTTTCATCCAGCTCCTTGCCGATGAAGACAAGCTGGTTGCCGCGTTTCTCGTTCGCGTTCCAGAAGCGCTCCGGCTCCACGTCGAACATCATCTGCACGCTCTGGAAGATCACGCGCTTGGGCACGCCCTGGATGTTCAGGATGCCCTTGGCGCGGTAGATGTTCTCGCCGCCCTTGGCCAGCAGTTCGTTGAGCCAGGCTTCGGTGCGTTTCAAGTCCAACGGTCGTTCGTCCAGGATGTGGAAGGAACGCACCGCGTCATCGTGCCGGCCGGCGTGATCGTGGCCGTGGTCCTCGTGGTCGCAATGTTCGCCGTGCTGATGGTCATGGCCGCAGTCATGATCATGGCTGTGCGCGTGATCGTGGTCGTGGTCGTGCCCGTGTTCGCAGTGGTCATCGCAATCGTGACCAGCCTCGCCATGCGCGGGTTTCTCGGCGGGAATTTCCAGCGGCGCGTTCAGATCGCGGGCGTGGGTGTTGAAAATCTTGGTCATGTCCACCTGCGAACGGTGCGTGCGGTGGATCTTCGCCAGCGGGTTGATGCGCCGGATGCGTTGTTCCACGCGGTCCAGGTCGGCGGGCGTGGCGAGGTCGGTCTTGTTCAGCAGCACGATGTCCGCGAACGCGATCTGGGGCAGGGCCTCGGGCGCCTTGTCCAGCACGCCTTCGAGATGCCGCGCGTCGGCGACGGTGACGATGGCGTCCAGGCGGAGTTTCCCCTGCAACTGCGGCAGGTAGAAGGTGTGGGCGATGGGGCTGGGATCAGCCAGGCCGGTGGTCTCGACCAGCACGTAGTCAAAGCGCTTCTTGCGCTGCATCAGGTCGGCGAGGGTTTTTACGAGGTCGCCACGTACGCGGCAGCAGAGGCAGCCGTTGTTCAACTCGACGACTTCCTCGTCGGCGTTCAACACGAGCTGGCCGTCGATGCCCACCTCGCCGAACTCGTTGATGATGATCGCGCACTTGTAACCGTGCGGCTGGGTGAGCAGGTGCTTGAGCAGCGTGGTCTTGCCCGCGCCCAGGAAGCCCGTCAGCACCGTGACTGGGATGGAGGTGTCTTTCTTCGTGTCGGCCATAAAATTTTGCGGAGCGCACAGTAATGCAACCGGAGCGCTGGCGCAACGCGGCGAATTTCCTTGTCAATTCAAACGGCTGTTTCAAATATGCGTTTGAAATGGTTGCCGCCCAGCCTCCCAAACTCGATACCGCCGCCGCCCAGACGCGTCAGGCGTTGATCGAGGCTGGCGGCGCGGTGTTCGCCGAGATCGGTTTCCACAACGCCACCGTGCGTGAAATTTGCCGTCGGGCCGGGGCGAACATCGCGGCGGTCAACTATCACTTTGGTGACAAGGACGCCCTCTACCGGGAGGTGCTCGCCTACTACCAGACCCGGGCGCTGCAGAAATTCCCGCTCGATCTGGGCGTGTCGCCGGGCGCCACCGCACCCGACCGGCTGCGGGCGTTTGTCCGATCGTTTTTACTACGTATTTTCGACCAGGGCAGTGATGCCTGGCATGGCAAGCTCATCTCGCGGGAGATGATTGAACCGACCAAGGCGCTGGATGCCATCGTGGTCGAGCGCATCCGGCCGCAGGCCCAGCACCTCGGCGGCATCGTCCGGGAACTGCTCGGCGGCGATCCGGACATGGAGACCGTCCGCCTCTGCTCCCTCAGCGTGGTAAGCCAATGTCTTTTCTATCACCACTGCCAGCCCGTGGTCAGCCGCCTGTTCCCGGAGCAGAAGTTTTCCCCCGACCAAGTCGAGAAACTG
>RFSE01000303.1 GCA_009924135.1 Pseudomonadota bacterium | reverse complement strand
ATGGTTCCTCAGCGCGACATCGCATTGGCCCTCTGGGGGACCGCCAAGCCGGAGGCGAGGACATAACACCATGTTTCGCTCCCGGCCAACGCTTGTGCGCAGTACAAATGCACTCGGCCTGTTGCTGGCCTTCATTGCGCTACCGGGTCTGACTTGTGCAGACAAGGCCAGCGCCCGAGGCAATGGCGACGCCTTCTTTAACCCGCCGGTCATCCACGAAATCCTGGTCGAGATCCCGGCCGCCGCACTCGCCAAACTCAGGAGCGAGAACCGCACCTACGTCACTTGCAACGTTACTGTGGACGGTCGCTTCACCCTGACCAACACCGGGGTCCACCTGAAAGGCCATGCAACCTTTCGCGGGCTGGATGACCGGCCTTCCCTGACCCTCAACTTCAGCAAGTTCACGGACAACCAGACCCTGATGGGCATCCGGAAGCTGCACCTGAACAACTCCCTGGAAGACCCTACCTATCTGAGTGAACACCTCGCCGGCGGACTCTACGCGGCGGCAGACATGCCGGCTTCGCGCGTTACTTTTGCCCGGTTGAATCTGAACGGCCGCGATCTCGGCCTCTACACCACCATCGAGGGGCTTTCCAAGGAGTTCCTCCGCCGCTATTTCACCGACATCCACGGAAACCTTTACGACGGCGGCTTCTGCCAGGACCTCACGGAGAAAAAGCAGAAGCTCCTGGGTGAGAATCCCGAGAACCAGTCTGACCTAACTGAGCTGGTCCAGGCCGCCCGCGAACCGGACCTTCCGCGTCGGTGGGAACGTCTCAACGCGCTGCTGGACGTGGACAAGTTCTGTTCCTATCTCGCCATGGAAGTGCTCACCGGGAACTGGGATGGCTACACGTTCAACCTCAATAATTACCGGCTCTTCCACCACCAGGCGTCCGGCAAGTTCGTCTTCATCCCGCATGGCATGGACGACATGTTCAAGCAGACCCGCAACCCCTTGCGCCCCGAGCCGATGAAGGGCCTGGTCGCCCGGGGGTTCCTGGAAACGCCTGAAGGCCGGGAACGATACCTGGCCCGCGTCGGCTCGCTCTTCACCAATCAGTTCCGGCTCGCTCCCCTGCTGGCCCGCGTGGACGCGCTGGATGCCATCGTCAAAGCGGCCCGTCCCAAGGCCGATGCCAGCACCGAGTTCCGCCAGCGCATCACGCTGCATCACCAGTTGTTGCAGAAGCACTTCGCCTCCGCCCCGCCAATGGTTGCAGCGATGCCGAAAGGCCCGGCCGCCGCACTCCAGCTGAGCGGTTGGGCTCCCGAAAAGGACTCCGGCAGCCCGGCGCTGGATGAGCCCCAGTACGATGGCCGGCCAACGCTCCACATCAGCGCCAGCGACAAGCCCTGCGTGGCCTCGTGGCGCACCACCGTTGCGCTGCCGGCCGGCCGGCACCGTTTCACCGGACAGGCACGGACAGCCAGTGTGGACCCGCAGACCGGCGATCCCGGCACCGGCGCCGGCCTGCGAATCTCTGGCGGCAAACGGGTTAACCAACTCACTGCGACCAAGGATTGGACTGCCCTCGAATACGACTTCGAGGTCAAGGAGGCCACCGACGTGATCTTCGTCGCCGAACTGCGGGCTAAAAAGGGCGAAGTGTGGTTTGACCCGGCGACCTTGAAGCTCATGCGGCAGTAGTGGTCTTGGTAACGTGCCGTTGGGGACTTACCAGGCCGCGTAATTGCTTGGAACTGCCCCCCATCTCGGTTATTGCACTCCCCACGTTGCACCTGACCGAATGTTCTTCTTGCCCACAACGTCTTTGAACCGCCCGATTCACTTTATCATGAACCCCATCCGCCCAGCCTTCGCCCTGCTCTTCACCCTCGCCGCCCTTGCGCGCGCCGACGTGAAGCTCCCGCCCGTCTTCTCCGAGCACATGGTCCTCCAGCGCGACATCCCCCTGCCTGTGTGGGGCACGGCCGCGCCCGGTGAGGAAGTCACCGTCACGATCGCGGGCCAGACCAAGACCACCAAGGCCGACGATCAGGGCAAGTGGCGCGTGAAGCTGGAGGCGCTCAAAGTCGGCGAGCCGCTCACGCTCACGGTGAAGGGCAAAAACACCCTCACGCTCAACGACGTGCTCGTCGGCGAGGTCTGGGTCGGCTCCGGGCAGTCCAACATGGACGGACGCGTGAACGGCTACGCGAAGAACGACGAAGTCCTGGCCAGCCTCGCCACGAAGACTTTCTCCCAGGTGCGGCACATCAGTTCGCGGGGCACATGGCAGCTTGCCACGCCGCAGAACAGCGGCGGGTTCGGCGCGTTGCTCTATCCCTTCGGCGTGCGGCTCCATGAGGAACTCAAGGTGCCCGTCGGTCTCATGCTCGGGGCGGTTGGCGGCACGCCGTCCGGCTACTGGTTGAGTGAGGAAATGTATCAGGCAGACGCCGCGTGCAAGAAAGTCGCCGCGCAGTTCGCCAAGACCTATCCGCTCGAGGCGTTGGAGAAGAAGTATCCGCAAGATGTAGCAGCGTGGGAGAAGGCCGTGGAAGCCGCGAAGAAGGACGGCAAGAATCCCCCCCGCAAGCCCGCACCTCCCGGCAAAGCCGGTGAAACCACGGGCGGCAAAATGGGCCATCTCTTCGAGGCGCACATCCGGGGCTATGTCGGCTACGGCATCCGGGGCGTGTTGTGGGATCAGGGCGAGAGCGGCACGGCCGTTGTGGGCGTGGATCAATACACCTTGATGGGCGCGCTCATCAAGGGCTGGCGCAAGGACTGGGGCCAGGGCGAGTTTCCCTTCCTCTACATCCAGAAGCCCAGTGGCAACGGCTGCGCCTGGGACACGGCGAATCCCGTGACCAAGAACGCCAGCCCGTTCGCCCCGCTGCCCGCACAAGTGCCCGCACTCAATGACGGCGCGTACCGCGAGTTGCACGTCCGCATTCAGAAACACCCGAACACCGCCATGGTCACCGCCAGCGATCTGGGCTCCGGCGTCCACCCGACGAACAAGTCCGGTTATGGTGCCCGCGCCAGCCAGGTCGCGCTGGGCATGGTGTACGGGCAGAAGGTTGAAACCCAGGGACCGCTCTACACTTCACATGCCATCGAGGGCGGCAAAGTCCGCATCAAGTTCACCCACGTCGGCAAGGGTCTGGCTGCGCGCCACAGCGAGAAGCTTCAAGGCTTTGCCATCGCCGGCGCGGACAAGAAGTTCGTCTGGGCCGATGCGGTGATCGATGGGGACTCCATCGTGGTTTCCAGCGACAAGGTGACCAAGCCCGCCTCCGTCCGCTATGCGTGGGCCAACGCCTTCCCGTGGGCCAACCTCTTCAACCAGGACGGCCTCCCCGCGCAGACCTTCCGCACGGACAGTTGGTAGCCGGATGGGCAACGAGCGCCTGCGGGACTGACTCCATTCAGTCGTTCCTGCAAGGCTCACAGGCACAGGTGTAAAGCGAACCGTTGATCACCACGGTCCGCAAAGGGCTGCCCGCGATTCACGCAAATAACCGCGAATGAGGGAAGTCCTTCGCCGGTTGTAATTTGCGCAAATTCGCGTGATTTGCGGGCGCACACTGCTCGCTTCGAACAACTGACTCGCTGGCCTTGGTTTTCAATTTTTGCCTGCTTCGTTCGGGGCATTGTCGCGTCGATAGTCAGCCGGTGCATCCCCGTAACCCGCCGTCACGGGGCCGTCACGGGGATTTAGCAATTGTCACCTGTCCAATGGTGCGGGGAGTCGGCTAAAGGAAAGCGAGGTGCGAATAATTGCAGTTGCACTCGGTGCGGCCATTGATGCCGCTGATGAATGGGCGAGTTTCTTTCGATTCACGCCCAAGGTTTCCGTCCCCTCATCCTTCCTCCCATGATCGCCGCTTTACCTGCCGTAAAAACCCCCACCCTTGGCCGCCGCGTGCTCGCCCGTGGCAGCGTGGCGGAGCGCTACCGCCTCCGCCTCGCCCGAGATCAGGCTGACATCCGCGCCGCGCAGACCCTGCGCTTCCTCGTCTTCAACGTGGAAATGAACGAAGGCCTCGAAGCCAGCTACGCGACGTGCCGCGATGCCGACCCGTTTGACGAGGTCTGCGATCACCTCGTCGTCGAGGACCGCGCGACCGGCGACATCGTCGGGACCTATCGCGTCCAAGCCGGCACGATGGCGGCAGCCAACCGGGGCTTCTACAGCGCCGGCGAATTTGATCTCACCCCGTTCGCGCCGATGAACGCCCAGATCGTCGAGCTGGGCCGTGCGTGTGTCCACAGCCAGCACCGGAACATTGCGGTGCTGGCCCTGCTCTGGCGCGGCATCGCCAGCTACGCCCAGGAACGGGGTGGCCGCTACCTGCTCGGTTGCAGTTCGCTGCCCACCGTGGACCCGGCCGTGGGAGCGACCGCGTATTCACAACTCATGCGCACCCACCTGGCCTCCGAAATCTGGCGCACCGTCCCGGTCCCGGCCTACCTGTGTCCGTTGGATCAAATGGCGGCCGAGCCAGTCCGCATCCCGCGCCTGCTTTCGGGTTACTTCTCGCTCGGGGCCAAAATCTGCGGCCCGCCCGCGCTGGACCGCGAGTTTCGCACCGTGGACTTCCTCACCGTCATGGATCTGGAGACTCTGCCGGCCGGCGCGCTGGGTTGAACAGGAATTGGTTTATTGAAATCGCTGGAAAATTCTGCCCCCGCTGTGAAACTTCGGTCGCACTCTCCCTCACCCCGGCCCTCTCCCGCTGGGAGAGAACCAACGGCCCGCCAACTGCCGCGATTTCGGCCCTTGAACCGCCTTGCGCCAAGAGCACGGCGG
>RFSE01000302.1 GCA_009924135.1 Pseudomonadota bacterium | reverse complement strand
TCCATCGGACGGGGGGAAGTGTTCCGTATTCAGTGTTCAGTTTCCAGTTGGGGCGTAGGCGTTGGGATTGGTTCGGTGCGAGGGGCCGTTGGGGTGCTTTTCGTGAAATTGAGCAGGAGCAAGATGCGCCCGGCGCGAGGACTCAGGAAACTGCTGACTGGAAACTGAACACTGAATACGGAACACTTCCCCCCGTCCGATGGATACACCCATCAAAATCATTTCGACCGACTTCGACGGGACGCTGCACGCGGACCATGAGAATCCGCCGGTGCCCGAGCGCTTGCAGGAGTTGATCGGCGGCTTGCAGCAGCGCGGCGCGAAGTGGGTCATCAACACGGGGCGCGATCTCAGCAGCCTGATGGAAGGGCTGGGGCGCGCGCGACTGAGCATCGAGCCGGACTGGCTGGTGACGGTGGAGCGGGAGATTCATTTCCGGGAAGGCTCGCGTTACTTCCCGTTGCAACCGTGGAATGGCGATTGCGAGCGGGCGCATCGGGAGCTGTTCAAGGCGGTGGAGAAGGACTTGCCGCGGCTCTTTAGCTGGGTCAACGGGCGCTTCCACGCGTCGGTGTACTCAGATGCCTATTCGCCCTTCTGCCTCATCGCGGGGAACAACACAGATGCGGACGACATCGAGGCGCATCTGGAAGACTACTGTGAATCGATCCCGAACCTGACCGTGGTGCGGAACGACGTGTACGCGCGCTTCAGCCACGCGGACTACAGCAAGGGCACGGCGCTGGCGGAGATCACGCGGCAGCTCGGGTTGACGCGCGAAGCGGTCTTCGCGGCGGGTGATCACTTCAACGATCTGCCGATGCTGCTGGACAAACATGCGTGCTGGCTCGTCGCGCCCGCGAACGCGATCACGCCGGTGAAGGAGGCCGTCTGGCGCGAAGGCGGCTACGTGAGCGACCGTCACTGGGGCCATGGCGTGGCGGACGGTTTGGAGGCGGCGATGAAGGAAGCGGGGTTGCTTTAATCCGGTGCAATTTGACACTGCCCCCGCTGAAGCGGTGCCAGAAAAGACAGCCCGCGAATCACGCGAATCAGGCGAATTGCCAAGCTGATTGCCAAATTTCCCCCGCGAAGCGGGTTCTGATTAGCATCAATTCGCGCGATTCGCGGGCCGAGCTTGAGTTGGCCACAGACCAGCGTTCGACGCGGTCAGCCAAAGGCGGGGGCAGTGCCAAACTTTTTCAACCGCTGGGCAAGAAGGAAGCGGAAAGGGAGCAAAGCGACGAAGTCGTAGGCCTTCGACTCCCTCTCCCTTTGCGGAGCAAGGGGAGAGGGTTGGGGTGAGGGGTTGCGTGCGTGGGCGAGGGCGGCCGCACCCCTCATCCGGCCTCCGGCCACCTTCTCCCCTCGCTCCGCGAAGGGAGAAGGCTCCCAATGTGGCATCCCAGAGTGCAAGCAACTGAGTTGCTTGCCTTTGGCCAATCCGGTTTGTCGGTGGAGCGGGCATTTTGGGCAACCTCCGGCTCAGACGCGGGCTTGTCTTTCCCGGTTCCGCGCGGTGAAGATGCGTCTCTCAACATGAACGCCTTCATCCTTACGCCGCACCGGCTCCGTTCCGCACTCATCTCGTCGTTGTTCGTTTGGTTCGCGGTCACCACGCTTTGGCTGCCTCGGGCAGCTTCGGCCCAGACGATCGCGGCCACGACCAACGATGTCGTGCTCATGCGGCAGATGCTGGCCACGGTGTCGGCGTGGGACGCGAAGGGGAAGAAGGCTTTCGACGCGCCGCTCCTCGCCGAGCTGGATGTCCAATGGCGCAAGGGCTACGACCCCTTGCTGCGCATCCGCGCGCGCGAGGTGATCCCCGCGCTGGAGAAGGCCGCTTTGGCGCGCCCGCACCTGCTCGCCGTGGCGGACGCCGTGAAAGCGGCGCACGGCACGGTGCGCTTCGAGGGCGGCGGACCGCAGTGGTTGCGCGAGGTGGCGGGCGACGACGCGATGCATCTCTTCGACCGGCTCACGGCGATCGATCTGAACGACAAGGGCAACCCGCATGATCCCACCTACAAGCGCAACACCACGCTCAGCGATGACTGGCTCGTCAACCTCGTCAATCTCCCTGACCTCGCCTATCTCGACCTCTCGAACAGCAGCGTCAGTGGTCCCGGGCTCAAGTACGTGGGCGCCCTGAAGAGTCTGGAGCGGCTCAACCTCACGCTCACCCTGATCACCGACCCGTGGCTGGAGCAGCTCCGGGACCTCACCAATCTCCGCGTCATGTCGCTGGCCTCGGCCAAATGCACCGGCGAGGGCTACAAGTTTCTCAGCAACCTGAAGCGTCTGGAGACGGCGAACTTCCACACCGCGCCGGTGAATGACGCGGGCCTCGCCGGCATCAGCAAGGTGCCCAGCCACGAGCGGTTGGAAGTGGTACACACGCACTTCACGGATGCGGGGGCGCAGGCGCTGGCGAAGCTCGTGAACCTGGAACGGCTCCAGATGGGCAGCCGGGACGCCACCGGTGCGGCCGTGAAACCGCTCACCGGGTTGAAGAAACTTCGCGAGCTGGACCTGCACGATGCCCAGGCCTCCATCGAGGGCGTGCGTCATGCCAGCGAGATTCAGAGCCTGCGCGTGCTGCGCGTCTACGGCCCGATCAAGGACGAAGGCGCGCAGCATATCGCCCGTTTGAAGAATCTCGAAGTGCTGCTCGTGCCCGGCACGCAGATTACCGATGCCAGCCTCGAAGCCTTCGCGGGCTTGGGCCATCTGAAGCGGTTGGAAATCCAGGGCAACAAAGTCACCGACGCGGCGATCAACAAACTGAAGGCGGCCATTCCGGGGCTGGAAGTGGTGAAGTAGGTGGCGGGTGACGAGTGACGGGTGACAAGAGGCAACTGGCGACGCGGGCGGCAACAAACTGGGTTGGATCAAATGCCGGGACGGTCCGAACGTGGTCGACTCAAGTGCTGATCACCTGTTTCACGCGGCGCTGCATTTCCGCCAGGAACTCCTTGTAAACGGGCAGAAGTTTGCCCCGCCATAGCGCGCCCATTTCCACCGGATCAAAGCCCTCCAACGGCAGCGCACGCACGCCGGGAGAGAGCGGCAGCCCCGGCGGTTTTACGGTGACGCCGATGCCGAAACCGTGCGCCACATAAGCTTCGATGAGTTCGAGCGTGCCCACCTCGACGCTCGTGAACCAATCAATCTTCCGCCGCGCCAGACCGGCCTGGAAGTTTTTGCAGATGGTGTCACTGGAGGGCAGGGCCACGAGGGGTTCGGATATTTTGTCGCGCGCCCAGAGTTCGTCGGCTGACTTGATGGGACTGGACTTCTCGACCAGCAGGACGAGCGGCATCTTGAGCAGGCTCACCGAGCTGACGCCAGCCGGGGTGCTGGCCCCCAACAGGGTGATGGCGAGATCAATGTCATTGCAGGCCAGCCACTCCTCCAGGTCGGGCTGATGGCCGTCGCGCAGGGTGATGCGAAGTTTCGGATATTTCTTCCGCACATTGCGGATCAGCAGGGGCAGGTGATCACGCAGCACGGGCGAGGACGCGCCGATGCGAATCTGGTGCACCGCGCCGCCTTGAAGTTCCAGCTCGACGGCGTGGAGGTTGGCGAAAAACGGCTCGACGAACGCGAAGAGCCGGGCGCCTTCCGGGGTAAGCTCAAACGGCCGCCGCTGGAACAGCGTCACGCCCAGATGCTCTTCCAGTTGGATGATCTGGCCGCTGATGGCCGGCTGCTGGATGCTGTAGGTCATCTTGCGCGCCGCTTCGCTGATGCCCCCGTGGCGTGCGACGAAATAGAACAGCTCAAGGTGGTGGACATTCATCATTGATTACGGTGATTGCGGGTGAGTTTTATCGATTAACCGTCAGGAGGCAAGGCGGGTTACGAGAAGCGTGTAATTGGTAACCAACAATACTGCAATGAACACGCCAGCTATATTCACCACCCAGGCACTCCTCGTCATTCTGTTCGCCGAACTTTGCGCCGGCATCGTGCACTGGTTCGAAGATGCCTACATCCGCGAGGACACGCCGCTGCTCGGCAAATACGTGGGCCGGCCCAACGTCATTCATCATCACCTGCCGCGTTACATGACGCGCAACAACTGGTTGCAAAGTTCATGGGACTTGCTGCTCATCTCGGTGGTCATCGTGCTCGTCGCCGGGGCGCTGGGCTGCCTGACATGGCACGTATGGCTCTTCGCCGCGATCAGCGCCAATGCGAACGAATTCCACAAGTGGACCCACCGCACACGGAAGGAAAATGGACGGATCATCACCTTCCTCCAGCACATTCGGCTGCTGCAAACCCCGCAACATCACGCCATGCATCATACCAATCCCAAGAACGTTCGCTACTGTGTGGTCACCAACTTCCTCAACCCGGTCCTCGACCGCGCGCATTTTTGGGCGGCGTTGGAATGGCTGCTGGCGCGCACCGTCGGCCTGCGTCGGCGGCCGGACACGTCGGTGCCGGAACACGGTCCAGCCCCGGCGTGGTTGAACGAATTACGGCATCCGGTGCCGGCAGGCCCGGTTGCCACCAGTAGCCACACGGGGGATCAGGAACTGCTGGGGATGCACTATTGAGCCGGCATGATGGGTGCCCAAGCAGTCGCGTTTAAACCTTTTGCCGGTTGAGCCGCCCCAATTCCATTTTGTGCTGGCAGGGAAAACGCACGCACCCCGAACTCCGAATTTGGAATCGCGGGTTTGGTGGTCGAAGCACCGCGCGCCCCGGTTCCCTCCCCCCATCGGGGGAGAGGGTTAGGGTGAGGGGGCGGGCTGCTTGCGCAGA
>RFSE01000301.1 GCA_009924135.1 Pseudomonadota bacterium | reverse complement strand
TCCTGCCGTGGTTTGCGTCGTCCCAGTGCCATGCTTACCATGGACGCGCCGCAGCGTTCGCGCGTTACAGGAGGAAGCGTTTTTTAACAGGCTGCTAAGCGTGGGCGCAAGTAGCCAATATGGAATTCCTCTTCGAACTGCTGGTTTACCTCTTCGTTGAGGTGTTGCTGCCAGCATTCGGAGAGATCCTCATCCAGCTCTTCGGTGAACTGCTGATCGACTATGGGATGCGCTCGCTGTTTGACGGTCATACGGCCCGGCGGCATCCCTTCCTCGGTTTCTTCGGCAATGTCCTGCTCGGGGCTATCGCAGGCGGCATCTCCTTGTTGATCTTCAAAGAGCACTTCCTAAAAGCCATGTGGCTCCGCGTGGCGATGCTCTTCGTCATCCCGCCGCTGGCCGGCGTGATGATGTCGGCCTTTGGTAAATGGCAGGAGAAGCACGGGGGCGAGCGCGCCAGCTTGGAACGGTTCTGGAATGGTCTCGCCTTTGCACTGGCCATGGGAATCGTGCGTTTTCTCTACGCGAAGTAGGCTGGGGCGCACCTAAGTATGTTGCAGCACCGCCATCCAGGCGATGTAGATTTAGTTGCTTGGTGGCGATTCGTCCCCGAGGGACACTTGAAAATAGCCCGGCGTTTCAACGCCGGGAACGAAGGGGAGAAGAATCAAGTCCCGGAGGGACGACTGAGCGCGCGTGCCCCAGGTTGATCGTTCAGCCGTCCCCTCGGGACGGGCCGCACTTCCCGGCCCAACCCGGCGTTGAAACGCCGGGCTATGGTCGAACGTCCCTCCGGGACAGCCGAAGCCCGCTCTGCGTTCCATGGCGTGATAGAATTCCAACTGCATCGTTCCGGCTGCAGGACGAACTCTTCCGGAGCGCGGCTGTGTCGCGGAGACCAGCCGCAGCGGCGGCACCTGGCCGGAGGCGTAAAGCGGTTCCGTCCCCGCTCGACACTCTCATGTTACTGCGGCTGATCCCGCGCCGGGCGGGACACAGCCGCGCTCCGCGGGCCGTGCCAGGTTGCGCCCGTCAGTTTCCACCCGAACGGTTCCGGCTTTTCCCCGGCCAGGTTTCCGCTACACTGCCGCCATGCCGTCATTCGACATCGTATCCAAAGTCAACTCGATGGAAGTGGAAAACGCCGTGAGCCAGGCCAAGAAGGAGCTGGCCACGCGCTTTGACTTCAAGGGCACCAAGGCCGAGATCACCCAGGAAAAGCTGGAGATCAAGCTCACCGCGCCCGACGCCTACAAGATGAAGACGCTCGTCGAGATCGTCGTGGGCAAGCTCGCCAAGCGCGGCATCAGCATGAAGAGCGTGGACGAAGGCGAGGCCGACCTCTCCCCGCTTGGCCACGCGCGCCAGAGCGTGAAGATCAAGGAAGGCATCGAGGCCTCCGTCGCCAAGCAGATCACCACCTTCATCCGCGACGGGAAGTTCAAGGTCACCACTTCCATCAACGGGGACGAGGTGCGCGTCACCGGCAAGAACCGCGACGACCTCCAGGCGGTCATCGCGGCGGTACGCGGGAAGGATTTTCCCGTCGCGCTGGCCTTCGTCAACTTCCGGGATTAAAGCGCCGTGTCTGCCCTCTCCCCAACCAGTTACCTCGACTCACCGTTGACGCAACTGGGTTGGAACGCCCGCCTCGAGGCCGCCTTCGCCCCGCATCGCGATGCCGGGCTCGTGCCCGCCCGCGTCGCGACCGAGGATCGCCATTACTACAACGTCTTCACCACGGACTCGGAGCTGATCGCGCAGATCACCGGCAAGCTGCTGCACGACTCCGCGCCCACGGCCCTGCCGAAGGCCGGTGACTGGGTCGCCGTGGCCCTGCACCCGGAGGAGAGCACCAAGGCCACCATCCACGCCGTCCTGCCCCGCGCCACGCAGATCTCCCGCAAGGTCGCCGGCCGCACGATGGACGAACAGGTGCTTGGCGCGAACATCGACGTCGTCTTCATCGTGCAGGGTCTGGATGACAATTTTAACCTGCGCCGGCTCGAACGCTTCCTCGTGATGGTGCATGAAGGCGGGGCCAAGCCCGTGATCCTGCTGAACAAGACGGACCTCTGCCCGCACACGGCCCAGCGCCTCGCCGATGTGCAGGCCGCCGTGGGCGAGACCCCGGTGCTCGCCCTGTCGGCGATCAAGGGTGCAGGGATCAAGGGGTTGCGAAAGTGGATTCACGAAGGGGTGACCGTGGCGTTCATCGGCTCCTCCGGCGTCGGCAAATCCACGCTCATCAACCGCCTCTTCGGCGAGGAGATGCAGGACACCCTGCCCGTGCGCGAGAAGGATGCGAAAGGCCGGCACACCACCACGCGCCGCGAACTGCTCGTCCTGCCCAAGGGCGGCGTGGTGATGGACACGCCCGGCATGCGCGAGTTCCACCTCTGGCTGGCAGACACGGGATTGCAGGATGCCTTCCCCGAGATCGAGGCCCTGGCGTTGAGCTGCCACTTCACCGGCTGTGGCCACACCGTGGAAAAAAAATGCGCTGTCCTCGGGGCTGTGCAGGCCGGCACCCTCACCGACGACCGTTACCGGAACTACCTCAAACTACGAGGGGATTTGAAGAAACTCGAAGACGCCTCAAGAAACAACCAGCTCGCCCGCGCCCGGCGCGACCGCGTGTCACAGCGCGCCTACCTCCAGTTCAGACGCAACCAGTTTCTGGAAGAATAAGCGGTTGGGTTGAACCACGAAGACGCAAAGAGCACAAAGCAGGGAAACCAAAAGCAGGGTGACACAACGGACCCGTTCACCCCGTTTGACGTATGCCGCGAACCCGACCAAGCTGCTGGTTCTTTCCTGCCTCGCCGCCTTTGTGTCCTTCGTGTCTTTGTGGTTCCTACAGCAGGCAAATCAACACTGCCCCGAGAAACGCCGTCGCCCCGAGCGCATCCACGGACCTTGGACTCAGACTGCTGTCACCGGTCTGGGTCGTGGGTAACATTTCGAGGTTCATTTCTTCGGCCGTCAACGCCGCCAGAATGAAACTCGCGAGCCCTGCCATCACAACGAATGCAATTACAGATAGTCTCATACTGGTGGTGAGGATATATCATGCCCGGCGAGAATGCAAATGCGGTTCTCCTCCTGGCCCGATGGTTTAACCCGCAGAACTAGTGGAGTCGAGGGTCGAGGGTCGAGAGCGGTCTTCATCACGACGCTGTGTAAATGGCCCGGGTAGGAGGACGAATGGCATCAGTCTAAACTCGAACGCCGAATTAGGCGGGCCGGCAACCTTAGCCGATTCATTAGCCACGGATGAAACACGGACGGAACACGGATGGGGACGGGGTGAGCACGCGTTTTGTCGCAGTTGCCTGCCGGCCCCAAACGGTGCGGGTCAAGCAGCGGGGCGAGGCGGCCCCGGCACCGTTGGCTCCGTGTTTAATCCGTGTTCCATCCGTGGCCCAACTGCATCGTCCCGGCTGAGTGCCGATACAGCTCTGACCGGCTGATCAGGACTCCTTCACGATGGCCAGGAACTGCTTCATCGCCGGGCTGAGCACCTTGTTCTTCTTGTAGAGCGCGGCCAGCGGACGGTGGAATTCCTCGCCTTCGAAGGGCACCTGCACGAGCGAGCCTTGCGCCGCTTCCGCCGCGATGGTCGTCTGCGGCAGGATGGACACGCCCGCATCGATCTCCACGGCGCGTTTCACAGTCTCGACGTTGTCGAACTCCATGACCGTGTGGACGTTGATAGAATGGTCCTTGAAGATGCGGTCGATGGCCTTGCGCGTGGGGATGTCGGGCTCGAAGCCGATGAACTTCTGGCCGGTCAACGACTTGATCGGCAGAACCTTGAGCTTGGCAAACGGATGCTGCGGATGGCAGACCATCACCATGCGGTCCTTGCGCAGGGGGACGATCTCGAGGCGCGGGTCCTTGTTCGGGTAGGCGACGAGCCCCAGGTCCACGGCGTTGCCCAGCACGTCCTCATAGACCTGGTTGGCGCGGCGGTACTCCACGTGGATTTTGACCGTGGGGAAGGCCTTGAGGAACTTCTTCATGTACGGCGGCAGGTCGTGCAGCCCGATGCTGTAGATGGTCGCCACGCGGATGCTGCCGGAGACGATGTCGCGCTCCTCGGCGAGCTTGTTTTCCAGCTCGTCGAAGGTGTGGCAGATGCGCTTGCTGTACTCGTAAAGGATCTCGCCTTCGCGGGTGAGGCGGAACTTTTTCTTGCTCCGCTCGATGAGCATGGACTTGAACTGCCGCTCCAGCGCGCTGATTTGCTGGCTCACGGCGGACTGGGTGACGCCGTTTATCTGGGCGGCCTTCGTGAAGCTTTCGGTCTCACTTAGGTCGCAAAACACCTTGAGGGCAGACAATTGCATGCGGCAATCAAAGCCCAAACCCGCCGCAGCGTCAACTTGCGTCCCGCAATGCCCATCCGTGAGGCGCATCTTGGCACTGCCCCCGGAGCGCGGCTGTGTCCCGCTCGGCGCGGGATCAGCCGCAGCAACGTTGGAATACCGAGGGGGAACGCATCAACGGCTCCGGCCAGGAGCAGCCGCTGCGGCTGGTCTCCGCGACACAGCCGCGCTCCGGAAGATTTCGTCCCTCGGGGGCAGTGTCGAGATGCGCCCCATTCAACCGGGCGTATCTCAGTTTCTTGGCACCTCATGAGTGCCAGGCTTGAGCTCGGAGTCTATTGCCCCTGCTGGTGCTAAGCTGATTCAACCGTTTGGCAAGAAGGCAGCGGCAAGGGAGCAAGGCGACGAAGGCGTAGGCCGTCGACTCCCTCTCCCTTTGCGGAGCAGGGGAGAGATGTTCTCTGTACTGAAAAGTGCTTTTTCATAAAAGTTATTCACACGCTGGCGGCCTTGGGTTCGGCGGCGGCCAGGAGGCCGCTGACCC
>RFSE01000031.1 GCA_009924135.1 Pseudomonadota bacterium | reverse complement strand
GCGTGCGTGGGCGAGGGTGGCCCAACCCCTCATCCGGCCTCCGGCCACCTTCTCCCCTTGCTCCGCAAAGGGAGAAGGCTCCCCAAGCGGCCTCCCGGTGTGCAAGAAACTGAGATGCGCCCTAACGAGAGGTGAGGAGGATTTCCAAGGATTCAAGGCGGCCACAGATGAAATTAATGACCGGTGGAAGGTCCATATGGCGGCCTGCTTCAGCGCGAACCATCTCAGGCCGTGAACCCGAAAATTGATCAGAAAGATTAGGTCAGAAGATTTCTTCGATCCATTTTTCTGCCCCGATTTTTCTGACCAAAGCAGTGGTCGGTGGAAGGATGCTTGGGTTCGAGTCCCGTGCGGTGCCCTGCAATTTGCATCGCGCTGGGGCGGGGCTCGTTGCAAGTTTAGTCCATGCGTCGCCCGCTCGTTTGCCTGTCCGTGGCCTGCGCCCTCTGGTCGCTGGCCGCCCCCGCCGTTTACGGTGCCCCGTCGGCGAAGGAAAAATTCGCTCCCGTTACGCCGTACTACGACCCGCCGGACCAGCCGTTCCGCATGGCCCCGATGCCGCAGAGCACGCGCAGCATCGTGGTGCCGCTGGCGACGAACCTGCACCTGGCCTTCGACACCGCGCTGCTGCGCACGCACACCGTGTGGTCGGGCAAGGGCCTGGCGCTGCTCGGCCCGCAATTCGGCCTGCCCAAGGCCCCGTTCATCAGCACGAACGACGGCACGGTGCTGTGGACCATGCCGCCGGTGTTTCCGTGGGCGGTGGGGAAGCTGCCGGAGAAGGATGAGACTAAACTGCCGGCCGGCGCGCGTTTTCTGGGAGTCGCCCAAAGCAAGGACTCGACAGCAATCCTCTACGAGATTCGCGCTGGAGATGAAACTGTGCGCATCCGTGAATCCAGCATCGCAATGAAGCAGGGCGGCTTCCTTCGTCTTTATGAGATCAGCCCTTGCCGACAGTCCCTGTTCTTTCTCGCCCATGCCGAGGACGGTGCAACCCTAAAGGACGGGCCGCGTCTTGATTCCAAGGTCCCGGTTCAACTTCTCAACGGCCCGAACGCAACCAGCATCGCTCTTCAGCCAGCGAACGTTGCCACCTTGATTTCTCACTCGGTGAAGGCGCTATACGATGCGGCAATCGTCACGGAAACAGGTTCGGAAAAGGGTGTCGCGAGCCGCATGGTCGAAAGCCCGCAGGGCCGTGTTTGGGTAAAAGTGCCGCCTCATTCCGAACCTGTCCGGTTCGAACTGCTAACCGACTTTTCAGGCAGACCAACGGTGACGGCGGTTGGAGGCCTGCGGTCTCAACTGAACGTCGCCATTGCAAGAACCTCCGGAGCCGGGGCAGTTCCTCGTCCCAGTTCTGCTTCAACTCCCAGCTTCCGAGCTGAATCCTTCCCATTACCACCGGAGGCAAACCTCCTCGTTTGCGGCATGGACTTCGTGCCCAATGGCGACCTCGTGGTCTGCACCTGGCCGGGCGAGGTATGGATCATCGAGAAGGCGACGGGTTCGGCCAAGGATGTGCGTTATCGCCGGTTCGCCCGTGGCTTGTGCGAGCCCATGGGGGTGGCGGTGCGCGATGGGAAGATTTACGTCGGTACGAAACAGGGGCTTTACCGACTCAGCAGCAAGGACAGCGATGCCGAGGCCGACCTGTACGAATGCCTCAGCCAGGGCTGGAGCTACACCGGCCACTACAACGCCTTCTCATACGGCCCCGTGTTCGACAAGGCGGGCAACTTCATGCTCGCCAACGCCGGCCACAGCGGGCGTTGGGATAGTGCTTACATGGGCTGGGCGTTGCGCATTTCGCCCGATGGCAAGAAGCTCGACACGATTTGCTCCGGCCTGCGTGAGCCCAACGGCATCGGCACCTTCGGTCCGGACTGCGACGTGTTTGTGACGGAGAACCAGGGCCAGTGGATGGCCGCGTGCAAGCTGAACCACGTCACGCCGGGCAAGTTCTACGGCCATCCCAGCGCGTGGCCGGCGAAGGAAGAGGAATACGGCAAACACACTCGCTTTGACCCGCCGGCGGTGTGGTTCCCCTACAAGCTCGCACGCTCCACCACGGGCTTCGCCGAGATCACGGACGACCGCTTCGGGCCGTTCAAGGGCCAGCTCATGGTCGGCGACTTCCAGAACGCCATCGTCACGCGCGTGCAGTTGGAGAAGGTCAACGGCGAGTATCAGGGCGCGGTGTGGCCGTTCCTGAAACAGTTTCAGTCGGGCGTGAACCGCCTCGTGTATGGGCCGGACGGCAAGCTTTACGTCGGTGGCTTGCAGGCGCCGGTCTCGTGGAAGGCCGTCGCGCCGCTGAACGCGTCGCTGGAGCGCATCGAGTACACGGGCAAGCTGCCGTTCGAGGTGAAGGAGGTCCACGCGCAGCCCGATGGCTTCGAGCTGACGTTCACGCAGCCGGTCGAAGCGAAGGCCGCCGCCGACCCCGAGAGCTACGACGTGACACAATACGGCTTCAAGTACCACGCCAAGTACGGCTCGCCGGAGCTGGACCATGACGGCAAGGAAAACGCCGCGACAGTCATCAAGGTCGTCGGTGCGACCGTTTCTCCGGACAAGCTCAAAGTCCGTCTCAAGCTGGCCGGCTGGAAGACCGGCTACGTGACGATGGTGCGCAGCCTGGACGTGAAGGACGGGGCAGGGGAGTCGCTCGTCAACGACACCTTCTGGTACACGCTGAACCAGTTGCCGAAATAACCGGGGCGCCGGCCAACCCTGTGGCGGCAGGCATCCTGCCTGCCGTAGAGCCGTGGCTTCCAGCCCGGCGGAAGGAGACGCGCAGCTTTCCGTTCACTCCCGGAGAACACCACGCCGCAGAACTCCGCACGCCAATCCGGGCGGCAAGATGCGCGCCCTCCACGTCAGGCAGGATGCCTGCCGCCACGTGCGTATCGTCCTCCTGCAACCAGTCTCAAATCACCGTGTTCAACACGATGAACATCTTGATCGCCGCGAACGACCCCAGCCCCAGCGAGGCGAACCAGAGCCACTTCTTCTTCACGATGAGGCAGATACCGCCTAACGCCACGGAGACTTGGAAGAAGGTGATCGCCATGCCCATGTCCCGGCCCAGGGCGCCGATCTTGTCCGCATCGACGCGGGCGTCGTCGCGCTTCTTTTCGTGTTCCTTGGCCTTCTTGAAGGAATCTGCCTGCTCGGTTTTGTACTCTGCGATCTTCTCCTTGAGCTTCTTTGACCGCGCCTCCACGGCGGGGTCGGTGGCATTGCCCTGGGTGTCGAGCTGGAACTCGTAGAGCTTCTGCTTGATGGATTTGGCCTGATAAAGACTCCACTCATCCGAGGCGAGCGATTGCTGGAAGGTCGCCTCGTTCAGGTTCTTGAGCACGCGCGTGGTGAAACCGCCGCCCTTGAGCGTGGCGATGGCGGTCAGCACCGCAAGACACACCAGCGTGAGCGAGACGTACTTGGTCCACGACTCACGGGCTTCCTTGTCTTTTTGCGCCTGCTTCTCGGCTTTGATGCTGGCGATCAGGTCTTTAACGTCGTTCTGGTCAACATTCATGGGGCGCGAGGAAAGCGTCTGCGCGCCCGTTCGTCAATAGTCTCGCAGCCGGTAAATTCCCTCGTGCGAAGCGACTGGGCCTGGTTATCGTCCATCCACCATGCACCCGCTGCGGTTTGTTCTCCCTTTTCTCCTGTTTGCGATTGCCGGTGGCCCGGGAGCCAACGCCGCGCCGTTCTCCACCAACGCCAACCGCCTCGCCTACCTCGACGAGGACAATCCGTTTTACCCGCACCGTGACTTCCCCAAGCTCGTCACGCCGCAATGGGTCGGCGAGCCGGGCGTCGAGGCCGTCGTTATCCTGGCCGTTGATGACATGAGGGACTCGCAGAAGTACGAGGCCTTTCTCCGCCCGATCCTGAACCGCCTGAAGAAGCTGGATGGCCGCGCGCCTGTGAGCATCTTCGCCAACGCCATCGAGCCGTCCGACCCACAGCTCCAGAAGTGGCTCAAGGAAGGCCTTTCGCTCGAAGTCCACGGGCTCACGCATCCGTGCCCGCTGTTGCAGAAGGGTGATTTCACCAATGCCTGGAACACCTACCACGGCGGCGTGGACCTGCTGAACCAGGTGCCGGGGAACAAGCCTGTTGCCTTCCGCATGCCCTGCTGCGACTCGATGAACTCGCCCAGCCCGCGATTTTACGCCGAGATTTTCAACCACACCTCGCCCGGCGGCAACTTCCTCCAGGCCGACTCCTCCGTGATGTGCCTCCTGACGGATGAATTCCGAATGGCGAATGGCGAACGTCGAGTCTCCCCGCCGGACGCGGCTCGAACCAAGGATTCACCATTCGAAATTCGCCCTTCGACATTTCGTAAATACTTCCCAGCAACGACCAACGCCCTGACCAAAAAGCCCCTCGCCAACTTCGCCACCTACATCGAGGACTATCCCTATCCCTACGTTATCAACCGCACCTGCTGGGAATTCCCCGTGATGGTACCAAGCGACTGGGAGGCCTTCAACGCCCACGGCCCCACCAACGCCGCCACCGTCACCGACTGGCAACTCGCACTCGACGCCGTCGTCCGGGCGCAAGGTGTCTTCACCTTCGTCTTCCACCCGCACGGCTGGATTCGGAGCGACCAGATCATCCAGTTCATCGACCACGCCGAGCGCACGCACGGGAAGAAGGTGAAGTTCCTGACGTTCAAAGAGGCGGTGGAGCGGTTGAATGGGAATTTTTTGAAATCAAATGCCCTGCGAGCTGGCAATGGAATGGACCAGGGCGTGCGCCTGCTGGACCTGAACAATGACGGCATTCAGGACGTGGTCATGGGTCCGGTCGAAAATCAGCAAACGCGTGTCTGGCGCGGAGAGTCACAATCTTGGGCTGAAGTTGTTTCAGACATGGTCACAACTTTCACCGAAGGCTTGGACAACCGCTGGGATGCTGGCGTCAAGTTCGCCCCGTGGCTTCCCCACGGAAACGCATATGCATTCGCTCTCAACCGCCACCAAGCAACATCGTGGAATTTCAGTGACGGCAAGTGGGCCAATGATAAATCACTGCTCTCTGGGCTGACACTCGGTGGATTGCTAACCATCTACGCCGCTGACGGCCCTTGGAAACGCCGTGACTTGGGCGTCCGCTTCCGCGACTTCGACCGCGATGGCCGCTGCGAACTCCTCGTCAGCAACGACAAACAGAACAACATCTTCGCGTGGTCTGACACCGAGCGCGTTTGGAAGAATCTCCCTTACGCCCTGCCACCCGGCCTCGCCCTCGTCAACGAGCGTGGCGAGGACAACGGCCTCCGTTTCGTGGACCTCAACGGCGACGGCTTCGACGACCTCATCCTGTCGAACGAAAAGGAGTACGCCATCTACCTCTGGGCCAGGGACGTGAAGCCCGGCCTCGGCTGGACCGCCGGCTGGTCCCACAAGGTTCTCCACGAGCAGCGCGGAGCGCCGGTCTCCGACCCGGCGCGAACCAACCCGTCACCCGAACGCGCCGGCTCGGAGAGCGGCGCTCCGAAGTCAGCCCCGATTGCCCATTCCCCATCACCAATTCCCGCTTCGCGGGAAATCCCGCCCTTCGTCCGCACCGGCCCCCACCGCAACAACGGCGCGTGGTTCCATCACGGCCAGCTCTTCGTCCAGAACGAGGACACCGCGCACCTGCCGGATCACGTCTGGCACAAGTCCTTCTCCGAACTCATCGCCTTCGACATGCCGCCGCCCAAGTCTCCGGCCGAGTCACAGGCGTGCTTCCAGGCCAAGCCCGGCTTCCGCGTGGAGCTGGTCGCCGCCGAGCCGTTGGTGCAAAGTCCCGTTGCCTTCGAGTGGGGTGCAGACGGCAAGCTCTGGGTTGTCGAAATGCCGGACTACCCGCTCGGCATGGATGGCAAGGGCAAGGCCGGTGGGCGCGTAAAATTTCTCGAATCCACCCATGGCGACGGCACCTACGACAAGGCCACGGTCTTTCTCGACAACCTTCCGTTTCCCACCGGTGTCATGCCCTGGCGCAAGGGCGTCCTCATCGCCGCCGCCCCGAACATCCTCTACGCCGAAGACACCGACGGCGACGGCAAGACCGACGTGGTGAAGGTCCTCTTCACCGGCTTCCGCGAAGGCAACCAGCAGCACCGCCTCAACGGGTTTGAACTGGGCCTGGACAACTGGATCTACGGTGCCAACGGCGACAGCGGAGGGACGGTGAGGAGTGTGAGTGTGACAGGGTCTGAGAGTGAACGAGCCGCCCACGCTCACACCCTCACACTCTCAAACACTGGCACCTCCATCTCGGGCAGGGATTTCCGCTTCCGCCCGGACACTGGCGAGTTCGAGGCCGTCGAGGGCCAGACGCAGTTTGGCCGGCGGCGGGACGACTGGGGCAACTGGTTCGGCAACAACAACCCCACCTGGCTCTGGCACTACTGGCTGCCGGACCGTTACCTCCGCCGCAACCCGCACCTGGCGGTGAAATCCAGCAAGCAGATGCTGGCCAACTATCCGGACCCGACGCGCTGCTACCCCATCAGCGTGCCGCCCATCCGCTTCAACCAGCCGCAGGCCGTCGGCCATGTCACCTCTGGCTGCTCGCCTACGCCGTACCGCGACGACCTCTTCGGCCCGGCCTTCGCCACGAGCGTTTTCATCAGCGAGCCGGTGCACAACCTCGTCCACCGCGAAGTGCTCGAACCCGACGGCGTGAGCTTCACCAGCCACCGCGCGCTCGACGAGCAGGACCGCGAATTCCTCGCCAGCACCGACAACTGGTTCCGCCCCACGATGCTCAAGACCGGCCCCGACGGCGCGCTCTACATCGCCGACTTCTACCGTTTCGTGCTGGAGCACCCCGAGTGGATCGCTCCCGAGACCCAGGCCCGCCTCGACATCCGCGCCGGCGCGGACAAAGGGCGAATCTGGCGAGTCGTGCCGATGGACCAACCGCTCCGCCCAGTTCCGAACCTCGCCAAACTGAACACTGCCCAGCTCGTTGCCGCCCTCGACTCCCCGAGCGGTTGGCAACGCGACACCGCACAACGCCTGTTGGTGGAGCGGAAAGACAAGGAGGCAGTGAAGCCATTGGAAACACTCGTGAAATCCTCGATGAATCCGAAGGCGCGAATGCAAGCACTCTGCACCCTCGATGGCATGAACGCGCTGGCACCGGGGACACTCGGCTTCGTGTTCGGCGATAAGCAGGATGGCGTTCTTGAACAGCTCTTCCGGGTTCTTGAACCAATTCTCCCAACACTCACGGAGGCTGCGCTCCAAGGTGAAGGGTTGACTTCGTTTCGAGACCGCGGAGAGAAGTTATCGGCTCGGGTTTACTTCCAGCTCGCTCTGAGCGCGGGGCAACTGAGCGGTTGGAGCAAGCGAATGGCAGCCGGCTCCCTTTCTTCGCTCGCCATGCCCGCCGTCACTGACCCGCGCTTGCAAACGGCCATCATCAGTTCGCTCTCCGGCTGCGCTGGAGAGACTTTCAGCGCAGCCACCTACAGCGCCCACACTCTTCCTCCGCAGTGGCTTGCCGAAGCCGTGGTTCGACAAACACTCGCCGAGAATGACGTGCGCGGCTTGCGCACGGTATTGGACTACTTCGACAAAGGTTACCAACCGTCGCCACCTGCGTGGAAGCAAGGCGTCATTGCCACGCTCCTTGATGGCCTTTCGCAACGAGGCAAGACATTGAGCCAGTTCGCTGCCGAGTCAGAACCCGCGCTTCGAGCTTCAATCGAGAAGCAAGCCAGCCTGTTTGCCGAAGCCCGCACATTAGCTACTTCCCAATCGGCAATCGGTAGCCGGCAATCAGCCATCACCCTCCTCGGTCGCGGTCCGAGTGGACGCGCCGAAGACCTCGTCACCCTCACCATGCTCCTCAAGCCCCAGCAGCCCGCCGAAATCCAGTCCGCCGCCGTCGCGCAGCTGGCCAAGCTTGGCGGCTCCGATTCCGCCGCCGCCCTGCTCGCCGATTGGAAGGCGCACAGTCCTGCGCTCCGCGAGGCCGTCGTTGGCGCTCTGCTCTCGCGCCCAGCTTGGATTGATACCCTCCTCGCTGCCATCGAGCGCGGGCAGGTGGTCCCCACGCAAATCAGTCCCGTCCAGCGACAGAAGCTCACCACCCACACGCAGGTTGAACTCCGCGATCGCGCCGCGAAACTTTTTACCGCCACCAATACCGACCGCGCGAAGGTCATCAAGGACTACGCCATCGTCGCCACGCTCGCGGGCAACGAGACGCGCGGGCGCGAGCTGTTCACCAAGAATTGCGGCGTCTGTCACAAGCTCAAGGGCGAGGGCCGCGAGATCGGCCCCGACCTCGGGCAAGTCACCACGCGCGACACCGACTGGCTGCTCACCGCGATCCTCGACCCCAACGCGGCCGTGGAAACGCGTTACCTCGCCTACACGGCTGAGACGAAGTCGGGCCGCGAGTTCACCGGCATCATCACCGCCGAGACGCCGAACAACCTCGTAATGCGCGGCGCGGACGGCTCCGAGGAGACCATCCTCCGCACCGACCTGAAACAATTGCTGGGCTCCGGGCTCTCGCTGATGCCGGAAGGTTTGGAGGCGGCGCTGAAGCCCCAGGACATGGCGGACCTGCTGGCTTTCATCCGGGCGAGGTAGCGCGGCCAGCGGAGCGCGGCGTTCCCGCCGCTTCACCGCTCGACGCGCAGCGCAGGCGGGGATTTCCATCACGCACGTTGAGCGGTCCGTTGAATTGGGGTGGACCCTGCGTCCCAGATTCGGCAGCACTGCGCGTTTTTCCTTAGCCCTGGCCGGTTGATTGCATTTGCTTCCGGGCGCGGCTTTTGGCAATTCACACCGACCGATGCGACGATTCGTTCTCTCCTTATTGCTGGGTTGCTCCACGGCCTTCGTAGCCTGCGGCGAGAAGCCGCCGGGCGCGGTCGTTCCCAAACCAGCCACACCCGCTGGCAATGCGGTCTCCGCCGGGCCGGTGTTCCGCCTGTATTTTGCCGGTTTGGACAAGCTCGCAACCGACACGAACACCGCGAAACTCAACGCGTTGCTTAACAACGCCGAGGCAGTCGCCACGCGCAAGCAGGTGCATGACCGGCTGGCGCTCGTGTTGCCCGACGTGCTCTTTGGCTCCGGATCAGCGCGGACGAACCGCAGTGCGCTGGTGCGTCCGCTGCTGGATGACCTGGCGGCGAGCAAGTTCCTCTTCGAAACCCACGACGACCATGCGGCGACCTGGATGCTCACGGTGTTTCTCACCGCCGAGCGCCGGGCGCGGTGGAACACGAACCTATGGCAGGCGGCGGAATCTGGTGGCGGACCTGCCGCGTTGGCAAGGCGCTTTGAATCTGCCCCCGAATGTGGCCTGGCCGCAGCTCTCGGTCAGCGTCACGGCGAAAGGAGAAACCCTCCGCAGCGAGGCCACTTTGAAGTTTGCCAGCGGGGTGCCCTGGAAGCTGGATCCCTTCCGACTGCCGACCAATTCCGTGCGCGATCCGCTGATCAGTTTCACGGCGGTGCAGGGCTTTGGTGACTGGCTGGGGCGTCAGCCGGAGTTCAAGGACTTGGAGTGGAAATCCTCGCCCAACCAGCTCTTCACCTGGGCCCGGTCGGACGTGCCGTACAATCTGCTCGCGGCTGCGCCGATGTCCGAAGCGACCAATACGGTTGTACGCACCGCGCCGCATGCGTTGCATACGTGGGGCACCAACGTGGTGAAGAGCGGACTTGGGCGCATCCTGTTCACCACGAATCGCACCGAAATTGGCTGGGTGGGGATGCCCATCCTCGTGCCGTTCGTGCGTCCGGCTCCGGAAGCGGGTGATGATTTTCTGCTGTTTGGCAGCATGGCTGGCATCGTGCCGAGCGGGCCGAACACCAACCCGCCGCCCGCCGAGTTGCTCAATCAGTTTTTGCCGCGCACCAACATGGTCTATTACGATTGGGAAATCACCGAGGCAAAGCTGGCGCAGTGGGTGCCAATTTTCCAACTCACCGCGATGCTTGCGGCCACGCCGTCCTTCCCGGCTACAGGGGCCGCCCATGGCTGGCTGCGGTCTGTTTCGCCCAAGCTGGTCAACACCATCACCGAAGCCACCGCAGTGTCGCCGACCGAGTTGCACGCCGTGCGGCGCTCGGACCTCGGACTGACGGCCATCGAACTGACGCTGCTGGCGCGCTGGCTGGACAACCCCGCCTTCCCCGCCTTCGCCTACCCGACGAACATGCTGCCGGGTTTGCCGGCGATGCCGGGTGGAGCGCCGAAGCTGCCGGGCAAGTAGGGGGTGGTCTGTAATTAGTCAGGAGCGTCACGCTTCATGTTTTACGTTTTCCCCCCGCCACTCTCCGGCTAACTTCCTCCCATGTTGAAACTCGGTGTCAATATTGACCATGTGGCCACGGTGCGTGAGGCGCGGTATCGCGGGCGACTGACGGGCGAACCTTGTCCGGTCGCGGCGGCGCTGGTCTGCGAAGCGGCGGGCGCGCACGGGATCACGGCGCACTTGCGCGAGGACCGGCGGCATATCCAGGACCGCGACGTGATCGCGTTGCGGAAGAAAATTGCCACCCGGTTGAATCTGGAGATGGCCAACTCCGAGGAGATTGTCCGGATTGCCCTGAAGTTGAAACCGGAGATCGTCTGCCTCGTACCGGAGCGTCGCCAGGAAGTCACCACTGAGGGCGGTTTGGATGTGGAAGGCAACCTCGCGGCTTTGAAGAAGACCCGGCAGCGGATGAATGACGCGGGCATCGAGGTGAGCCTGTTCATCGCGCCTGACCCGATCCAGGTCACTGCCGCCGCCATGGTGGGCTGCCAGTTTATCGAGCTGCACACGGGGGCTTACGCTGAATGCTTCGGCAAGGCGCGTGAGCGCAAGGCCGAGCTGAAACGCCTCGCCGCCGCTGCCGCGCAGGCGCACGAACTGGGCCTCCAAGTCAACGCGGGCCACGGGCTTACCGTGGCCAATGTGCCGCCGTTGCTGGCGGTCGTACCTCATCTGGTCGAGCTTAACATCGGTCACAGCATCATCAGCCGGAGCATCACCGTCGGCCTCGCCAAGGCGGTGAAGGAAATGCTGGCAGTCATGAAGTAGTTTCGGGTTTTGAGTTTGGCGTTTCGGGTTGGCGTTTCCGGTCGGGAGCATTACTTTTCCGGCATGAGTACGGTCACGGAAATCAAGGCCGCCATTGAGACGCTTTCGTACAAGGAACGCGCCGAGTTGGAACGCTGGTTGCGCGCGTCCGACTCCGATGACAACATTCCACACAGGCCATCGGACATCGACCCCGACGTGGACTCGCCCGAGCTGGAAGCGGAGTTGTTGAAGGCGGCTGACAGCCCGCTTGCGCCATATAATCCTGCGGAATTGCGCGCCATCGGAGAACGGGTGATGCGCGAGCGACGTGCCGCTCACGTCTCCTGACAGTGAAGGTCCTTCGCACTGCCACTTTCGCTGCGGACTACGAGCATTGCTTCACCTGGTATGCCGATGAAGCTGCTGAAGGGGTGGCGTGGCGTTTCGAGGAAGCTGTAATTACCACCCTCGCACGTTTGGAACTGCATCCCGAACTGGGCCGTCGCCGCCGGTTTCGCCATCCGCGCCTGAGTGGTTTGCGCTCCTTCCGCGTCGAGCCACCGTTCAATAAAACGGTCATTTTTACCGGCTGATGGACGAGCGGCTTGAAGCCTGGCGCCTCATGCACGGCTCCCGTGATTTGTCCTGCCGCTTGCTTGAGCCACCCGGTCTGGACTAAAACCTCCCGTCCGCGACATCACACATGAAAGCCCTGCAACTCGAAAAGCCCCAGTCTTGGAAACGTATCGACATCGCCGAACCCGCCGCGCCCGCCGCCGGTGAAGTCCTCCTCCGTGTTCACCGCATCGGCATTTGCGGCACGGACATCTCCGGCTATCTCGGCAAGATGCCCTTCTTCAGCTACCCGCGCATCCCCGGCCACGAACTCGGTGTCGAAGTGCTCGCCGTCGGGGCAGGGGTCACAAACGTCACCCCCGGCGACCGCTGCTCGGTCGAGCCTTACATCAACTGCGGCCACTGCTACTCCTGCCGGCGCGGCTTCACCAACTGCTGCGAGACCAACAAGACCCTCGGCGTCATGTGCGACGGCGGCATGACGGAGCGCATCATCCTGCCCGCGCGGAAAATGCACCCGTCGAAGAAACTCACCTTCGACCAGCTCGCGCTGGTCGAGACGCTCGCCATTGGTTGTCACGCGGTGAATCGCGGTGAGCCGAAGCCCGGCGAGGCCGTGCTTGTCATTGGCGCGGGCCCCATCGGCCTCTCGGTCGTCGAATTCGCCAAGCTTTCCGGCGCGAAGACCATCGTCATGGACATGAACGAGCAGCGCCTCGCCTTCGTGCGCGACACCATGGGCGTGCCCGATACCATCCTCGCCACGGGTGACGGCTCGGAGTTGAAGCGCCTGGCCGAACTCACCAACGGCCAGCTCGCCGACGTGGTGGTGGACGCCACGGGCAGCAACAAATCCATGGGCAATGCCCTCAGCTACTGCGCCTTCAAGGGCCGGCTCGTGTATGTCGGCATCACGCAGTCCGAGATCAGCTTCCTCCAAGCCCCCGCGCTGCACCGGCGCGAACTGGACATCCGCGCCAGCCGCAACGCCCTCCCGCCGGACTTCAGCCGCATCATCAAGCTGATCGAGGACGGCCAGATCGACACCCGCCCGTGGATCACGCACCAGTCCGCCTTCGAGGACATGATCGGCGTGTTCCCGAGCTGGACCAAGCCGGAGACCGGCGTCATCAAGGCTGTGGTGGCCGTCGATTGATGGTCGATTGGGCATCATCTTCAGCCTGGGCCGATAACTTGTTTTGAACTTAAACCGCTGAACTTCGTCGCTAGTAGCTACGCATGAAACATACAGATACCGCTACACCCTCTCGCCGGTCTTTCCTCAAACACCTCGGTACGGCCGCGTTCGCTGCGCCGTTTGTCACGCGCGGTTTGATGGCCGCTTCACCCAATGAAACCGTGCGGCACGCCAGTTTTGGCGCGTCGGGCATGGCGGGGGCGGATTGGGGAGCGATCACGAGCCACAAGGCCGTGAAGTTCGTCGCGGTCGCCGAGGTGGACGTGTCCCGCGCCGAGGCGGCGAAGAAGAAGTTCCCGGACCTGAAGGTCTATCAGGACTGGCGCGAGCTGCTGGACAAGGAGCACAAGAACCTCGACTGCGTGAACGTCTCCACGCCGGACCACATGCACGCGCCCATCGGCATGAGCGCGATGCAGCTGGGCCTGCACGTCTATGGCCAGAAGCCGCTCACCCACGATGTCTATGAGTCCCGTCGCATGACGGAGATGGCGCGCGAGAAGAAGCTCGTGACGCAGATGGGCATTCAGATTCATTCCAACATTGAGTATCGCTCGGCGGTGCAGCTCGTGCAGGCCGGGGCGGTGGGCAAGATCAAGGAAGTCCACACCTGGAGCAGCAAGAAGTGGGGTGATCCCGCGCCACGCCCAGATAAGACTGATGCCGTGCCGGCGAACCTGAACTGGGACCTCTGGCTCGGTGTCGTATCCGAGCGGCCATATATCGGTGGCGGTTACTACCATCCGGGCAACTGGCGCAAACGGCTGGACTTCGGCACCGGCACCTTTGGCGACATGGGCTGCCACATCTACGATCCCGTTTTCAAGGCCCTCGGCGTCACCGCTCCGATCACGGTGCGCAGCGAGGGGCCCAAGCCCAACGAGCACAACTGGGCCAACGACGCCATCGTCCACTACGTTTTCCCCGGCACGCCGTTCACGGACGGCGCGACGGTGAAGGTGACGTGGTATGACGGCAGCCAGCGCCCCCCGGCGGAGATCCTCGCGTTACTTGGCAAGACAAAGCAGCCGGACCAGGGGTCTATCTTCATCGGTACCAAGGGCGTGCTGGTGCTGCCGCACGTGGGCAAGCCCATCCTGTTGCCGGAGGACAAATTCCAAGGCTACGAAATGCCCAAGCTGGAGGCGGTGAACCACTGGCATTCGTTTGTCGAGGCCGTGCGCGGGAACGGGAAGACCTCCGCGAACTTCGACTACGCCGGTCCCCTCACGGAGACGATTCTGCTGGGTGGCATCGCGTCGCGTTTCCCGCAGACGACACTGGAGTGGGACGCCCCGGCGCTGAAGTTTAAGAACGTGCCGGAGGCCAACCAGTTCGTCCGCCGCGCGTACCGCAATGGCTGGGAAGTGAAAGGGTTAAGCTAAACCCTGGTCGGGGCGGCAGGGCGGCAACGGGTTGCCTTGGGCGGCGTAGAGTTTCGCCTGGACAAGCTTCAGTGAGCTCCGCCGAGGGGGGGCACTGAGGCTGGTTGCCGGAGTGGGCGTGGTGTTTGTGTTGGCATCGCTTAAATTGTGGTTGCCAAGGGGGCTTCGTGCGGTAAGGTCCCACCACTCAGACCCACAGTTAAATTAACGACCGCCTATGAGCCTGTTCTGGCGTAGCAATTCTGCCCGCAAGGGGCAGGCCTTTACCCTGATTGAATTGCTTGTCGTCATCGCGATCATCGCGATTCTGGCCGGGATGTTATTGCCGGCCTTGGCCAAGGCCAAGATGAAGACCATCGGGGGGGCCTGCGTAAATAACCAGAAACAGCTTGCTTTGGCGTTCGTGCTGTATGCGCCTGACTTCGACGAAAAGATGGTGCCTAACGCGGCGGGTGGAGGCTACTGGCCGGGGGCCATCAACACGAACACCGGAACGGTGATGACCCCGCCTCCCAACTTCACAGGAATCTCAAGGGATGTCTGCCAAGCCTACGTGGAGGCCGGGTTACAGGCCGGCTTGATGTTCAAGTACTGCAATGTGGTGAAAAGCTACCATTGCCCCGGCGACAAACGGTCGGCCAATAATACACCTGGTGCGGGTTGGGGTTATGACAGCTATTCGAAGGCCAACGGGATGAACGGAGGGGTATGGCAGGGGGCTGCTCAGCCGGTATTCACCCGCCACACTGAAGTGCAGGCACCTTCCGATTCATTGGTCTTCTTGGAAGAGGCGGATCCGCGGGGCTACAACTGGGGTACGTGGGCGATGGATGTTTTACCCGCCCCCGGCTGGGTCGATTCCTTTTCGATTTATCACGGGAACGCCAGTACTTTGAGCTATGCTGACGGGCACGCTGAGTTGCACCGGTGGGATGATCCGGCGGTGATCAAAGCAGCCACGGATTCGGTCAATGGAATCGCGTCCTTCTATTGGGCTGGGGGTAGTTTGACCAATCCGTCGTACTACTGGATGTATTACCGTTACCGGCACCAATTGTGGGTGCCGTAGCCCGTGGCCCCTTGGTTGACGGTCGCCGCCGTGCGCGGTAGCGTCCACCGATGATTGACTTGGCCGAAGTCCAACCGCGCACCGGTGATCTGACGCAGCCCGTATTCCGCGAGGCGCGTCCATCCGCGCAGACGGAGGCGCTGGCCGGGGAAATCCGGGAGCTGAAGCGGCAGCTCAACGCCGTGATCCTCGCGCACAACTACCAGGTGCCGGAGATTCAGGATGTCGCGGATTTCGTGGGTGATTCCCTCGGACTGTCGCAACAGGCGGCGAGCACGGACGCGGATGTCATCGTCTTCTGCGGGGTTCACTTCATGGCGGAAACGGCCAAGATCTTGAATCCCGGCAAGCTGGTGCTGTTGCCGGACCTGGACGCAGGCTGTTCGCTCGAAGCCAGTTGCCCGGCACCGAAGCTCGCCGAGTTGCAGGCCACCAACCCGAACTTTTACACCATCGCCTACATCAACTGCTCGGCAGCGGTGAAGGCGCTGAGTGATGTCATTGTCACCAGCGGCAACGCGCTTAAGATCGTGAATGCCGCGCCGGCAGACAAGGACCTCCTCTTCGTGCCGGACGAGAACCTCGGCGCGTGGGTGATGGAGCAGACGGGCCGGCCGATGACCTTGTGGCGGGGCAATTGCTACGCCCACGTCGAGTTCCAACGGGAACAAATCCTCCGCGCGCGTGCCGCCTATCCGGACGCCCAGATCATCGTCCACCCTGAAAGCCTGCGTGAGGTCCGGGAGCTGGCGGATGTGGTTTGCTCTACGGAGAAGATGATCACCTGGTGCAAGACCAGCCCTGCACGGCGGTTCGTGATCGTGACGGAGTCGGGGATCATCCACCGGATGCGTAAGGAATGTCCCGGCAAGGAATTCCTCTGCGCCCCAGTCTTTGACGTGATGCGCATGCCCACGGACAATTGCCGGTGCAGTGAGTGCCGCTACATGAAGATGAACACGCTGGAGAAGCTCCGTGACTGCATGGCCCGGCGGGCACCGCATCTGGATCTGCCCGCTGACATCATCGCCCGGGCCCGGTTGCCCATCGAGCGGATGCTCGAAATTTCGGCCCGGCCATAGGTTACACTTCCGTGGAGTCGGGGTAGTTGCTTGACGCTTTTGCAGGCGGGCGGTATCTGGCTGCCTGCAATTGGCGACCAACAACAGCTAGTGTCCACTCCGTGCGAACCAACAACTTAAAGTATTCCGTGAAACGTATTGCCTATCTTCCTTTCCTGGCACTCCTGCTTGCCATGGCCACCTCCGCAGTACGAGCCGATGACGACGGCCGGTTCATCGGGCGTTCCATCGATCTCGTGGACAAGACGCGCGTCGACAGCAACTATCAAGCTCCCCCGGTCCGGCCCGCGCCGCAACCGGCCCCGCGCCCGGTGCCCTTGGTGGTGCAGGCCACGCAGGTGAGTGCCGAGTCGCGCGGCACGAACGTCCGGCTCGTCAAGCAGATGCCCGGCGAAGTCAATTTCGGTCAGGAGTTCATGTATCAACTCCAAGTGTACGCGAACGAGAACGTCGCTGACGTGATCGTGCGTGACACCGTGCCCGAAGGGGCGGTGTACATCCGCAGCGAGCCTCCGGCCAAGGTGACGGGCAACCTGCTCGAATGGAACTTGAACGAGATGGATGCCGGCCAGGTTCGCGAGATCCGGGTCTGGCTGCGTCCCGAGCGGGAAGGCCGCCTTGGTTCATGCGCCACGGTCCACGCATTGTCCCGCGTGTGTGCGTTTACCATGGTCGGCCGGGCGACCCTTGCCATCACCAAGACCGGGCCTGCCACGGCAGTCCTGGGTGATGACATCGGTTACAACATCGTTGTCTCCAACTCCGGCACGGCGGTTGCCAGGGGCGTAGTGGTTACGGACACCATTCCCGACGGTCTGACCCACGCCAGCGGCCAGAGCACCCTGACCTTCAATGTCGGCGACCTCGGCCCGACGCAGTCGCGCACCATCAATGTCCCGCTTAAGGGCACGAAGCGTGGTCGTTTCGTAAACGCTGCCGTGGCCACCTCCACGAACGCCGGCAAGGTCAACGCCGAGGCGGCCACCACGATCTTCCAGCCCGGCCTGCAGATCACGAAGACCGGCCCGCAGGAGCAGTACATCGGCAAGTCGGCGGATTACACCATCACCCTCAACAACATCGGTGACACCACCCTGAACAACGTGGTCATCACGGACAATGCGCCGCAGGTCACGCGCATCATCGCCGCTCCGGGCGCGACCGTTGCCGGTACGCAGGCCATCTGGCGTCTGCCGGAACTCGGTGCGGGCGAGAAGAAGACCTTCTCCCTCACGCTCACCACCGCCACCGCCGGAACCCACGCCAACACCGTGGCGGCTGTGGCTGGTGGCCTCAAGGCCGATGCCCAGGCCGCCACCATCTGGCGCGGCGTCGGCGGCATGCTGGTGGAAGCAGTGGATGATCCGGACCCGATCCTGGTCGGCGGCACGACGACCTACACGGTGCGCATCACCAACCAGGGCTCCGGCGATCTCATCAACATCAACACGGTCGGCCAGTTCCCGAAGGAGCTGACCCCGCTGGCGGCGGAAGGCGGGACTGTGAGCGGCCAGAGCGTGCGCTTCCAGACGGTGGCGCGTCTTGCCTCCAAGCAGTCCGTGCAGTTCAAGGTGACGGCCCGGGGCGCGAGCGAGGGTGATGCCCGCGTGAAGTTCATCTTCACGGAGGACAGCCTCACCGCGCCGGTCATCAAGGAAGAGAGCACCCGCGTCTTCTAAGCGACGGCTCCAGCAAAATTGTGCGCAGGCCCGGTTCACGCCGGGCCTGCTGCTTTTTTCGGCCAACGAGTGAATTGCATTTCGTCACGATCTGCTTAGCCTCCCGACGTTTATGTCTGAAACGACTCCCCGGAATCACGGTTGGAAGTTCTTCCTCGCCGGCGGCGTGGATCAAGTTGCGTTGCGCACGGGGGCCGACCTGGCGCACTTGGACCAGCTCGACAAGAAGCTCTGGGTCGCTCTGACGGTGCCCACGCGCGGCATTGAGTTTGATCCCAAGACGCTTGACCTGATCGACACCGACAAGGACGGGCGCATCCGTCCGCCGGAACTCCTCGCGGCCGTGAAGTGGGCGGAGGCTTCCTTCAAGCGGCTGGATGATTTGTTCAAGGGGGGCGATTCAGTGCCGTTGGAAGCGATTCAGGATTCCGCCCTGGCCGCCAGTGCCCGGCGGATTCTGCAAAACCTCGGCAAGGCTTCGGCTTCGGTCATCTCGCTGGCGGATGTTACGGATACCACCAACATCTTCGCCGCAACCAGGTTGAACGGTGACGGCGTCGTGCCTCCCGATGCCGCCGGCGACGTGGCGATCAGGCAAATCATCGAGGAAATGCTCGCCACGGTTGGAGGATTGCCGGACCGCAGCGGCAAGCCCGGCGTGAACCAGGCCAAGGCCGACCAGTTTTTTGCGGAGGTGAAGGCATTTTCCGAGTGGCACGCCAAATCCGAGGCGGACCGGGCGGCCATCCTTCCGCTTGGCGAAGCCACCGCCGCCGCCGCCACCGCGATCAAGCAGGTTAAAGCGAAGGTGGATGATTACTTCGCCCGCTGCCGCCTGGCTGCATTTGATTCACGGGCGGCTGCGCCGTTAAACCGGGCGGAGGCTGACTTTGTCGCTCTGGCAGGGAAGGAGTTGAGCCTCGGCTCCGACGATATCGCGAAGCTTCCGCTCGCCCATGTCGAAGCCGGCCGGCCGCTGCCGCTCGTTACCGGGTTGAATCCCGCCTGGCAAAACGGGGTGGAAATCCTCGTCGCCAGCGCGGTCACGCCGCTGCTGGCTCCGGACCGGACGTTCCTGACCGAAGCCGATTGGGGCGCACTACAGGCGATGGTCGCGCCGTTCAACGCCTGGGCGGCCGCCAAGCCCGCCACCTTGGTGGAGAAGCTCGGTCTCGTCCGGGTGCGTGAACTTCTGGCTGGCAATGCTCAAGCTGCCATCAATGCCCTGATCACCGAGGATCTGGCGCTCGAGGCGGAGTTCAAGCAGATCAGTGCAGTGGAGAAGTTGGTGCTCTTCCAGCGTGATCTGGTGCGGTTGCTGAACAACTACGTCAGCTTCGCCGAGTTTTACGGGCAGCGCGGGGCGATCTTCCAGGCTGGCTCGCTTTACCTTGATGCCCGCACCTGCCACCTCTGCATCGAAGTCGTGGACGCGGCCAAACACGCCACGCTCGCCGGTTTGGCGGGTGCGTACCTCGCCTACTGCGATGTGACCCGGGTGGGCGGGACGAAGAAAACCATCGTGGCGGTTTTCACCGACGGCGACTCCGACAACCTCATGGTCGGGCGTAACGGCGTTTTCTACGACTGCAAGGGGCTCGACTGGGACGCCACCATCACCAAGATTGTCGCGAACCCCATCAGCATCCGCGAAGCCTTCTGGTCACCGTATAAGAAGTTTGTCCGGCTCGTTGAAGAGCAGATTGCCAAGCGCGCGGCGGCGGCAGAGGCGGAAGCCCACACCAAGGTGTCCACCGTCGCCACCACGGTTGCCAACGCCGACAAGACCAAGGCTGATCCCAAGAAGCTCGACGTCGGGACGGTCGCCGCATTAGGAGTGGCGTTTGGGGCCATCGGCGGCTTCCTCACCCACGCCTCGGCGTATGCCATGAGTGTCCTGGTAGGTGGTCCGCTCATGGTGCTGGGAGCGTTGCTGGGCGTGATTGCCATCATCTCCGGCCCTTCAATGCTGCTGGCCTTCATGAAGCTCCGTCAACGCAACCTGGCCCCGATTCTTGATGCGAACGGATGGGCCATCAACACGAAGGCCAAGATGAACGTCCCGTTTGGTTCCGCGCTGACGCACGTGGCCAAGCTGCCGTTGTTGGCCGAGCGTTCCCTCGACGATCCTTACGCGGAGAAAAAGCGACCCTGGCGTACTTATACCGTGGGGCTGGTGCTGGTCTTTCTGGCCTACTGCTGGTCCATCGGCAAGCTCGACGGCTACCTGCCCGAACCACTGAAGAGCACCCATGTCTTTCCAGCACAGGGGAAGTGATACACCTCGTCAGGCTGCGAGCACGGTTTGCAGCCGGGTGAGAAATTCCAGCTCGTGTTGCTTGCCGGAGATCAGTGAGTTGTCCTGATGCCGCTGGTCGCGCCCGCCGCCGTGCAGTTCCTGCACGCGGGAGGCGAAGAAGGGCTTGGGACTGGCGGCGGTAAGCATTTCGTTCTTCAGCACTTCCTGCCAGTGCGGGATGCGCGCGAGCAGATCGGCGGCGTCCTTCGGCTGGTAGTTCTCCATGAGCCGCAACAGCAGCAGCGCGTCGGCCCGCGAGTAAAAGTCCTCGCTGGTTGAAGCCAGCAGGTAGCGGTAAAGCACGGCCCGGCGGGGTTCCTTGTTCCAAACGATGCGGCGGGCCAGGGCTTTGAGCAGCGGGCGGTCCTCGGCGGGGGGCAGGGAGTTAAGCAGCTTGCCCAGCGGGTCCGGGATGACGACATCCAGGTTCAACCGGGTGACAAAGCGTTCAATGCTTACCTCACGCAGCCGGATCGGATGCGTAATCCCGTCTTCCGTGGTGAGCTGGGTGACGGTGGGACGGTCGCCCAGACGGCGAATCAGGACGGGCCACTCCACGGCCGGCAGGGTCTGGCGATCCAACAGCCCGGAGAAGGCGGCTTGCTCGGCCAGCGAGGGGGTGAATAACGGCGAGAACAGCAGGTCCACCTCGTAATCTTCCAGCGCCGCCAATTGCTCCGAGAAAAACGCGCCCTGCGCATCACGGCTGACGGAATAATGGGAAGCGAGGTGGTCCACCACCTGTTTGAGCAGCGGGCGGGGCCGCTCCAGCTCCGTCGCCACCGCGTCCACGAAGGTTTGCATGGGCGGAGTATGGGGCAGGGCGGGGCGAAAGCAACCGCACACCCCCGACGGCATGCGGGCGCTTCTCGACACTGTCCCCCGAGGGGCGAAATCTTCCGGAGCGCGGCTGTGTCGCGGAGACCAGCCGCAGCGGCTGCGTCTGGCAGGGGTGTTGAAGCGTTAAGCCCCCCCGCTCGGCTTTCTGACGATGCTGCGGCTGATCCCGCGCCGAGCGGGACACAGCCGCGCTCCGGGGGCTGCCCGGCGGCACGCGGAGTTACTTCGCGTCCGTCTGGATCTCGATCCACAGTTCGCCGATCTGAAGCTTGTTGCCGTTGGCGAGCGTGTGGGTGGAGTTGGACAGTTTGTTCTCCATCTGCACGCGCCCCTCACGGAAGGTCACGATGGCGGTGATGGGCGGGAAGCCCTTGTGCTTGGGCAGGTAAAGGTGCGCCTCGGGCGAGCTGCCGAGGATGACCGGTTGCGCGCCGAGATTGATGACCGTGCGCTCGTTTTCGTGCCAGTGGACGATCAGGGCCGCTTCCCGCGCGAGCCGTTCCACCAGCGCGACGACCAGTCCGATGGTCAGCCCCAGAATGGCCGCGCCCAGAAGCCGGCCGGAAACCTCACCGGACTTGGCGAGCGCGAAAAGAAACGCCGTCGCCCCGAGCGCGCCGCCGATCAAACCTGCGAAGCCAGCGCGAAACTTCGGCAGGTTCGGAATGGAAAACGCGAGACCAAAGCCCAGCAACGCTCCGAGCAGGGACCAGCCTACAACTTGCCCGGTCTTGATGATGAGCGGCAGGATTCGCTCGGCCTCGGTTTCGGTGAGTTGCGCGGCGAAGCTGTTTGCCCCGAGCGCGAACAAGTGCTGGCTCACCCCCCCGGAGATCAGCCCGGCCAGCAAACCGCCGCCCAGCACGAGCGCTGCAGATTTCAGACTGAACAGGGCGCGACGCAGGAGGAAGTTCTGTCCCGCCACGATGAGCGCCGCCATGCCCACGGCGAGCAGCGCGGTCCAGAGGCCGATGACGAACGTGGTCTTGAGCGAGGGAGGTTGACGCTGATTCAGTTTCGCGAGATCGGGAGGCGGTGCCTTTTTCACTTCGAAAGTCTGCACCAGGTTGGTCACCCCGTGGCGGATGGTGCCGCGAAATTCCTGCGCCTTGCCGCCCTGTTTGATGGCAATGGTGTAAGGCGTCTCGTTCACCAGCGCGTGCAGGGAGTAGTGGTTCACGAAAACCTTGTAGGTACCCTCGGGTGCGCCATTGGTCGGCCAGTAAATATTCTCCACCGGCTGGGCGGAATAGGGCGGACGCGCGTTCATGTCCACATCCAGTTCGCCGCGCGAGGCGGAGTTCTTGTGCCCGTAGAAGATGCGTTCGCCGTTCGGGTCCACGCAGTGCAGGTCCAGGTCGTTGTAGTTGTCCCACATCAGCGAAATCTGCACGTCGCCTGTTTTGGCCTCCTCCCGTTTGAGCCGCTTTTGCAGTTCGTTGCTGAAGACGAGCACGGGGGCGGCGGCGGGCTGACCCTTGGCCTCCTCGCCGGCCTTGGCCACGGGGGGCTTGATGGTCTTCAGCAGCGGTTCGCCGGCTGCCCAGCCCAGCACGCAGCCGAGCGCCCCCAACAGGCCGAAGAGCACCGGCTTCGGGATGAGATGAACGAGCTTGCGCATGTGACGAACCAGTGAAGCACGACGGCGCGACGTTGAACAGCCCCTCGCGCTCGAAGCCCCCGCACGGCGGGTGCCACCCGAGTCTGGCGGAAGTCGCTGCGGGTGGACGGAGCGCCGATCTCCGATCCGGCGCGTTCAGGTCTTCGATTGGTTCGCGCCGGGTCGGAGACCGGCACGCCGGGATAGTGGCAAATTCGCCCGCAATAATGAAACATGCGTCGGCTCGACACCGCGCGGGTTGCCGCCTACCTTCACCGGGACCGATGCCTCTCGCCGCTCATCAACTGCTACGCGAACTGATCGCGTTGCCCAGCGTGAATCCTGCGTTCTTGTCGGGGCGTGATGACCTCACCGGCGAGCGGCGCGTGGCGGACTTCCTCGCCTTCACCGCTGACCGGGCGGGCTTGGAACTGAAATGGCAGGAGGTTTTTCCCGGTCGCTCGAATCTGCTCATTCACCTCACCCCGTCCGGTGGCAAGGTTTCCCGCCGCATCCTCCTTGCCCCGCACATGGACACGGTGGGCGTGGATGGTGAGGCCCGGTTCAAGCCGGTCGTGAAACAGGGCCGCCTGCATGGTCGGGGGGCCTGTGATACGAAGGGGAGCATTGCCACCTATCTCGCGGCGATGCTCGAAATCGCAGCCGGCGGGGCCCGGCCACACGAGACCGAAATCATTCTCACCGCGCTCGTGGACGAGGAGAACAATCAGAGCGGGAGCCGGGCGCTCGTAGCGCGGGCAGCCTTGCCCGCCTTGTCTTCCGCCGGGACGGTTCGCGCGGGCAAGGCTGCGTGCGCTACGATTGCAGCGGACTTGGCCATCGTGGGCGAACCGACGCGGCTGAAAGTAGTCACGGCGCACAAGGGCGATCTGTGGCTCCGCATCACCACCCATGGCAAGTCGGCGCACGGTTCCAAGCCGCACCTTGGCAAGAACGCCGTTCACGCCATGGCCCGCGTGGTGGAGGAATTGGAGACCACGTACGCCGCCACGTTGAAGGGGCACACGCATGCGCTGCTTGGCCACGCCACCGTGAACGTCGGCACCATCGCGGGCGGCCGGCAGCCAAACATCGTGCCCGATCAGTGCGAAATCACCATCGACCGCCGCACCGTGCCGGGTGAATCGGATGCCGGAGTGTTTAAGGAACTCAACGCCTTGTTGAGCCGTCTCGGGGTGGACGCGACGTTGTCCGACACGAAGAACGCGCCATGTCCCGCGATGGAAACCGATCCCGACCTGCCGGTGGTCCGTCAGCTCATGCGTTGCGCCGGCCAACGGCTGCCGCAAGGGGTGGATTATTTCTCCGATGCGGCGGTGCTGGCCAGCGGGGGCATCCCAAGTGTCCTGCTGGGACCCGGGGATATTGCCCAGGCGCACACGGCGGACGAGTGGGTGGAGCTGGCGCAGCTTGAACGGGCGACGCGGTTGCTGGTCAAATTCCTCCGTGACCAGCCATGAGCCACCCCGTAGCCGCAACCTTTAGGTTGCGGATCACTTTCCGTGCCGATGTTTGTGTGCGCAACCTGAAGGTTGCGACTACGGGGGCGACGCTGTCTTCGCTTCGCGCATGAGTGTCCCGCTCGTCACCGTAATCATCCCGACCCGACCCGGTGACGCGGAACCGTTGGCGCTGGCGGCCACGCGAAAATTGGAGCATCCGGCCGACCGCCTCGAAATCATTGTGGCGCGCGGCAAACAGCCTTCCGTCCAGCGGAATACTGCGCTCCGGGCTGCGAAGGGCGACTTGATTTACTTTCTCGACGACGACTCGCTCCCGCCGCCGGATAACTTGCGCCGCGCGCTCGTTCACTTTGCCGACCCGGCGATCATGATGGTCGGCGGGCCGAACGTTTGTCCCGCCGCCGCTCCGCCGCTGGAGCAGGCCTTCGCCACGGTGATGGGCACGCTGCTGGCCTTCGGGCCGAGCCGGGCCCGATATACTCCGGTGGGCAAGGCCCGGGTGAGTGGAGAAAAAGAACTGATCCTGTGCAATCTGATGGGGCGACGTGAGGCCCTGCTGGCGGCCGGGGGCTTTGACGAGGCGTTGTATCCGAACGAGGAGAACGCCCTGATGGATGAGCTGCAGCGACGCGGTGGCAAGCTGTTGTACGATCCCGAGTTCATCGTTCATCGCCGGCCACGGCACACGCTGGGCGCGTTCTGCAAGATGCTGATGAACTACGGGCGCGGGCGGGCCGAGCAGTTCCGGCTGCACCCGACCCCTGGCTCCGCGCCGAATTTCGTGCCGCCGCTGTTTCTGCTCTATCTCGTGCTCACCCCGGTGCTGCCGACGTTTTTGCTTTTGCCACTCGCATTTTACGCGCTGGCCGTGCTGGCGCAGACCATGGCAGTGAGTTCGCATTGCCTGTTTAACGCCGCGCGCGTCGCCCCGCTGATTTTGGTGTCGCACGTCTGCTACGGGCTGGGCTTCTGGAAGGGGCTGTTTACCCGGCCGCAACCCAAACCGCCGGGGCAGGTGCCGGTGGCATTGGAAACCATTTTCCCAGCGTGAGCACCGAGTCCGGCCGGAATTTTTTCAAGCAGGCGGGCTGGCTCGTCATGGCCAATCTCGGGTGCGGTGTCTTCATGATGGCCGTGCATCCGCTGGTGAACAAACCAGGCGTGATGACGCCGGCGGAATACGGCGTGTTCGCCACGTTGCTGAAAGTGTTCCTGCTCCTCGGCGTTCCGGCGGCGGGGTTGCAGGCGGTGTTTGCGTTGCAATCGGCGACGGCGAAGGAACCCGCTTCGCAGGCGGAACTCGCCGCGACCCTCCGGGCGGTGTTGCGCGGCACCTTCGGCCTCTGGCTGGTCGTGCTGGCGGCTGGATTCATTGGCAGCGATGGGATCTGTGCGACACTTAAAATAAGCAACCCGGCCGCCCTGTGGGCGACACTGGGACTGGGGCTGACTTCGCTCTGGTTGCCAGTGCTGCGCGGGGTGCTCCAAGGGCGGCAGGACTTCGCCCGGTATGGTGGGACGCTGATGATTGACGGCGTCGGACGCTTCGGCGCGATTATCGTTTTGGTAATCCTGCTAAACGGCCAGGCGGCGAGTGCCATGGCGGCGTCGTTGTTCAGTCAGTTTGCCGCCGTCGCCCTGGCCTGGTATGGGACGCGTGAAATAAGGGCAGTGCCTGGGGGCAAGTTCGCCTGGCGGCCATGGCTGGCGCGGGTGCTGCCGCTGACGCTGGGCATGGGGGCCTTGGTGTTCATTTCCACCGCCGATGCCGTGTTCGTGCAAAGCCAGTTTCCCAAGGAGATCACCGCGCTGTATCAGGCCGGCGTGATCGTTGGGTTCGGTTTGAGTCAATTCACCTTGCCCATTGCCTCCGTCATGTTTCCCAAGATCGCTGGCAGCACCGGCGGCGGGCAGGACGCTGCGCTGCGCCATACGTTGCTGGGTACGGCGGCGTTGGGCGGCGCGGTGGCGACGGTATGTTCCCTGATGCCGACCTGGCCGCTGCGCATCGTGTATTTCCGGAACCCTGACTATTTCCTCCAGGCTGCGCCGCTGGTGCCGTGGTTTGCCTGGAGCATTCTCTTCCTCGTGTTGGGCAATGTGCTCGTGCAAAACCTCCTCGCCCGCGAGCAGTTCGCCATCGTGCCGTGGCTGGTGTTCGTGGCGGCTGGCTTCGCTGGCGGACTGTGGTGGGTGCAGCCCAAGCTCGCGGGGATGGAACCGCTGGCGGCTTTCCAGTTGGTAGCGCAGGTGCTGGGGACGGCGTGCGTCGCGTTGCTCGGGACGGCGGTTTGGTTCACTTGGGGAAGTTCAAAGTTCAAGGTTCAAGGTTCAAAGTCGGCGGATTGACGCTTGCCGCGTGCTGGCACCACCGACGGGCTTGGAACTCTGAACCTGAAACCTTGAACCTTGAACCTTGAACTCACTTCGCGCGTTTCAGCGTCGGTGCGCGTAACGCGCGGTAGAGCCGGTCACCCACCCAGCGGAGCGGTTGCAGTCTTTCGTAAAACGGCGAATAGACCAGTCGCAACCGCACCGTGGAGAAGAACATGATGGCCGAGGAACGGAAGAGGGAGCTGGTGACTTTGCTGCCCAGCTTGTCGGTCCATTCCGTCGGCATTTCCAGCACCTTGAACCCGGCGTGCGTGAGCGAGTAGAGCAGGTTCACATCAAACGCCAGATCCGCGATACGGAGGTGGTCGTAGATGGGCACAATGGCGTGGCGGTGGGCGATCTTCGCCGGGCACTGCGTGTCCTTGATGTCCATCCAGAACAGCCCCTGCACCACGGCGTGAAAACAGCGGCTGGTGAAACGACGGAACCACGGTTGCGCCTGGTGCAACACCGCTCCTTCGAGCCAGCGCGACCCGATCACGCAGTCCGCCCATTGCGTATGTCCGATGAGCGCATGGAAGGCGGCGGGCGGTGTGGCGCCGTCGGCGTCCACATAGCCGATGAGTTCCGCCTTCGGAGAATGGCGGAGGCCCTCGATGAGCGCTCCCCCCTTGCCGATGGGGGCGGGGAAGTTTTCGACCTGCACCTCAGGGAAATCTTTGGCGACGCGTTGCACGACCCCTAGGGTGTTGTCGCGGCAGCCGTTCAGCACGACGAGGATGGTGAAGGGGCCGGAGTAATGGGCGCGGAAATACGCAGCATACTCACGAAGGGTTGGCTCGATGCGTTCCTCCTCGTTATAGGCCGGAATCAATAGCAGCACACTGGGCGCTGGGCTGGTCACGGGGCGGGTGAATAACAGAGTCGGCCCGTAGCGCGAAGCGGAAAAAACAACCGGCGGCGGATTGCGCCGCCGCCGGTGTCGTTTTCGAGGAGCGAGAAGCAGGCAGGAATGCCCGGCTCGCGTCAGGGGGATGCTGGTGGATCGTCCGTCACCGCAAGGAGGGCGGCGACTGATGGGCATGCTGTGGCTCGTAGAGCCAGTGAGAGCATGTTAAACATGGTTCTCACTTAGCAGCGTCAGTGCCGTTCGCATTCGTGGCGGTGAAAAAGTGCCAAATCTACGGAATTATCCTGAGGTGGGGCCGCTGCCGGACACGCAAGCCAGACAATTGGGGCACAAGGTTGAGAATTCTCCGGGTGGCGGGGCAGGGGCTTGCGAACTCGCTTGCACGGGGCTGACCGCAGGGTAGAAAAGCAACGTGTCGAAGCCCCAGCCAGCCACCGATGCCGCCAACGGGACCCCGCCCGCACCAGCCGACGACAGCGCCGCCGTCGAGGGTGAACACTGGCGCTGGTGTCCGCGTTGCGGGCACGAGCTGGAGAACCAGAAGTGCAAGTTCCGCTGCCCCCGCTGCCACTACTTCATGAGCTGCTCGGACTTTGATTGAGTGCCATGCTGCGTTTATTGATAGCACTAGTTTTCTTGATATGTGCATTGTTGGCGGAGGGTGCCGATGATCCGCTTCAACTTATCCCATTGACCAACCCTTGGCTAAAGGTGCGTTCTCGTGAACGGGGCGTACCGGAGGTCGATGAAAACACGCGACAATTGATGATTGCCGAATTGTATGCAGCCCGGGAAAGCGTACCTCTGTCACTAACATTTGGGATGCGAATTGATGTGCTATTGCTTGATCTAGGCGACCGACCCACGATTGAGCGGTATCTCGACTCCGGATTCGGCCATGGTGGGAATGGCGTTGGGGTTGATGTATTGTTCGCCTCAAGACAGCCCAGTATCATTACTGCGTTGGGCCCTGTCCTGATGATCGAGGAATCCGCTGAACCGACGGTAAACGGTGAGAAAATGGTGGTGCCGCGTTCTTTCGGAGCTTCCCAGTTGTGCCTTGGTTTGATCAAGCGTTGCCCTGAGTTTGCGGAACCAGCCAAGCAATGGGCGCGGGAACTTTCTGGCTCGGCCAAACCGCGGGTTGCACTGCGCGGGGAGGTGCGCACATTCTGGCAGCAGAATGCTGCGTTACTGGCCGCGAAGAATTTTGCAGCTGTGCGCCCGCCGATTTTACCCCCTGAGTTAATGACTAACTTGCCTCCCGTTAAAGCAAGTGTCCCCGCCGCCGCGCTTCCACCGGCCATGCGCATGACGCCCAGACAACCAACAAACGCTGCCCCTTCCAGTTCCAAGCCATCCGGGTCAACTTCAGCCATCGCAACCGCCACGCCTGACCGGACCGGGGCTACACCAGTCTGGCCGTGGGTGGCACTGCTGGCGGCCAGTGTCGGCGGCTGGCTTTGGTGGCGTGCGCGCTCGGCGTAGCTCGGTTCGTTAGCATTTCACCGTTTCATTCGAGTTACCTGCCCGTATCCGGGTGTAGTAAGCGCCCCGTTGCGCGGCGGGTCGGAGACCGGCGCACCGTCAGGCGAATGGGTTCAAAACTGAGTACCCGCCGGCGCGAACGCTGTGAGTGATGGCGCGGGTGATGAACTTTTTGGCGAGCGGGACGGCCTGGGACAGTGTGCGGCCCCGGGCACAGTAGGCGGTGATGGCGGCGGAATAGGTGCAGCCGGTGCCGTGGGTGGAAATGCCGCGCACAAAGGGGGCGGAGAGCAGCAACTCCGTCCCGCCGTCGAAGAACACATCCACCGCCTCGCGCAAGCCCCGTAGATGACCGCCCTTGACCAACGCGGCACATTGAAACTTCTGATGGATCGCACGCGCGGCGAATCGCAAGTCCTCGACCGACTCCAACTTCCGGCCCACCAGGACGGCGGCCTCATCGAGGTTCGGCGTAACGAGGGTGGCGAGGGGAAGCAGCTCGGCCTGCAAGGCCCGGATGGCAGCGGGCTTGAGCAGGCTGGCCCCACTGGTGGCGATCATCACGGGATCGACGATAAGTGGAGGTTTCGGACCGCTCAACTCACGAAAGAAGCGTGCAACCTCGCGGATGATGGCAGCATCGAACAGCATCCCGGTCTTCACGGCCGCCGGACGCAGTTCCTCGAAGACCGCTTCGATTTGCGCGCGGACCATCGTGGACCGCGCGGCCTGGATGGCGGAGACGCGCCGGGGATTCTGGGCGGTCAGGCAGGTGACGGCGGTGGTGCCGTGGACCCTGAGAGCGGCGAATGTTTTGAGATCGGCCTGGAGGCCGGCACCCCCGCCGCTGTCGGAGCCCGCGATGGTGAGGGCGATGGGGAGCATGGGGATTAAGAGTACGAGAAAGAGTAAGAAGCAATACGGCTGGGTTTCTTAATCTTACTCGTGATCGTTCCGGCTTAATCCTGCCCCACTCCGTTCACTTGTACTTGTCCACGAGGATTTCCACGCCCGCGTCCTTCTTCACCTTCTCCAAGAATGCCGGCAGACGCTTGTCAGCTTCCTCCTGCTGGAGGCTTTCGCGGATGCGGTCTTTCACCTTGTCGAATTCGACTTTCTTGGGCGGGTTGCGTTCGATCACTTTGATGACGTGATAGCCAAACTTGGTCGTCACCACGTCGCTGATCTGGTTGGGACGCAGGGCGAAGGCCGCGTTCTCAAACTCCATCGCCATGCTGCCCCGCGCGAACAAATACTCTCCGCCCCGATCTTTGGAGCCTGGGTCCTGGGAAAACTCTTTGGCCAGTTTGCCGAAATCCTCACCAGTCCGGGCCCGCTTCAGCAGGGCCTCGGCGAGATCGCGCTGGGCCTTCTGCTTGTCGGGCGACAGGTCCTGATTGGTCGTGAGGTCACGGGTGGCCAGCAGGATATGCGCGGCACGGACGGTCTCGGGCTGTTCAAAGCGCTTGGGGTTGTCGTCGTAGAACTTTTGCACCTGCTGGGGAGTGACCGGAATCGTGTCGCGCACCTCGCGGTTGACGACCTCCTCGACGATGGCGCGTTCGGTGAACTGCGCGGTGAAGGCCTCGGGCGTCATGCCCATCGCCTCCACCTGGCGGCGGAAGCCCTCGGGCGTGACGGTCTGACGGCGGATCTCGTCCAGCATCTTGTCGGCCGCCTGCTTGCCTTTGGCCTTATCCGCCTCCGTTGCCTGGCGCTTCAACACCTCCACCACGATGAGGCGGTCGAGCATCTTCTTTTCCAGTTCCAGCCGCTTCTCTTCCGGAGGCGGCTGCTGGCCGCGCGAGGCGGCGGCCGTGCGGAAATGGAGGAAGGCCTCATCCAACTGCCGGCTGTTCACCTCAAACCCCCGGCCGCGCGCCAGTACGGTGGGAGGGAACAGGGCGTCCTCGGACACCACGGGCTTGGGCAGCGGCGGGGCGGCTGGTGATTTGGCATCTTTCGGGTCGGCAGCCGAAAGCCGGGAAGCTCCGGTCGCGCACAAGGTCGCGGCCAGCACGGGAAGCAGGAAGTGTTTCATAAGCGGCGACGAATCAGAGTTTCACCACACGGACACTGCTGAAGACGGAATCCCGGCGCAGTTCTTCGAGAACTTCGAGCGGCGGTTCGCTGTCCACGTGGAAGACGGAGAGCGCATGGCCGCCGGCGTGGTCGCGGCTGAGGCTGAGATTGGCGATGTTCACGCCGTGCTTGCTCAACAGCGTGCCGACATAGCCGACGATGCCCGGCCGGTCCGAGTTGTTGAACATGAGGAACGTGCCGTGCAGCGGAATCTCGAGCGGGTTGCTGAACAGCCGCACGATGCGCGGATTGCTCGGCGAACCGAAGAAGGTGCCGCCGGCCGAACCAACCTTTTCCTCACCCTTGAAGAGCTGCACGTGAAGCCACTCGTTGAACGTCACGGGTTCATTCGAGCGTTTCTCCTCGACGGCGATGCCCAGCGTGCTGGCGATGCCGCGCACATTGATGTGGTTCAAGTCCTTTACGGCGGCGCGGGCCAGGAAGCCCATCAGCACGGAACGGGTGATCGGGTCGGTGTTGGGCAGTTCCTGCGCCTTGCCCCCGTAGGTGATGTGCATGCGGTCCACCTGCTGGGGGACGACCTGGGCGAGCAGTTTGCCCAGCGCTTCGCCTAGAGCCATGTAGGGCTTTACCTGCTCGAAGGTGCGCGCATCGAGGAACGGCAGGTTCACTGCATTGCGCACTTCACCGGTCAGCAGATACGACGTGATGACCTCGGCGACTTCGATGCCGCACTTCTCCTGCGCTTCCTCGGAGCTGGCTCCGAGATGCGGCGTGAGGATGAGTGACGGGTGCTTGCGGAACGGATGATCCGCCGCGAGCGGCTCGACGCAAAACACGTCCAGCGCGGCGCCGCCGATCTTCTTGGAATCCAGCGCGGCCAGCAGGTCGTTCTCGGCGATGATCTCGCCGCGGGCGCAGTTCACGATGCGCACGCCGGGCTTCATCTTGGCAAACGCGGCGGTGTTCAGCATCCCGCGCGTCTGCTCGGTGACCGGCAGGTGGACGGTGATGAAATCGGCCTCCTGATAAATCGCATCCACATCGGCTGCGAGCGCGAAGCCCTGGGCCTTGGCGCGGGCTTCGGTGAGGAACGGGTCGTAGGCGAGCACCTTCATGCCAAAGGCGAGGGCGCGCTTGCCGACCTCGGTGCCGATGCGGCCGGCCCCGAGTATGCCGAGCGTCTTGCCATACAATTCCACACCCATGAAAAGTTTGCGGTCCCACTTGCCGGCGACCATCGAGCCGTGCGCCTGCGGCACTTTGCGGGCGAGGTTGAGGATCATCGCGAAGCTCAGTTCGGCGGTCGTCAACGTGTTGCCGGCGGGCGTGTTCATGACCACCACGCCGCGTTGCGTGGCGGCTTCCACGTCCACGTTGTCCACGCCCACACCGGCGCGGCCCACGACGCGGAGCTTGGTGGCGGCCTCGAGCACGCGTTTGCTCACCTTGGTCTCGGAGCGCACGACCATGGCTTCGACATCCGCGACCAGCGGCAGCAGTTCGGCCTCGGACAGGCGTTTGTCGAGCACCGTCACCTGAAACTCAGGCCGTTGCTTGAACAGCTCAATACCCTTCGGCGAAATCGGATCACAAATCAGGACCTTCATAATCAAGGCGCGGACTTTAGGAGAGGGCAGGGGGCGGGTCAAATCTTCATCCGGCGGACGGGTCCCTTAAATTGTCAGGGGTGGGAGCGCGGTTGGGTGCGGAGTGCCGGTCGCGCCGGAGGCGGGAGCGGTGCGATTGGCCTCCGATCCCGCCGCGCACCAAACAATAATTGCCACGGTTCCCGGCTGAAACTTCGTGCCTCCCTTTCGCCGGTGCGCCATGCTCAAGCCATGAGCGTGCCACGCCAGATTCGCAACATCGCGCTGGCCGGGTTCATGGGCGCGGGGAAATCGTCCGTGGGCCGGCTGGTCGCCGCCGAACTCCAGTTCGAGTTCGTGGACACCGACGAGGTGATCGAACGGCGTACGGGCGTCAAGATCAGCGAAATCTTTGCCCAGCACGGCGAGGCGGCGTTTCGCAAGTTCGAGTGCGACCTGGTCGCCGAGATGACCGGCTGGAGCGGCCGGGTGATTTCCACCGGCGGTGGTCTGGTGGTGAATCCGGCCAACCTGGCCAGCCTCAAGTACCATTCGCTCGTCGTCTGCCTCTGGGCCACGCCCGAGACCATTTACCAGCGGACCAAGCACCAGACCCACCGCCCGCTGCTGCAAGGGCCGGACCCGCTGGGCAAAATCCGCGACCTGCTGGCGACCCGGGAAGCCGCTTACAAACAGGCCGATGTGCTGGTCAACACCGAGCAGCGTTCGCTCAAGGAAATCGCCGCGCACGTCCTGCACAATTATCGCGCGGCCCAGCAACAGCCGCCGCGGTCGTGAGGGAGGCCATCCGCCAGCGGGCCCGCGAGCTGGGCTTTGACGACTGCCGGTTCACCTCCGCCGACGCGCCGGAACACCGCGAGCAATTCCAGCGCTGGCTGGCCACTGGCCAGCATGGCAAGATGGCCTGGCTGGCCCGGAATGCGAACAAGCGCGTGGACCCGGAGCTGGTGCTGGCGGGGGCTCGGACGGTGATTTGTCTGGCGGTCAGCTACTCTCAAGGGGAGGAAGTAATCAGTAAGCAGTGTTCAGTGTTCAGTGGGGCGACTGGCCAGAGTCCACTGAACACTGAACACTGCTCACTGATTACTGGCGCCGTCGCGCACTATGCGCGGTACACGGACTACCACGACGTGCTTGCCGGGCCGCTGAAGGAACTCACCGCGTTCGTGGACCAGCTCGGCGGGCCGACGGCGCGGTCGCTCTGGTACGTGGACACCGGTCCGTTGTTGGAGCGTGACCTGGCGCAACGCGCTGGGATTGGATTCGCCGGCAAGCACACCAATCTCATCAGCCGCCGGCTGGGCAACTGGTTTTTCCTTGCCGAGATCATCACCACACTGGAACTGGAAGCCGACGCGCCGGAGAAAAACCGTTGCGGCTCCTGCACGCGCTGCATCACGGCCTGCCCTACCCAGGCCATTACCGCGCCGTTCGAACTGGACGCGCGACGGTGCATCTCCTACCTCACCATCGAGCTGAAAGGGTCGATCCCCGTGGAACTCCGGCCCGCCATCGGCAACCGCATCTACGGCTGCGACGATTGCCTGGCCGTTTGCCCGTGGAACAAGTTCGCTGCGGAAGGCCGCCTGATGCAATCGCACGCGCGAGCCGGGCTGGCCCAGGCGGACCTGTTGGAACTCCTAGCGCTCGATGCAGCCGGTTTCAAACAGCGTTTCGCCGGTTCACCGATCTTGCGCACCAAGCGCCGTGGCCTTCTCCGCAACGTCTGCGTGGCCCTCGGCAATATCGGCGGCGCGGAGTCGTTGCCCGCCTTGGAGCGGGCGGCGGGTGACCCCGAGCCGCTGATTGCGGAGCACGCGCAGTGGGCGATGGGGAAGATCAGTGAGCGGCTGCAAAAGTCCTGATAAATGCGACGGACGCGGCTACCGGCTGCCGCTGAGGCAAGGCTATTGTCAGGTGCAGCTTCGCAGACTGTGATTTACGGTTCACGCAGGTTTTTCAACTACCTTGCCGTCCTGCCACAAGATGATCGGCAGTCCGAGCTTGCGGTTCTCGGTCTGCACCTTTTGGGCGGCACGGCGCAAAGCGCGGAGGGCGTTCGCGGTGCTCGGGGAGCCTTTCCCGTTCTTCGGTTTAGCCGGGGGCTTCATGTCTGATGAGTTTTTATCAGTCGGACCAGGGATTCGTCCATAACTCTGGTTTCACCTTCAGCCCCGTCGGCCACCACGCGGGGCACCTTGCAGCTGTTATCGAAGATCGTCCATTCGTCGGCGAGAGGCAGGTAATGTTGGGCCAGATTGCTGATGCTCCGGTGATAACGGCGGCGTATGTCGGCGGGAGGAACGGCGTGGCCGCCTTTGCGCACGCGCTCGCGCACACGCCGGATCGCCACTTTTGCCGAAGGAAGCCATAGGTAAAAGAGCTTCACGACATAACCTCGCTCACGTGCGTTGATCAGCATCCGCTTGTAGGTGAGGCCGCTCAGGGTTGTCTCCAACCCGAAGGTTTGGCGGGCATCGAATGCTCTTTGGATTTCAGTCAGCAGCAGGCGAGCCGCTCTGGCCGCACCGGCAGCCGGGTCGAGAGGCGAGAGACCTCGGGCCATTTCATCGGCATTCAGGAAGCGGAGGCACTTCACTTCGCGGGGCAGAAACTCCTTGGCGAACGTGGTTTTGCCCGCGCCGTTGCAGCCGGCGATGACGTAGATCGTTGGCGGCGGGACAGGCATTACCACGTTGCTTTCACGGGCAGAGATTATCACCTTCCATGGGGCGACGTAAAGCGGGCGCAACTTGCCCCTCAACGCCGTATCTCCGGAAGATTTAGTTCCTCGGGGGGAGAGAGATGCAACCATGATCCGGCCACGCCCAAATTTGCCCTCGCGCCGGGGCGGTGTTCGCGATATCAGATTGCCATGCGCATCTTCCCATTGGTCCTTCTGCTTACCAGTCTCACGGCCTTGTTTTCGGGGCCACGCGCCGGGGCGGCTGATTTCACTCCGGAGCCCGGTTTCACCCTGTTGTTTAACGGCAAGAACCTGGACGGCTGGCAGACGGCCAAGACGCCCAAACCCGAACCACTACAGGGCAAGACGGAGGCATTCGGCGGCCGGTTCAAGGTGGTGGATGGCATCCTCGTGTATGACCCGGCGGTGAAGGGGAACCTCTACATCGAGACGACGAAGGAGTTCACCAAGGACGTCCACATCAAGCTGGATTTCCAGGCCGGCCCGAAGTGCAACAACGACTTCTTCCTGCGCGGTACGAAGTTCGATGTCGTCCCCGGAGTGAAGGAAACCAAGAACGTGAAGGAAGGCGATTGGTCCACGCTGGAAATCATCGTCCAAGGCGACAAGGTCGAGCACAAGGTCGGCGGGGAGACCGTCCGCACTTCCAAGGCCGGCGCGGCGAACACCCGGTTCATGTTGCGCGCGGAGTTTGGTGCGATCCAGATTCGGAATATCCGCGTCAAGGAGTAGCTACTTTGTGTTCCTTGTGTCTTCGTGGTTCATCCTGTTTTCGCCCTACTGCTTTAAGCTGCGTCGGGCGCACCGCTGGACCGATACGCCGAGGGCGGCAGGCCGGCATGGCGCCGAAACCAGGCGGTGAAGTGGGAGGCGTGCCGGAAGCCGAGGGCAAAGGCGAGTTCCTTGATGGGGATGGTTTCCCCCAGCAGCCGGGTCCGGGCCGCGTTGAGCCGCCGTCGTTCGATGAACGCGCGCAGGCCGATGCCAACCTGCTGTTGCAGAAGTTGGTCGGCGCGGCGGAGACCCAGCGGAAAACCGTCGGGCAACGAGGGGCTGGTATGATCGAGTGGGAGTGAATTGAGCCACGCGACGAGTTGATCCACAATGCGCTGGCTGCTTCCGGCCCGCAGTTCGGGAGCGACGCCGCATTTCTGCAAGGTGTCCAGAAACACGACGAACCAAGTGTGAAACGCGGTTCGCGTTGAGCCCAGGCCATTGGGTCCAGCGGGTGTGGCAGGACCGATTCCTGATAGTCGATGGCCTTCCTGCTGCCATGAATCTGGCGGTACAGTTGCAGCGTGGCACGGCGAAGTCCGGGCACACTCGCGACGAGGTTGAGCCCGGTGCGGTGCAGGGGAGTGCCGTCCGGCCAGTCGGCCCGAAAACCGACTGAAAGCAACCGGGTGCCGGTCGCAAACCATTGCTGCCGGTGGCCAGGCGCTGTGAAAAAGGCGCTGCCCCGGGCAATGCTGTGTTCCTGACCGTAAGCGCGGATCCGTGCTTCGCCCTGCTCGACGAAAAACACGCCCGGCGGAACGGGGATCTCCGCCGACCACACCTGGGTTCGCTTTGGTTCGCCGCGATACACCCACAGCCACTCACAGCGCAGGCTGCGCCAGACATCAAGTGAGAGTTGGTGGCGCAGGGCGTCCGGCATTCAGCGAACACGATGGCGGGAGTGTAAGCGATTTCAAGCCGGCATAAGGCATTGCGATTGCCTCCCGGCCGGCGGGTGGCCAGTCTGGGACGATGAAATTGCACCTGGTCCCGCTCCTTTTGGCTGCCTGTTTCTCCAGCGCGACACGGGCTGATGGACCACGCAGCATCAGCGGGGTCTATCCGTCCCTCGCGATGTTCAACAACGAGGGCGAGTGTGGCACAGGGGCGGTGGTGCCGTGGGCGGACCGGCTGTGGGTGGTGAGCTACGGGCCACACCTGCCGTTTGGATCGTCGGACAAACTCTACGAAATCACCCCGGACCTCCGGCAGATTGTCCGGCCCGAGAGCATCGGCGGCACCCCGGCCGATCGCATGATCCATCGCGAGTCGGGGCAGTTGATCATCGGGCCTTACTTCATCGACGCCCAGCGCAACGTGCGGGTCGTTCCGTGGCAGAAGATGCCCGGCCGGCTCACGGGAGTTGCGCGCCACCTCACTGATCCCGCGAACAAGGTGTACGTCGCGACCATGGAGGCCGGACTTTACGAGGTGGATGTCCATTCGCTCGTGGTCACCGGCCTGCTGAAGGAGCGCATGAACAAGCCGAAGCCGGGGCAGACGAGCGAAGCGCATCCCGCCACGCTGGAGACCAAACTTCCTGGCTGGCATGGCAAGGGATTGTTTTCCGGCCAGGGCCGGCTGGTCTTTTCCAACAATGGGGAGCACGGCAAGGCGGCCGAGACAAACCCCGATACCGAGAGCGGCGCGCTTGGCGAATGGACGGGTGCGGGCGATTTCCAACTGGTGCGGCGCAACCAGTTTGTCGAGGTCACTGGTCCCGGCGGGATTTACGGCAACGCCCAGCCCGACACTGACCCCGTGTGGGCCACGGGCTGGGACAAGCGTTCCGTGATCGTGTTGTGTCTTGATGGGGGCAAGTGGCTCACTTACCGGCTGCCCAAGGCTTCGCACACCTACGATGGCGGCCACGGCTGGCACACCGAGTGGCCGCGCATCCGCGACATCGGCGAGCGCGACCTGCTCATGACCATGCATGGCACGCTCTGGAATTTCCCGAAGACGTTTTCGGCCCGGAACTCGGCGGGCATCGCCCCGCGTTCGACGCATCTGTGCGTCACCGGTGACTTCTGCCGTTGGAATGACCGCGTGGTTTTTGGCTGCGACGTGACGGCCAAAAGCGAGTTCCTGAACGCGCGCAAAGCCAAGGGCAAAGTCCTCTCCCCCGGGCAGTCGCAATCCAATCTCTGGTTTGTCGAGCCGCGTCGGCTGGATGAACTCGGCCCGCCCATTGGACAGGGCGCGGTGTGGCTCGCGGACAAGGTGGCCGCACGCGCCCCAAGCGATCCCATTCTCTTCAGCGGTTTCGCGCAGCGCGCGCTTTGGCTGCAACACGACGAGCCGGAGCCGGTCACCTTCACGCTGGAGGTGGATGCCAGAGGTGATGGTCAGTGGGCCCAGTTGCGCGAGGTGCCGGTGGCGGCGCGTTCAGGCGCGCAGCTCAATTTCAAAGCAGATGAACAGGGCATCTGGCTGCGCGTAACCGCCAGCCGTGACTGCGCGAGTGCGACTGCGCTGCTGCATTATCGCAACGAGGACAAGCGTGGCGCCTCCGCGACGGACATTTTCGACGGCGTTGCGAAGCCGGTGGACAAGAACGTCTCCGGGGGCCTGCTGCGCGCCCGGGGCGACAACCTCCGCACCCTCGCTTTCGCCACGGCGGATGCGTACTACGAATTGGACGGCGAGCTGAACCTCGTGCGGCGCAACGACGCGCCAGCGGAAGCATATCTGCGGAAGAACATGGCCATCCCCGATGGCGTGCTCACCTACGATGCGGCGTCCGTCCTGTACACCGATGAAAAGGGCCGGCGCTGGCGGTTGCCGAAGGGGGACGTGGCGTTCGATGCCCCCGGCGTGCTGGGCGCTGAACGGGTAGATCGCGAGGTTGTCACCGAACGTGACCTCTTCAACTGTGGCGGCATCTTTTACGAACTGCCGGCTGAAAGCTCCGGTGGTTTCGGAAAAATCCGGCCCGTCACCACCCACAACCGGCGGATCAAGGACTATGCCACCTACCGGGGCCTGTTGCTGCTCAGCGGTGTCACCGACGATGCCAAGGGGACACACATCATCCGCAGCGACGATGGCAAGGCCGCGCTTTGGGCCGGCGCAGTTGATGATCTCTGGCAGTTCGGGAAGCCGCGGGGAGACGGGGGACCATGGAAGCTCACCCCGGTGCAAGCCGGCACGCCGAGCGACCCGTATTTAATGTGGGGCTTTGACCAGCGCACCCTGAAGCTGAGCCATCAGCACCCGCAGCCGGTCATTATTGAGATCGAAGTTGATCCGCTGGGCACCGGCAAATGGGTGCCGCACCAGCGGGTGACCGCACCACCCGGTGAAGCGGGGGCGACGGTGGTGTTCGATCCGCTCCTCCCGGCGCATTGGCTGCGCCTGACCGCAAACGTCAACTGCACGGCCACGGCGTCGCTGAGTTACCGATGACCATCTAATCGCCCCGGTTTCCGCCTTGCGGACCCTAAAAGCAAGCACACCAAGGTGTTAGCTTGGTGTGTGAGAACGAACGGGAAATTAACCGGCAGCCGATCCCGGGCCGGAAAATACCTCAACTGGGGTATTCCATCAAATAATCGAACGTCAGCTGGTACAGGGGAGAGTGGATGCTGATGAGCGGCTTATAGATGAGCAACGCGTGGTTGCTCAAGGTGTGGTTTTGAACGAGCTGCAAAACGGGGGCAACGCTGGCGAAATAGAGGATCGTAACCAGAGCGAAGGCGGGTATCCAACGGACCCACATGGGCAGAGACTTTTTGGCGGAGCTTTTCACGGTATCAATTTCAGGTTTCAGATTTTCAGTAATCACAGCCAAGGTGAGACTTTGGAAAGCCCGGTTTATTCAAAAGCGGTGATTGATTAGCTTGACTTTTAGCAACCGAAGGTTTGCGAATGGATGGCAGGTCGATCGTGCGAGCACTGAACTTGTCCTGCCTGACGCAGGCCACTATGGAATTTCCGTTTGCACGCTTTAAGACTCCGCTGGCGGTGAGGAATGTACTTTCTATCAATGTCACCGGAGGCATGTGCGACAGCCCCGCTGCGCTTTTAACCACCGTTTATCTCCGAATCAATTGGTTGGTCTCTCGTTCTTGGCCCCGAGGCAAATCAGGTGCTTGAGCCCGCGGACGAACATTTTGTTCTGGGCAAAGGCCGGGCTGGCGAAGATGGGTTCGCCGAGCGATGACCGGCCGAGTTCCTTGAACTGACGGGCCGCTTCCAACACCAACAGGGTGCCTTTCTTCGTGATGAGATACACGCGGTTGCCGACCAGGCTGGGTGAGGCGTTGCATTCCTCCTCCAGGTCTTGTGTCCATTGCTTCTTGCCGTTTTTCGCGTCGTAGCAGGTCAGCCCGCCGCTGGAGTCGAGGAGGAACACCAGCCCGCCGTCGCTCACGGGACTGGTCACATCGGGGATGCCGTCTTCGGCCACCCAGCCGAGATGGGTTTTCGTGACGTCCCCACGCCCATCGGGACGGATGGCCTGCAGCTTCCGCGTTGGGCTGACGACAAACAGGGTGCCGCCGGCGAAGACCGGCGAGGGAGTGACCTCGCCGTCGAGACAATTGGCCCGCCAAAGTTCACCGCCGTCCTTGGCCGCGTACGCGACGACCCAGGGCACGGCGAGAGTGATGATCTGGGGCTGGCCGGCAGCTTCCAACGTGATCGGCGTGGCCCACGACGCGCCCGCCGGGCGGGGTTGCTGCCAAACGATGGCCCCAGTGGTGCCATCGAAGGCGTAGAGTTTGCTCAGCTTGTCTTCCAGTTCGCCCTGATCAAGCTGGACGATTACGCGGTCCTGCCAGGTGAGCAGCGAGGTGGCATGACCGTAGGGGTTCTTCAGGACGGGCAGGTGTTTCGACCAGATTACTTCGCCTGTGAAACTGAATGCGGCGACGTCGCCATTCGCGAACATGGCGTAAACGCGGAGTCCATCAGTGGCGACGGTCGCGGCGGCCATGCCGCACTGATCGGGCACTTCCGCCGGCTCGTCGGGATCGGCGACGGTTTTGGGAACCGCGCGGTGCCAGACCAGTTTACCCGAATGGGTGTCGAAACACATCACGCCGTGACGGGCAGCATCCCCGCCGGAGAGAAAAACCCGGCTGCCCCAGACGACCGGCGAACTGAAGCCTGCGGCTGGCACCGGAACCGTCCAAGCCAGATTCGCCCCGGTCTTGAGATCGCAGGTCAATGGCACGGCGGTTTGCGTGCTGACACCGCCACCGCCGGGACCACGGAAGCGCGGCCAGTTTGTCTGAAATTCCTCCGGCGAAGGGAGGGCGGCGGCGACCCCGTGGGCGACTCCAGCCAGCAAGGCCAGCCACGGGACCAGTTGATTTGCACGGAGCATCTTCATGGGCGGAATCTGACAGGTTGAAGAAACAGCAGTTCAACCATGTCGTTAATGGGGCACAATGGCCACCACCAAACCCATCGTCCTTGCGGCAACGTTGTCCCTCATTTTCGCGGCCGCTCCGGCCTGGGCGGCGGACTGGCCGGCGTGGGGTGGTGCCGATCTGGGACGCAACATGGTCTCGGTGGAGCGGGGCTTGCCGGATACGTTCAAGCCGGGCGAAAAGTCCCCTAATGGCTTGGGCATGCTGCCGGGCACGACCGAGAATGTGCGTTGGGTCGTCAAGCTGGGCACCTTGATTTGCGGCAATCCGACCGTGGCCGATGGCCGGGTGTTTGTCGGCACCGATGACGCCAGTCTGGTGAACGACAGCCGCTTGAAACGTACCAAGGGCGGCATGATCTGGTGCCTGGACGAAAAGACGGGCCGTACCCTTTGGCGGCTGCCGGTGCCGGCGCGGCCGAAGGATCAACTGCCCAGGGACGCGCATTACGGCCAGCAGAACCTCGGCGTCTGCTCCTCTCCGACCATCGTTGGCAACCGGGCGTATGTGGTGACCAGTGCGTGTGAGATTTTGTGTCTCGATGTCAGGGGCCAGGCCGATGGCAACGACGGGCCGTTCAAGGACGAAGCCAGCTACATCGCCGGCAGCAAGAACCCGCCCGTGCCTTTGGAGAAGACCGATGGGGACATCCTCTGGCGCTACGATCTCGTGAACGAGCTTGGCGTCTGTCCGCACGATGTGGCGGCGTGCTCGGTTCTGGTGGATGGCGATATCCTCTACTGCACCTCGGCGAATGGCGTGAATCAGGCCCACACGTTCTGCCTGCGCCCCAACGCGCCGAGCTTCATCGCGCTCAACGCGAAGACTGGCAAGCTGCTGGCGACCGACACCGAAGACCTCGGCCACCGGATGTGGCACTGTCTCTGGTCGCCTCCGACCATCGGCATGGTGAACGGAAAGAAGCTCGTATTCTTCGGCGGCGGCGACGGCCTATGCTATGCGTTCGAGGCGCTCGCCGATGCCTCGGGCGAGCCGGTCCATTTCAAGAAGGTCTGGTCCTACGACTGCAACCCGCCGAACTACCGGGACCCCTTGGGCGACGGCAAACCGTTCAACTATTACATCGGCGACAAGCGCAAGAAGTACACGACCAACAAGGATGACGGCACCTTCCTCGGGCCCAGCGAGCTCATCGCTTCGCCGGTGTTTCACGAAGGGCGCGTCTATTGCACGATTGGCCAGGACCCGATGCACGGGCGCGGGCGCGGGATTTTGAACTGCATTGATGCCACGAAAACGGGCGACATCACGCACTCCGGCTGCGTGTGGACCTACGACGCTCTTGAGCGGAGCATCTCCAGCGTCGCGATCAGCGGTGGCCTGGTCTTTGCCGCCGATCTGGCCGGCCACGTTCATTGCCTTGATGAAAAGACCGGCAAGCCCTACTGGGTCCATGACACGAAGTCTGAAACGTGGAGCACGCCACTGGTGGCCGACGGCAAGGTTTACCTCGGTACCAAGAAGAAGCTCGTCACCTACGTCGCCAGCAAAGACCTGAAAGTACTATCGGAAATTCCCCTTGGGTCCACCGCCTACGCCACACCCGTCGCCGCCAATGGCACGTTGTTTATCTGTTCGCAAAGCTATCTTTGGGCTGTGCAGAAGGGGGCAAAAGTGGTGCCGGTGTCTGTAGCCGCCGCCGAGTGATCGCTAGAGCGAACGGTTTAACTTCCCAGCGTTCGTTCCGGCAACCTGGTTGTCGCTCTCGGTTTCATTGTAATGATTTGCGCGATCGACCTGCGCGAAACGAGACGCACGTCAAACCACGTCACCAGCATCGGGCAAGCCACAACTGGTGTCTGACGGTCCGTTTGGGGGAGTGAGCCCGTGGGGCGCGGCGTTCACGCCGTTTCAATGTTTGAACTGCTTATCACGTTGAAGCGGGGTGAACCCCGCCCTGCCAACCACTTCCATCCACGTGCCCCAAACAGGTTCGTGTCGTGAATTCCGATTCCTGCCTTCCTGCTTTCCTGATTCTGCAAAAGCACAACCGCGCGGGAGGGTATCTCTCGCGCGGTTGTATTTCCGCTTTTCCTCCTCGCCACCGGACCGATCCACGGCCACGTCAACCGGGCCAGTAGCGAGAGGTTGGGAGCGCCCTGCGCTCCGGTTCCAGCCGTTCCCTCACTGGCAGGCGAGGGGCGGCCGGGGTTTG